>JBOIGA010000168.1:0-6690 GCA_050741875.1 Burkholderiales bacterium
GTTCGCGCCGCGGAGAGCCTATGCTTAATTTCGGAACCGCGGACAACATGCCGGTTCTGTCCTGAAAGGGGGAACAACGATGCCGATCACGGGGATGACTCACTTCACGGGTCTCGCGCGTGATGCGTCAGTTTGCGACATGCACGCCAGAATGAACGATCCTGCCGCTTAGCGACTTTTCAGAAGACGCTCTCACTAAGGAAGCACGCGTGGAGTTTTTAGGGCGGCCTGAGTACGACCACCTGTTGATCGGTTCGCCGCTGCGCCGGCGCGGCGTATGCATTGTGGTCGGCGCGGTGCTATTCGTCGTGCTCGTCGGCTCAACGCTTATCCACCTCGCCCTGTTTGCCGACATAGAGCCGGACGTGGCGGGCGTCTTCTACCGGGCGCTCGCGCTCTCCGGCTTGCTCGCAACTGTCCCGCTCTACTTGCTGTGGTTTCTAGACCGGCGCGAGCGCGAGACACCGTGGCTGTTCGCGGCAGCGTTCTTGTGGGGCGCATGCATCGCCACTGCAGTTGCTTTGCTGCTCAACACCGCTTTCTTCATGCTCATTGACGAGTGGGTGGCGCAATACCCTGTGCTCACGCAGACGCTCGGCCCGGATGCGGCAATGATGCTCGCGGCGCCGATCGACGCCCCGATTACGGAGGAGACAGCCAAGGCGTTGGGGTTAATGCTGCTCTTCTGGTTCTTGCGCGCCGAGTTCGACAACATGCGCGACGGTTTGGTCTACGGCGCACTTGTCGGGCTAGGGTTCAACTGGTTCGAGGCGGCGCTGTACGTGGCTCAAAATTTCGAAGAGTACGGTGTTGCCACGTATGACTTGCAGCTCGGTCTCCGGTACTCCCTTCTCGGGTTCGGCGGACACGTGATGTTTACCGGCATCTTTGGCGCGTTCCTCGGGCTCGCGATTCAAACGCGGCGCAGGTGGCTGCGCATTGTCGCACCGATGGTGGGACTCGCCCTCGCAATGGCGGCACACATGCTCAACAATGCGTTGCCGCTATTTGTCGCCCTGGCGGGCGTCATTGCAGGTGAGCCGCCGCCCGTGGATGAGCCTCCGCCCGACATCGGCTTTCTCGAGGCCTTCGCGATTGGCACTCTGCTTCAGCTCACGCTCTTCCTGCCATTCGTCGCGATCATGGCACTCTCACTCTGGCGAAGCGGTGTGTGGGAGCGGCGGGTGATCCGCGAGGAGCTGGTGGATGAAGTCGGACGTACGGTGAGCCCAGCCGAGTACGGGGAGATCGTAAACGATCGGATGCTGCGCACACGCCGGATCGATCAGATGCACCCCCGCACATCGTCAACGCTCGTGAACGCGCAACACGAGCTCGCGTTTCGCAAGCGCCGCGTGCGAGACGAAGGCAACGACCCGGAGCGCGACCGTCTCGTCACCAATTGGCGGGAGCGTATCCGGCGTCTCCGCGAGGTCGTGTAGCAGACGCCAGCGGCCGGCGCGAAGGGAGACCTTCTTCAGCTAATACAGCACTTCCACCGGCACGGTGAAGATATAACCGGCGCCGCGTTCGGTGTGGATAAACCGCGGTTCGGACGGATTCGCTTCGATCTTTCGGCGCAGTCTCAAAATCTGCACGTCGATCGAGCGGTCGTAGACCTCGTCCTAGAGGCTCAGCTGCAACAACCTAGAGACTGGGGAGAGCTACGTAGCTACAACGCGAGCCATCGACGTAGTGCCAGGTCAACCGCAGCGAGCTCGTCAGGCGAGAGCGAGCCGAGCGGCTGGCGCAGCCGTTCCTTGCGCAAAGTGTGAAGCTTATCGACCATCACGTAGCAAGTTCGCTTCAGCCGATTCGACTCACTGCGCTCGACCGGCACTCTGAAGAAGGGTGCCTCGATCGATTCGGAGGAGAGTAAACAGACCGTCACGCTATCACGCTCCTCGATGAAGAGATTGGATTGAACGATGACGACCGGCCGGGGCTTGCCGTATTCGCCCGGCGGTGCCCCAACGTAGAGCTCGCCGCGCTTCATTCGTTGAAATCGACGAACGCTTCCCAATCATCGTTGGCGTCCGCGCGATTCGCGAGCTGGCACTGGCGCCGAATTTCCTGGCGAAGCGCTTCGCTGTCAAAGCGCGACAGATACTCTTCGAGCGCCTCATTGATGAGCCGGTTCGGGGTCTTGGCGCTCACTTCCGCGGCGCGGCGTAAACGCTCGGCGAGTCCTGGCTTTAGTCGTACGCTGGTCGTCATAGTAGCGCAGTGTACTACTATAACCTATCGAACACCAGTTTTTCCCGCAGCTCCTCGCCGGTGAGCTTGTTTTTATCTGTGGATTCGAACGGCTTCAAATCGGCGCTTTTGTCGGCTCGCTGCGCCGCGCTTTAAAAACCGCTTGGATCCCAAGTCGGGATTATCCGGAACGGGGGCGGGGTGGCTCGAAGACTTAATACAGCACTTCGACCGGCACGCTGAAGATGTAGCCGGCGCCGCGTTCGGTGGCGATGAACTGCGGTTCGGACGGATTCGCTTCGATCTTTCGACGCAGTCTCAAAATCTGCACGTCGATCGAGCGATCGTAAACTTCGTCGTCGTACAGACGGCTCATCTCCAGCAGCTGGTCGCGCGAGAGGACTCGCTGCGGCGCGCCGAGCAAAGCGTGCGCAGGCTGAAACCGCGGCGCTGCTGGTGGAATTTGAGTTCGGAGAAGATCGAAGCGAAGACCGGATGTTGTCGACCGAAAAGGACTACGCGTGAAATAAGTGAGCGACGCGCCGCCACCGCATTGCGCAAGAACCACGGCCCAATGAAATCTCAATGTGCTCTATCGACAGGGCGGCAGCCCGATCAGTCGTAGCGCGGGATGGGGCCGTTCTGCTGGGTCGTGTCACCGGCGAGGTCGAGCATCACCTCGTCGACGTAGCACCAGCCCCATCCTTCGGGCGGGTCGTAACCTTCGATGATCGGATGGCCCGTCACGTGGAAGTGCTTGGTGGCGTGACGGTTCGGCGAGCTGTCGCAGCAGCCGACGTGGCCGCACGCTCGGCAGAGCCGCAGGTGCACCCACTCGGAGCCCATTTTCAGACACTCCTCGCAGCCGAGCGCGCTCGGAGTCACTTTGCGGATGTGGACAGCATGCCTACATTCTTCAGTCATCAGACTCTCCCTGAACTCGCAATGATCGCGGATTCCCCGCGGGTCTTTGCCAGAAACGCGTGCAGCTTCGCGACCACCTGAGCGCCTTCACCGACCGCCGCCGCGACCCGCTTGATCGATCCGGCGCGCACATCACCGATCGCAAACACACCGGGAGGCTGGTTTCGAGAGCCGAATGTCCGTTTCCCAACTCGGCGCCGGTGCGCACGAATCTCTTGTCGTCGAGCACAACGCCGGAATCCGAGAGCCATGCCGTATTCGGTTCGGCACCGATGAAGAGGAAAAGATGGCGAACGGGCCGCCTCGTCTCCTCGCCGGAAGAACGGTGACGCCAGCGAATTGCTTCCAATATGCCGCGTTCGCCCTCAAGACCGCTGATCTCGGTCTGCGGGAGAACCTCGACGTTGGGAAGCGCGGCGATCCGCTCGATTAAGTAACTCGACATGCTCGCATGCAGACTGTGGCCGCGAAGCACTATCCAGACTTTTTTCGAGTGGCCTGCCAAATACACCGGCCTGGCCGGCCGAATTGCCAGCGCCGACGATTGCGACCTCCTGACCCGTGCAGAGACGGCCCTCCACGGGCGAGGCCCAGTAATGGACCGATGAACACTCGAAAGCGGCAAGATTTTCGACTTGGAGGCGCCGGTAGGCTGCGCCGCTGGCAATGATTACGGCGCGGGCGCGGACGCGCTCACCGTTTGAAAGAATGAGTCTGTATTCAGGCTCACCCGCGACTTGCGGAGCCTGCAAACTCGCCACCTCGTCGGGTATCGCCACTTCGACTCCGAACTTCAGGGCCTGACTATAGGCGCGCCCCATCAGCGCCATGCCGGAAACTCCGGTCGGAAAGCCCAAATAGTTTTCGATGCGCGCGGAAGCGCCGGCCTGGCCGCCGAAGGCGCGGCAATCGAGCACAAGGACACAAAGCCCTCAGATGCAGCGTACACAGCCGCGGCAAGGCCCGCGGGGCCGGCGCCGACGATTGCGGCGTCGAAAAGCTTGTCTGGATCGATCGTGCTCACCATGCCGATGCAGCGGGCGAGTTCGACCTCGCTCGGATTGCGCAGCAGCTCTCCGCCGGGGCAAAGGACGATCGGCAGGTCGCGAACATCGACCTCGAAGCGCTCAAGCAGCGCGTTCGCACATGGATCCGTCTCGGGTTCCAATCGCTGGTGCGGATGGCCGTTGCGGGTGAGAAAGCCTTCCAGGCGAAGGACATCGGCGCTGTCCGCGCGGCCGATGATGATGGGCCCCACGCCGCTTTCGACGAGACCGACGCGGCGAAGAATCAGGGCGCGCATCATCCGCTCGCCCAACTCGGCCTCTTCGACCATCAGATCGCGAATCCGGTGCGAGGGTATGGCGATCGTCTCGACGGAACCTCGCGCATGAATATCCACGAGTGCAGGCCGCCCAGAGAGCTGAGCGAGTTCGCCGGTGAATCCGCCACGACCAATGGTGACGAAAGGCTCGTGCTGCGCAACGGCGTCATGGTGGGTGGCGGCGATTTCGCCTTTCAAGATGACGAACATCGAGGAAGCGGCTTCGCCTGCCCTGACCAAACGTTCGCCGTCGGCAAAGGCGCGCGGCTCCCCGAACCGATGCAGGCGCTCGAGCTGCGCTGGCTCCAGAACGGGGAACATCTGATGCCGCCGGGTTTCGATCGTCAGAGATTGCGCGGGTGCAGCCATGAGTAAGCCTATCGTTGATTAAAATGTGTATGGAACGGTGTACGCAGCCGCTGCGCCAATAGCGTTGCCAGCGCTTCCCCTGCCGCTGCTTGTCTTGTAACCCTGCCAAAGGGAATAAGGCTTTCAAAAGCCCTTTTTCTTCGTAGGCCATTCCGGCCGTCACTTCACCGGCGTGAGGATGGGAGCCCCCTTGGCCTTCAGCAGCACCACGACGAACCTGGCCGGCTCCGTGTTGCTGGCGTTGCGCCCCACGACGTGAACATCGGTAGGACCCTCGTAGAACGTCTGCCCTGCCTTGAGCGTGACGGCAGGTTGTCCTTTCAACTGCATGACGATCTGGCCTTCGAGCACGTAGACGAACGCATGGGCGTTGTGCCGATGGACCATGTCTCGTGCGCCCGGCGGATACGACACCTCAAGCATGCGACCCTCCTTGCCCGGGTAGTCCGCGAGATCGATCGCGAACAGTTCCTTCACGTCTGCGGCTTCGGCCGGGACGGCTGCGAGCATCAGGAGTGCCGCCAGGTAAGCGCGGAAGTACAAGTGGGGTTTCTTCATGTTGTTCCTCCTTTCAGGATCGTAGTCGGAATCGCAGAATCGATGACTCTGGATTCTCAGTCTGAATGTTTGCGCGAACTGCCGAGGACCTGCCAGCCAGCTCGCGCCAGCGGGTGAGATCCCTGGGCGTACCTCTGATGCAGGATCAGGCTCTTGCCGGTGAGCGGCGGAGCCATTCGTCGAGACTGATGCGGCCGAGGCGCGCTTCGCCCAACGGCACGAGCGAGCGCTCCTCGACGCGGCCGCCGAAGTATCGGGCCTCGGGGTCACTCACGACCGCACGCGGGTCGCCGAGCGCCTTCAGATAGCGGGCGACGATTTCGTTGAACGGTGCTCGTTCCGGGCCGGCGATCTCGACGATGCCGTTTCGTGGCGCCGCGAGCGCCACATCGGCGATGATGGCCGCAACGTCGTCCGCCGCGATGGGCTGGAACAGGCCGGGCGAAAGCCTGACCATGCTTCCATCCGCACTTGAAGCGGCGATGCTGCCGAGGAATTCCAGGAACTGGGTCGAGCGGATGATGGTGTACGGGATGCCGGAGGTCTCGATCAGTTTCTCTTGGGCGACCTTGGCGCGGAAATAGCCATTGTCGGGCGTCCGGTCCGTTCCGACGATGGAGAGCGCGACATGGTGCCGGACGCCGGCTGCGGCCTCCGCCGCGAGAAGATTGCGGCCGGAGGTCTCGAAGAATTCCAGCACCGCCTTGTCTTCAAATGAGGGCGAGTTGGCGAGGTCGATCACCACCTGCGTGCCGGCCATGGCCTCTTTGAGGCCCTCGCCGGTGATGCTGTTGACGCCGGTATTGGGCGAGGCGGCGACGACCTCGTGGCCGCCCTGGCGCAGAATGGGGACGGTCTTCGAGCCGATCAGGCCGGTGCCGCCGATCACGACGATTTTCATGTTGTGTCTCCGATTAGACGTTGGGGGCCAAAACGGCCACTGGTGGACGGGAGCGCGAGCTTGGCCAGGACCCAGGCCTCCGCAAAGGAGCGCCGTTCTCCGAACCGGCGCAGGCGCTCGAGCTCCGCCGCCTCCAGAACGGGGAACATCTGGTGGCGCCGGGTCTCAAGCGTTGAAGTTTGTGTGGATGCAGCCATGAGATGAGTCAACGTTGATTCAAAAGCGTATCAAACAAGTGATACACCAGCCGCTGGAACGCAGGAGCAGTATAGCCGTCCAGCGCAGATACAAGCGGTGATGTCTTAGACTTGCTGGAAATTTGAGATGGGATGCATCCTTCGGTTTGAACGTTTGGCAGCGTTCGAATCGATCAACCGGAGAGGAGCATCCCGATGGCAAGAGTACCCGCATCGAAGCA
>JBOIGA010000169.1:0-6652 GCA_050741875.1 Burkholderiales bacterium
CTGTAGAGGGGTACGCCGCCTTGCCTCCCGGAACATAAATTCCAACTCTCGATAGCGGATACACCTGCTGCCCGAGGGTATTCCCCTCCGAGTCGATGAAACTCCACGAAGCTTGTTTTTGTTTTTCGTGATAGATGCGAATTCGGCTCGCGGCGCACGCCAGCGCCGCGCGGTCGTGCCCGGGTAGAGTTGCAAGCGCGTGGTCAAGCTCGGCGCGCGACAGCTCGAGTGCCTTGACCGACTCGGCGTGAACCTGGTCGAAACGCGATGTGTACTCGAGAAGCGCCGCATCGCCGCGCGCTCTTACGTCCTCGAGGATCGAGCTGACTTGCTCTTCGAGTTCGCGATTCACCGTGTTCTCAAACGCGATCAGCGCGTCGAGCTCGCGGTTAAAATTCACGTCCGATGTATCGAGACGTCTGATTCTCATTGTTCGTCCTTGTCCATTACCTCGCGGAACGCGTTGATCCAGGACGCGAGAATCCCGCCGCGCAATTTGAGCGCGGTTTCGTTGACAATGAGGCGCGAGCTGATCGGCAGAATTTCCTCGACGACAACGAGGCTGTTGGCTTTGAGCGTGTTGCCGGTGGCGGTCAGATCGACGATCGCATCAGCGAGCCCGAAAAGCGGCGCGAGTTCCATCGAGCCGTAAAGCTTGATGATGTCCGCATGCACGCCTTTCGTCGCAAAATGCTCGCGCGCGATCTTGACATATTTGGTCGCCACTTTGATCCGCGCTCCTGTTTTCGCCGCCGCGGCGTAGTCGAAATCAAGATGGGCGGCGACGACCATGCGGCAACGCGCGATTTTGAGATCGAGCGGCTGATACAAGCCTTCACCGCCGTGCTCCAAAAGCACATCGCGCCCGGCAATGCCGAGCTGCGCCGCGCCGTATTGCACATAAGCCGGAACATCCTGCGCGCGTACCACGATCAAGCGTAGATTGGGATCGGAAGTCGAAAGAGTGAGCTTACGAGATTCATCCGGCTCATCGTTGGCAACGATCCCCGCCTTGCGCAGAAGCGGCAGCGCTTCATCGTAGATGCGTCCTTTAGAGAGCGCGAGCGTGAGTGGGTTCATGCCGCCAATCTCTTGATGTGCGCGCCCAAACGCGAAAGCTTCTGCTCGATCGCTTCGTAGCCGCGGTCGAGATGATAAACGCGATCAACCACGGTTTCGCCCTGCGCGACCAATCCCGCCAGCACAAGGCCTGCCGATGCACGAAGATCGGTCGCCATGACCGTCGCCCCGCTCAGGGCAGGCACGCCTTTGACCACCGCTGCGTTGCCTTCGACTTCAATGTCGGCACCCATGCGCTTCAGTTCCTGCGCGTGCATGAAGCGATTGTCGAATATTGTCTCGGTGATGACCGAAGTTCCCGCCGCGACCGCATTCAAGGCCATCAACTGCGCCTGCATATCGGTGGGAAAAGCCGGATACGGTGCGGTGCGAACGTTGACGGCTTTCAATTCGCCGTTCGATTTGAGCGCGATCCAATCGTTGCCGGTTTCGATGCAGACACCGCCTTCGATGAACTTGTCGAGCACCGCTCCCAGCAATTCCGGATCGGTATCGCGAACGACAATATTGCCGTGCGTCGCCGCGGCGGCGGCGAGAAAAGTTCCGGTTTCGATGCGGTCGGGCATGACTCGATGCGTGGCGCCGGACAATTCGGTGGCGCCTTCAACTTCGATCACGTCGCTACCGGCACCGCTGATTTCTGCCCCCATCGCGGTAAGACATTTCGCCAGATCGACGACTTCCGGCTCGCGCGCGGCGTTTTCGATGATCGTCGTTCCTTCCGCCAATGTCGCGGCCATCAACAGATTTTCGGTGCCGGTCACCGAGACGATGTCCATGACAATGTGCGCTCCGCGCAAGCGTTTCGCTTCGGCGATGATGTAGCCGTGGTCGATGGTGACTTCCGCCCCCATCGCCTGCAATCCTTTGATGTGCAGATCCACCGGCCGCAAACCGATCGCGCAGCCTCCGGGCAGCGAAACCTTGGCGCGTCCCACGCGCGCGAGCAACGGCCCGAGGACGAGGATCGAGGCGCGCATCGTTTTCACCAGTTCGTAGGCAGCGATTGGATCGCCTATTCGTTGCGCGCACAGTTGAAGTTCACCATTTTCCACGACCACGACGTCTAAGCGCCGAAGCAATCTGAGCATCGTCGCGACGTCTTTCAATCTCGGAATATTGGCGAGGCTTAGCTTGTCCGCAGTCAGCAGCGAAGCGCACAAGATCGGCAGCGCGGCGTTTTTCGCGCCCGAAATCGTCACCTCTCCCGATAGCGGAATGCCGCCTTGTATGACCAATCTATCCATTAACCGCGCAGTTTGTAGCCGCTCCTCAGCATGGCAAGGGCCGCCAATGATAAGACCAAAAAACAAGCCGCGACAATGACAAGACTCGACTGAACCGGAACGTCCGATATACCGACGAATCCGAAGCGAAATCCGTCGATCATGTAGAAAAAAGGGTTGAAGCGAGAAGCGGCTTGCCAAAATTCCGGCAACGAATGGATCGAGTAAAAGACGCCTGAAAGAAACGTCAGCGGCACGATGATGAAATTCTGGAACGCCGCGAGCTCGTCGAACTTGTCGGCGATGATCGCCGCGATCAAGCCGAGTGTCCCCAACATTGCGCTGGCCAGGAGCGCGAAAGCCAGGGCAATGAATGGATGCGACAAGGGAACCTCGGCGAAGCCAAGCCCGACCAGAAATACCGCGATGCCGACGATCAGTCCGCGCACCACCGAAGCGAGCACGTAGGCGGAATAAAACTGAAAAGGCGACAGCGGCGCGAGCAAAACAAAAATGAGATTTCCCGTGACTTTCGATTGGATCAGGCTCGACGCGCTGTTGGCGAAAGCGTTTTGCAGCACGGTCATGATGGCAAGCCCGGGAACTAAAAACGCGGTGTACGAAACACCCGCGAAAACTTCCACGTGGGCTTCGAGAACATGCGAAAAAATCAGAAGGTACAAGAGCGCCGTCAGCACTGGCGCCAATATCGTCTGGAAACTCACTTTCCAGAACCGCAGGAGCTCTTTGTAAAAGAGCGTGTAAAAGCCAGATCTTCCTCCCTCTCTTTCTTCGACCCCTCGACTCCGCTCAGGGCGTGCTTCGCTCAGGACAGGCTTCACGTCACGCTTCCTCTCACTGTCTCTTCATAATCTCGACGAACACATCCTCGAGATCGGGCTGCAAAAGCTGCATCTCCTGCACCTCGATATTGTTGGCGCGAAGCTCAGCGAGAATGCGTTCGATGTCGGAATAGTCCTTGAGTCCAAGCGTTACGCTCTTGACCCCGCGCGCTACTGCCATCGCTTCGAGCGCTCGCGGCAGGTTGGCGCCATTGAGCCACAGCTTGAGCGAGCGTCCGGAAAGCGTTTTGAGCAGATTGCGCGTGCTATCGAGCGCGACGATGCTACCCTGCTTCAACATCGCGACCCTTTCGCAAAGAATTTCAGCCTCATCGAGATAATGCGTAGTGAGCAGAATCGTATGCCCGTCGCGGTTGAGCTGGCGGATGAATTGCCAAAGCGTCTGGCGCAGCTCGACGTCCACTCCCGCCGTGGGCTCGTCGAGCACGATGACGGCGGGTTTGTGCACGAGCGCCTGCGCGATAAGCACTCGGCGTTTCATCCCTCCCGATAATGCCCGCATGTTGGTGTTCGCCTTGTCGTCCAGGCCCAAGTGATGGATGA
Organism: Burkholderiales bacterium; assembly: GCA_050741875.1. Taxonomy (GTDB): domain Bacteria; phylum Pseudomonadota; class Gammaproteobacteria; order Burkholderiales; family JBOIGA01; genus JBOIGA01. The sequence goes on from JBOIGA010000169.1 coordinate 3,713, forward strand.
GCGCATCGATCCAATCGTCGTTGCGCCAGCGGCCGAAATAGCCGGACTGAAACTTAAGCGTCTCGCGCACAGTAAAAAACGGATCGAAAGTCAGTTCTTGCGGGACGACCCCGAGCGCAAGTCTTGAGCCGCGGTAATTCGAAACGACATCGTGCCCCATGACTCGCGCGCTTCCTTGGCTCGCGCGCGTCAGCCCAGAAAGCACGTTGATCAAAGTCGTCTTGCCAGCGCCGTTGGGGCCGAGCAGGGCAAAAAACTCTCCCTGGTCGATCTGCAGATCGACGCGATCGAGCGCGCTGAGAGAGCCGTAACGCTTGGACAGCGCGCAAACCTCAACCGCGGGGACCATACTTGATTGACCGCGCGGTCAATGCGCGGGGAGAAGTTCGGAAACGCCGTAGACGTCGGCGAGGCTTTTTAGATTGTCGGGAATATTGATAAAGCGCAGCCGGTGATTATGCCGTTGCGCGCTTCGCATCCATTCGAGCATGACGGCCAAACCCGTTGAATCGACCTCGTCTACCCGATCTAGATCAATGACGGCATCACCACGTTGCAAGACCTTATGGCCTTCGTCGAGCAGCCGCTTTGCGATCGGCAGCGTCATTGCGCCGCGAACAAGATAGCGGCCCTGGTTTTCACGCTGGATCAGGTGCTCGTCAGGCATTGGGCGTTTTTGCTTTTTCCCGGAGGGCCTTGATGAGACCGTCAATACCGCCCTGTTTGATTTCGTTTGCGAACGTGCTGCGGTAATTGGTGACGAGCGAAACACCTTCGATGACAACGTCATAGACTTTCCAGCCGCCCCCACTCTTGCCAAGGTCGTAGTTGACTTCGATCGGCTTTCCGCCCGACCGGTTGACCAGCGTCTGCACGGTAGCGCTGTCCTTGGGCTCGGCGCGCAGTGGCTTCACTTCCACGGTCTGGTTTTGATAACCCGTGAAAGCCGCGCTGTAGGTGCGAATGAGCAGATTCTTGAACTCGCCCTGAAGCGCTTCCTTCTGTTCGGCGCTGGCGTTGTTCCAGTGCCTGCCGACGGTGAGCCGGGTCATGCGTTGGAAATCGAAATGCGGAAGCACCTTGGCTTCGACCAACTGTAGAAGCTTGTCCTGGCATCCCGAGGCCAGTTCCTTGTCCTGCTTCAGCACCTCTATCACTTCCTGACTCACCTGCTTGACCAGCGCGTCCGGCGACTGCTGCGCGTAGGCTGTCGCCGCAAAAGCGACCGTCAACAACAGTATTTGCAAAAGTTTCATCATGGCTCCGCGAAAATTATTTGGGCGCGGCTTCGGCCGCCTTGTCAAACAAAAACTTGCTGATCAACTCCTCGAGCACGACTGCCGACTGCGTTTGCGTGACGACATCTCCCTCCTTGAGCATCACGCTGTCGCCGCCGGGAGACAGACCGATATATTGTTCGCCCAGCAAACCCGAAGTCAGAATGGTGGCGAACGTGTCCTTGGGGAATTGATAACGTCCGTCAACTGTAAAGGTTACGCGCGCGACGAAACGTTGCGTGTCGAATTGAATATCGTCCACCCTCCCGACCACCACTCCCGCGCTTTTGACCGGAGCCCGTGTTCTCAAGCCGCCGATATTATCGAATTCCGCCGCCAGCTTGTAGCTATCGGACAAATTGTAGGTGCTGGCGTTCCCGACTTTGAGCGCCAGGATCATGAGCGCGGCAATGCCGCCCAAAACGAATACGCCCACCCAAAAATCCATAAACGTTCGCTCCATTTATAGTCCCCTGAACATGAATGCCGTGAGTACAAAATCAAGACCCAGAATCGCCAGCGCTGAAGTCACCACCGTGCGCGTCGTCGCGCCGGAGACCCCTTCGGCCGTAGGCGGCGCGTCGTACCCTTCGAACAAGGCGATCGCCGTCACGGCGATTCCGAAGACTACACTCTTCAACACGCCGTTCATAACGTCGTAGCGCCAATCGACCGTCGCCTGCATCTGCGACCAGAAAGCACCCTCGTCCACGCCGATGAGGACAACTCCGATCAGATAACCGCCGAACACACCAATGGCGGAAAAAAGCGCGGCCAAAAGCGGCATCGAAATGACTCCGCCCCAAAAGCGGGGACCGACCACGCGAGCGATGGGATCCACCGCCATCATTTCCATCGCGCTGATCTGTTCGGTCGCTTTCATGAGTCCGATCTCCGCGGTGATCGCGGAACCCGCGCGGCTGGCGAACAATAGAGCGGCGACCACCGGGCCGAGCTCGCGCGTGAGAGACAAGGCGACGAGCGTTCCCAGCGCCTGTTCGGAGCCATATTTTTGCAAGGTCTCGTAACCTTGCAATCCGAGCACCATCCCGACAAACAATCCAGACACCGCGATGATGATGAGGGAAAGCACGCCGGCGAAATAAATTTCCTTGATCGTGAGCGAGAAACGGCGAAAGCTCAGTCCCGATTTGGTCAAGGTCAAGACGAAGAAACGGCTGGCGTAGCCGAGGCGCCAGATGGCGCTGATGATGCGAGAACCGATGCGCGAAATGGCTTTGTGCGCGCGTTTAAGCATTAGGGACGTAAGGCGGGTCGAGCAGAAGATCGCGGCTGTAGCGCCGGCCGGGATAGTGGAAAGGAACGGGACCGTCCTCCTGGCCGTAGACGAATTGCTGGACGAAAGGTTTGTCAGAGTGACGCATCTCGTCGGGAGTGCCTTGCGCGACAATATTGCCTTCGGAAACGAAGTAGACGTAGTCCACCATCTTCAGCGATTCCTGCACATCGTGGGTGACGACGATCGAGGTCGCGCCGAGCGCGTCGTTCAAGCGCCGGATCAAATTGCCGACGACGCCGAGCGAAATCGGATCGAGCCCCGCGAACGGCTCGTCGTACATGATGAGCATGGGATCGAGCGCGATCGCGCGCGCCAGCGCGACTCGTCTGGCCATGCCTCCGGACAATTCGGAAGGCATTAGAT
>JBOIGA010000170.1:0-6606 GCA_050741875.1 Burkholderiales bacterium
GCGAAGGGTTGACCATTCGCTGCGTCCGCTTCGCGCATCTCATCCCGCAAAGCCGCCGTCGCGGCCATGTGGGGCTTATTCAGAGGTTCCTTACTCGCGGCAGCGCCGTGGCGAACTACGGCGTTGCTTTCGCTTGCCCGCGGGGGTGAAGCTGCCAGTCGCATAAGAACGATCAACGCCGGTTCAGGTTCGCCGGCGTTAAGTGAGGAGAGCTTATGGCCGCAGTTGTCCGACCGGCGCAGGATGCTTACATCGATCGTGACGCGCTGATAGACCGCGACATGATCCTGCTGTGGCTGTATTGGGGTCTGTTCTGGCTCGTGCTGACGCCGACCGTCGGCGTCATCATTTCGACCTATTTCAATTATCCGGGCTACCTCGGAAACGCGCTCGAAGTCCAGTTTGGCCGGCTGCGTCCCATACACATCAACGGCGTCATATTCGGCGCGTTCTCGTCGCTGTTCATCGGGCTTTGTTACTACATCGTGCCGCGGCTTGCCGGCGTTCGCGTCTACAAGGAACAATGGGGACGCGTGCTCGCGTGGACCTGGAATCTGAATCTGGCGGCCGGCTTGGTCTCGTTGATGCTCGGCTACAACCAGGGCTTTGAAGCCGGCGAATTCGTGCTGCCTTTCGATACCATTTTCTTCCTCGCGGTAGCCATTCTCACGGTCCAGTTTCTCGTTACGATTTCGCGCCGCAACGAGCCGCAGCTCTACGTCGCGATGTGGTATCTGATCGGCACTTTCGTATGGACTACGATGAATCTGTTTTTCGGCAGCTTCATTCTGCCGTTTTACATCAACGGCATAAACAGCGCGGCTTTTCATGGCTTGTTCCTGCATTACATCGTCGGGCTGTGGCTCACGCCCGCGGGATACGTGCTTATCTATTACTTCCTCCCGGCGAGCGTCCGAAACCCGATCTACAGCCATAAGCTTTCGCTGGTCGGATTCTGGTCGCTCGCCGTCTTTTATCCTTTCGTCGGCATCCACCATTACCTGTACAGCCCGATCGCCGACTACGCCGAAACACTCGCGATCATCACCTCGATGCTGCTGATCATTCCGGTGTGGACGGTGCTGCAGAATTTCTTCGGCACCATGATCGGCCGCTGGCAGGGTTTCGGGAGCAATCTCCCCGCGAAATTTCTGATCATGGGATCGCTCATGTACTTGGCCGGCTGCTTCCAGGGATCGGTCGAAGCGCTGCGCTCGATCCAGCAGCCCACGCACTTCACCGACTTCGTGATTTCGCATTCGCATCTGACCGTGTTCGGAACTTTCGTCGTCTGGGCGATCGCGGGTACGGCCTATGTGGTCCCGAAGCTCGCCGGCCGCGATCTGTGGTCGTTCAAGATGGGCAACTGGTCATTCTGGCTGATCACCTTCGGCATCACCTTGATGGGAATCGATCTCACCATGCTCGGCCTGCAGCAGGGCTACATGTGGATGGCGGGAGTGGAGTGGCTCGATTCGATCAACGCGGTGCGGCCGTACTGGCTGGTGCGCACCGTCGCCGGCATCACCATGGACACCGGCATGTCGCTGCTTGTGATTAACCTGATGCTCACGTTGCGCGCGGGCCCATACGTCACCAGGGCGACTCCAATTCCCGCGCGTGGCGGACTCGCACGAGGAGTCGCGCGATGAAAAAGCCTGATTGGCCGCTGCGAACGTATGCCCTCGTCGCCGGTGTTTTTTTCTTGTTGCTCGCCGTATTCGTGCAGGGAATCTTGCCGTTGGTCGAGCCGCAATCGCGCTGGAGCAAGGTGACTAAAGTCGTGCGTACCGATTACGGCGAAATGAAATGGATGGAACATAACGCAACCGATTACACGGCGCTTGAGATGAAAGGCCGCAACGTCTACATCGCCGAAGGCTGCTGGTATTGCCATTCGCAATACGTGCGTCCGGTTACCGGCGAGACACGTCGCTGGGGCCCAGTCACGCAGTCGGGGGAATACGCCTTCGACCGCCCGCATCTGTTCTCAACCCGGCGCATCGGTCCAGATTTGTCGCGGGTCGGATTAAAGTACAGCGACGCGTGGCATCTCGCGCATTTCTGGGATCCGCGCATGGTGGTGCCTGACTCGATCATGCCGCCCTTCGCCAAGCTGTTCGAAGGACCGTATAAAAACGTCAGGATCGTTGACGCCGAAGGGACGCGGACACTGGAGAAAAACGCGACTACCGAGAAGCTGTTTGACTATGCGAGTCCGAATCAAATCTTTTTGACGCCGAACGCCGACGGCTTGCTGTTTGTGCCCGAACGCGGCAAGTACCCGGTGATCTTCACTCCCAACAACGAATTTGAGGGTGAAGCGGTGACGCTGGTCGCGGCCACCGAAGAGTTACGCGGTCTCGTTGCTTACGTGCAGAAGCTCGGCACCAATCGCGGCAAATGGCGCGATGTGTTCGAACCGCAGCGGCTCGAAGCTTCGCTCGTAACCATTCCGCGGTCAGAAGAATGGATCGGGTTCGGCAAGCAGGTGTACGAGCGCCGCTGCGTCGGCTGTCATGGCGAGAACGGTGATGGCAACGGTCCCGCCGCGGCTTTTATTCAGACTGACCGCCCGCGCAATTTCACGCTCGGCGTGTTCAAGTTTCGGTTGACGCCTTCGGGCTCGCTGCCGACCGACGGCGATCTCTTGCGCACCATCACCCGTGGTGTACGCGGCACGGCGATGCCGACATGGCACGAGATTCCCGAGAAAGACCGGCTCGCGGTGATCCAGTACATCAAGTACGTGCTGGCGGCGGACAACTCTGACCCGAAGAAGCCGTATCTCTATTTCGTCGAAGAGCCTCCTGAACCGCCGATCTACATCGACAAAGCGCCGCCTCCTTCAGCCGAGATTGTCGCGCGCGGCAAAGAAGAGTGGGAAAAAGCCAAATGCTGGGAATGCCACGGCAAAGAGGGCAAAGGCGACGGAGAGAAAGCCGAGGGGTTGGAAGACGATTTCGGTTTCCCGATCCCACCCGCGAATTTGACCACGGGACAATTCAAATCCGGGCCAACGGCGGACGATATTTTCCGCACCATGAGCACCGGACTTTCCGGAACGCCGATGCCGTCGTTCAGCGACACGCTTTCCGAAGAAGAGCTCTGGGCGATTTCGTATTACGTGCTGTCGTTGTCGGCGTTCACCGATCCTCTAACTGGAGAAAAGATGAACATCTCCGAAGCGGATCGGGCGGCGCTCAACGATCCGGCGCTGACCGCATCCGAATCGCATTATGCGTACAAGTCCAGCGGAGGCAGCGATCCGTCGAACCTTTTCGCGGGCGACGCGTGGGCCGAAAAACACGGCATTCAGGTGATCAAACCCGCGGGCGCGCAAACCAAGGAGTAGCAATGGAAGAACTGACGTTGTTGCAATTTCTGGTGGCGTTGTGCATGAGCTTGTCGGCGCTGTGCATGTTTATCTGGGCGGTCCTGTCCGGACTGTTCAACGACGTCGAAAAAATAAAATATCGCGCCTACCGCGCAGAGGTCAATGACGATGATTGAAGAAAAAAAGGACGACCCCAAAGCCTTAAGCGCCGATATCGGTCACCGCGACGAAGAGCCGCATCCGCAGGAAGATTTGCCGCACTACATGCAGGTCGAAAACTACGGCGGCGGTGAAGTGCAGGCGCGGCATGGAAAGATCAACATCTGGCTCGGCGTGGTGTATGCAGTCCTTTTTGTTTGGGCGCTGTACTACGGCTACGTGTACTGGGGCGGCCTGGGGCCGGGATTGAATTATTAGGAGGAATAATCGATGGTGGAAAAAGTGCTCATTACGGTGGCGATCCTGAATCTGATTTTGCTGGTGACCGAATTGTCGTTCAACGTCTTCGGTGTTCTGCTTTCCTGACGAGGAGATCGAATGGGACAAAAAATGGAGGCAGGCGTCAATCTGGTAGACGTAGCTTTAACCGTGCCCGACGGACTCAGTTTCTGGATCTTCGTAATCACGACGATCGCATTCGGGGCATGGGTGGTATATCTCGCGTTCAAGCACTAGAACTGTCATTGCGAGCGCAGCGCGGCAATCGCAATTTATTTTGGATTCAGACTGCGAGACTGTTTCGTCCCCCGGATCAAGTCCGGGGTCCTCGCAGCGACCCGCGATTAAAACCGTCCACGATGCGGGGAAGTGAGTGCAGATGCTCGATCCGTTTTCGACTTATGTCCTGATTTTCATCGCCGGCATCGCCGGCAGCATGCATTGTGTCGGGATGTGCGGCGGCTTCGCGTGCGCGCTGGGCGCTGATGCGCGCGGGAGCGGCGCCACGCTTCGGCGTCATCTCACCTACAACGTGGGACGGGTCACGACGTATTGCTTCCTCGGCGCGCTGGCCGGTTTTCTCGGCGCGGAGTTGGTGGGTCATGCGGGAGATGAGAGCGCAGTCGCTCTGGCGCAACGGATGTTGGCCGCTGTCTCCGGCGCCCTGATGATTTATATCGGCCTGCAATTCCTCGGTTATTTTAGTAGCGCGAAGCAAGGCGTCCCGGGAAGCTCTTTTCTGGCCGCGGCGTTTCGCGATTTGTTAAAAGCACCCGGCCCGGGCGCGCCACTCGCGTTCGGTGTCGCCAACGGCTTCCTGCCCTGCCCTCTCGTGTATGCGTTTGCCGCGCAAGCCGCGGCGGGCGACGGTGCTTTGCCGGGAATGGTAGTGATGGCCGCGTTCGGCCTCGGCACCTTCCCCGCGATGCTGGTCATGGGCGGCGCGGGAATATGGATGCGTTCCGGAACCCCGCAAACCGTATCGGTCTCCGCCCTCAAGGGCGGCAGCGCGGTTTTGCAGAGAGCGCAGCCAACATACTGGCAGCTCAACGGTGTGCGCATCGCGGGCGCCTTCATCGTCGTGTTGGGTTTGATTACGCTGGCGCGCGGCCTCTTACCGCTCGCTTTGCACGGTCATCACTGATGGGCGCCGCGCATCTTTGCGATCACTGCTCTTTACCCGTCGGGCGCGGCGCGCATCAGCGCGAGGTCGCCGGAGACGCGTTAAGCTTTTGCTGCTACGGCTGCTGCCTCGCGTATCAGGTCGGCCACGGCGAGCCCGATGAACCCGAAGCTGCGTGGCTCTTGATCCGGCTCGGAGTCGGCGCTTTTCTCGCGATGTTCATCATGTTATTCAGCCTGCTCTTGTATTCGGGCACCTTCGGCGCGGCCGATGGTTATTTGCAGCACATCGTGCACGTCATCTTATGGGCGCTCGCGACTCCGCTCTTGATCATCCTTGGGGGTCCGTTCATACACGGCGCGTGGCAAGCCGCGCGTGCACGCCAGGTGACGGCCGATACACTGATCAGCATCGGCGCGCTGGCGGCGTACGGCTATTCCGCTCTCGAAGTCATGACCCGCGGCGACAATGTTTATTTCGATACCGTGACAATGATCCTGGTGCTGTTCACGCTTGGGCGCTGCATCGAGGCGCAAGGCCGGGCGCGCACCGTGCGGAGTCTGGCGCCAATGCTCGCCGCCGAGCGCGCCAGTGCGACCGTAATCGGCAACGACGGCGACCGCGAGCAGCCAGTGCGCGATATTTTGCCCGGTGCGATCGTGCGCGTGCGCCCGGGTGAGCGCGTGACGGTTGATGGCGCCGTGGTGGAAGGCTATTCACAATGCGACGAAGCGGTGCTAACCGGCCAACCGGAGCCGCGCACAAAGTTTCCGGGGGCGGAAGTGTTTGCCGGCAGCATCAACGGCACGGGTCAGTTGCTGGTGCGCGCACGAGTCGCGGGCAACGCTACCCGCTGGGTGCGAATCAGCCAACTCGTGCGCGAGGCGCTGAGCTGCAAGAGTCTCATGGGAGAAATCGTCGACCGCATGGCCGCGGTATTCGTGCCCGCGGTGCTATTGCTCGCCGCCGCGACAACTTGGTATTGGAGCCAGCATGGCCCGCTCGAACACGCGCTCATGATCGGTCTCGCGGTGCTGGTCGTCGCCTGCCCGTGCTCACTCGGGCTCGCTGCGCCCCTCGCCACCGCGTTGGGTTTGAGCACGGCTGCGCAGATGGGCGTTCTGGTGCGCGGCGGCGGTGTGCTCGAGCGCCTCGCGCGAATCAGGGCAATCGCTTTCGACAAAACCGGCACGCTCACCACAGGCAAACTGCAAGTCGCGGGCATCGTCACGCAAGGCGCGAGCGAGCATGAGGTGTTGGGCCGTGCGAGGGCGCTCGCCCAAGGTTCTGAACACCCGATCGCGCGCGGCATCGCCGCACACGCCCACGGACCACTCGAATTCGCGACGGAGCTGAAGGCGCATCCGGGAGCGGGCGTGAGCGGCAACATTGGCGGAACGATCACCGCGATGGGATCGGCGCTGTTCATCACCAGTCTGGGCTGGAAAGTGCCGCGGAGCTTGATCGAATGCGCCGAAACAACGGGTGAACAGACTCAGGTCTTCGTGGGCTGGAACGGCAGTGCCAGAGGTCTGCTGAATCTTGCCGACACGCCGTTGGCGGAAGCGAAAGACGTGATGTCGCTGTTGGAGCGCGCGGGTATCGCCACGTGTTTGTTAAGCGGCGATTCAGCGAAGGCCGCGGCGCGAGTCGCCGATGCGGTCGGCGTTGGCGTGTGGCAGGCCGGCCTCATGCCCGAGGATAAGGT
>JBOIGA010000171.1:0-6602 GCA_050741875.1 Burkholderiales bacterium
TTATTCGATCGGCTTTCGCGCGCCGGCTGCTCAGGAATTTGGCGTCGAGTTTCTAATTCATTTGCAAGACAAGCTCGCGCTCGAGGGCAGCTACCGCGATCCCGATCTCAATCTTCAGCGCGCGCCGGCGAAGATCAGTGACCAAGCGTTCTCGGAAGCGGCGCGCCTCATCGAAGAAATCAAGTGGAGCCGGCGCGATATCGCCCGATCTTTTGGCCGCTACATGAGCGAGCCCAAACCGCACATTTTTTTTACTCCGCCCCCCGCGCCCTTGAGTTCCAGGCAATTCAATGCACGTTTGCGCGAAAGCGGGGTCAGCTTGGATTTGAAAACGCGCATGCTCTATCACCGCGACTCGCTTTTTATCAACGGCGAATGCGCACGGGGAAAAAGCCCGCTGATCCAACTGGCGAACGAGCGTTTCATCGGATCCGGCGCGCGGCTCGACCGCGAGACCAGCGCCCTGCTCTACTCGTGGTATCTTGCCGGCTACTTACATCCGCATGACCACCCGCAAAGAGCTTGACGGAATCGCCGAACTCGAAGCCGCGGCCGATACGGTCATCGGGCTCGCCCGTCACTCCCTGTGTATTTTCAGTTCGCGCCTGAGCGTTGCGTACAACTCGCCCGCCCGAAGTGAAACGTTGCGGCGATTCCTTCTGGCGAATGCGCGCAACCGTCTGCGTATTGCGCTACATGATTGCGCCGGCGTCCCGCGCGATTTTCCCCGCCTGATTGCGCTCCTGCGCGTATTCAGCCACAACATGGAGATTTTCGAGACCGGCGATGAGGCGAAAACCGCCTATGACGAGATCGTCATCGCCGATGCTTCGCGCTATCTGCATCGCTTTCACTTCAATCAAGCGCGAGGCGAACTGGTGCTGCACGACGAATCCGGCGCGCGCGAACTCGAAGCGCGCTTCGAAGAAATATGGCTCACCTCGCGTCCGGCGATCACCGCGACGACGCTCGGTTTGTAATCTGTCGCCGAGTGGCGACACTGGATATATTTAAGTAGGGTGCTAGAATCGCTTTGACTGCGTCATAAAGACCAGCCCATAACTATCTTGATGAGGAAAACAAAATGAAACGCTCGCTCATATTTGCCGCCGTGATCGCGTTTATGCTGACCGCATGCGGCCGGGAAGAAGCGCCCAAGACGGAGGCCCCACCGCCACCGCCTGCCGCGGCGACACCGCCTCCCGCGACGCCGCCTGCCGACAAACCCGCAGGCGCGGCCGAAGCACCCAAGGATCCGGCCAAGCCCGAAGAAAAGAAACAGTAGGTCGGCAAAACGAAACCGGCGCTCGAACGAGCGCCGGTTTTGTCATGCAATGTTGAGTTTTGAGTTCAAAACTCGAACTTCAAAACTTAAAACTTACTTAAGCTGGCTATACAACAGTCCCAGAATCTTATTCGCGGTTTCCGCTTTCGCGGGCTTGCCGTCCTTCGACAAAACCGCGATCTGGCTTTTTTCTTCTTCTTCCTTGACCACGATGCGGTATTGATGGCTCTTGGTCTTGTCTTTATCGGGCTCGGTATCCCAGAAAATCAGCTTTGACAAAATGCCATCGGGCTTTTTGTAGCTGTCCACTTCGGGATCGACATAGCGAACGAAGTACAGGCCCTGGCTCCGGTCGCGATCCTCGACGGTAAAACCGACCCGGTCAAGCGCGAGCCCCACTCGCCGCCATGCGCGATCGAAGCCTTCATCGAGCGAGAGCGACGCCGGACCTTTGCCGTTTTTCACCAAGGTCGCGCGTTCGTTCACATTGTTCTCTTTGAGCAAGGCGGTGGCGCGCGTTTCCTCGACGCCGAAGCGCACCATCAGCCGATGTAGCATTTCGGCTTCCAGACTCGGGTCGGCGGGTCGCGGCTGCCACATCGTCGTATCTTGTCCCTCGGTTACGTAGATTTCGTACATGCCGCGATGGCTGACGTAGATCTCGCTCGTTCCTTCTACTCCGCGCTCGATGCGCGTGCGAAACTTGTCCCGCTCGGGAGTCGAATAAACGCGGTCCAGCACCTTGCCGAGCACCTTGCGGATGCCGTCTTGCGGAATCGCGGCGCGGTTTTCGGCCCAGTCGGTTTCGATGATCCCCGCTTCGGGGACTTCCTCTTTGATCAGAAAACCCGTTTCCTTCCAGAATTCCTTCACGACTGGCCACACCTGTTCAGGCGTGCCTTTGACGACGAGCCAGCGCTGAGAGCCGGCGCGCTCGATCCGCGCTTCATCGCCGCCGATCGGCAAGAGATCGGTGGAGCCCGGCCGCGGCCCTTCGCTGCGGTCCTTGTTGTAGGCGGAATACGTCGCCGTGCCTTGCGGATTGATATCGGGCACCGCATAGCGCTCGTCGGCGTTTGGCGCCGTCAGATCGGGCGGAACTTCGAGCGGCGGCAACTTGCCCGCCGACTTGTACTCGACCTTTTTCGAGTCGAGAAGAACGCTGCACCCCGCGCAGATGAGCGCGGTCAACACCAACAATATCGCTCTCTTATCCATGGCCGATTCCTGAGTATGCCGGCTGCCGCAAGACTACTCCCGCCTGCTCCATCGCGTTTTCGACTGAATCGCGATAGCGCTCCGACAGCGGAGTCATTGGCAGCCGTATGCCTGACTTGATGAGGCCCATTCGCGCTACCGCCCATTTGACCGGGATCGGGTTCGCTTCGACGAACAAGTTCTTGTGCAGTTCCAAAAGCCTGGCGTTGATCGCGCGCGCGCTTTTGGCGTTGCCCGATTGCGCTGCTCTGCACATTTCGTGCATGAGTCGTGGTGCGACATTAGCCGTGACCGAAATCACGCCGTGTCCGCCCAGCAACATAAGCGAAAGGGCGGTGCCATCGTCGCCGCTGTACACGGCGAAATCCTTCGGCGCTTTTTTCAGCAGCTCGGCGGCGCGCTCCATGTTTCCCGTCGCGTCCTTGAGGCCGACGATATTTGGGATTTGCGCAAGCCGCAATGCCGTGTCGTTGCTGAGGTCGGCGACGGTTCTACCGGGGACATTGTACGGAATGAGCGGCAGGTCCACGGCTTCGGCAATCGCCTTGAAGTGCCGATAAAGTCCTTCCTGCGTCGGTTTATTGTAATAGGGGACAACGCTCAGGCTGGCATCGGCGCCCGCCTGCTTCGCGTACTGCGCAAGATCGATCGCTTCCCGAGTCGAATTGGCGCCGGTTCCGGCGATGACCGGAATGCGTCCAGCGGCGTGCAGCACCGCGGTTCGAATGAGCAGACGGTGTTCCTCGAAATCCACGGTCGGCGATTCGCCCGTGGTGCCAACGATAACGACCCCATCCGAGCCGTCGCGAATATGGAAGTCAATGAGGTTGCGAAAGCTCTCGAGATCGAGTCCGCCGTCTTCGAACATCGGCGTGACCAGCGCGGGCAGACTTCCCTGGATCATTTTGAATGGACGCATGTGCGCCTTAGTTTAATCGAATTATTCTAAAAAGACAGGACTGAGGACTCAGGACTGAGGACTGAGAAAAGCCTCACCTAGTCCTGAGTCTTAGGTCCTAAGTCTGGTTTAACCGCGCAGATCCGCTGGATCGCCGCCGGCCTGGGTTCGTCGACGGTCAAGTCTTCGTACGCGATGACCGTCAAACACCCTCGCACAAACTCGAGCAGCTCGCCGCGTTCGAGCAGGAAATCCGGGTTCGAGGGTTTGCCGAACTTCTCGTTGCCGCGCGCGAAGGTCTCGTAGATGAGAACGCCATCGAGGGAAGCAAGCAGAAGCGGTAGGAGCGGCCGATGAAGATAATTGGTCACGACGATCGCAGAGAAGACCTGGCCGGTAAAAGGATAGGCGGCGGTCTCGAGATCGTATTGGAGCACTTCGACTCCGGATAAGCGACCGAGCTCCGGAGCGGGATCGCGATCTACCGCAACGACATTGTGGCCAAGTTCGGCCAGGTAGCGCGTGTGCCGGCCAGAACCACAGGCGACGTCCAGCACGCGGCTCCCCGTTGGGATCAGCCGGGCAAACCGTACGACCCAGGCGGAAGGCGAAGTCAAATCATGGCTCATCTTCGCTCCGGTGTAACGAGCCAGTAAGTGAGCGCGACAACGAGCGCGAAAACGACGTATGTCAAGGTAAAAACCCACAAAGGAAAGTCGTAATAGAGAAGCCCGCCGACCAGACGCTCGATGAATCCTTCTTCCGCGCGCTCGCCGCGCAAGGATGCTTCCCAAAGCGTAAGCGGACAGGCGATTCCGATAATTGCTTCAACCGCGACGAAGCAGATCGCCGCGAGGTGTGCCACCCGAAACCAGAAGTTGCGCACCCAACTCCATCCCAGCGCCGCGCCGATCCAAATCAAGAACAGTCCGGCGACGATGAACAAGACAAAAATGAAGTGAATGACGAGAATGACATCGGCGAGAAAGGTCATGGCGGTCGCTGGTCGCTAGCGCTAGAAGACTAAAGCGTTTTACTCTAACTACTAGCGACTCAAACTGCTAGCGACTCTTTTTCCTCAGTCCGCAAACCCATTGTTAGAAACTAAGACCAATGTCCTAGACCGTTGGTCTTAGGCGGCTGCGATCCTTGTAGGCGAGAGCGTATACGGCCAAAATTTGCGCGTTGAGCATATGCCAGAAGGATATTTTTCAAACTTCATGTTGAGACCTCTGTTCACGATCGCAGTGCTCGCGCCCGCGCTGTTTCTCGTTCCACCCCACGCCGGCGAAATAGCGTACGTCACGCTTGTTTCGCGTGAACCGGACGACGCTTATCGCAAGGTCGCCGACATCGTCGCGGCAACCGAGGCGAATAAACTTGGCCTCGAAGTCGCATGGCGAAAAGTCGAGTCGCAAAGCGAGCTGCCCAAGGCGTTCGAGGAAATCGTGCGCGAAGCGGAGATTTTGCTGGCGGTTCGCATCGCGTCGAGCCCCGAAAGCCTGCATAATCTTCTCCTTACGAAGTTACCGCCATCGTGACCCCGTCGTGGGATACTCGGCGGCGTACGGCAAAGCGGGGGCGCTACTTTCGCTTTATTCGACCGTGGAGCAAGCCGCGCGGCAGACCGCATGATTCTCGACAGGCACAAGGGTCTCAATGGTGACTTGGCCAAAATATTGTGGACGGCATTTGGCAAGTCGCGCGCTCGCTCGAGCTTGACCTTCGCGATGAGGTGGCGCTGATGGAGAGCTTCAAATCATGAAAAAGTGGGGAGTCACCCGGCGCGCTTTGTTCCTCGGCTTGGCTCCCGCTTCGGCGATCGCCGCGCTGCTTGTCTTATATCTCACCACAGTGCGCTTCGAAGAGATCGAGCAGGCCCTCGCCGAACGCGGGCTCGCTATCGCAAGGCAACTTGCGTTGGGAGCCGAATACGGGGTTTTCTCCGGCAACCGTCAAGTGCTGCAAAACCTGGCCGAATCCGCGCTTATCAAAGCGGATGTTACTGCCGTCACCATTAACGATGCGCGGGGAGCGGTGCTGGCGCAAAGCGGATTGCCGGTTGCCGATCCACGGTTGGCGATCGCTTTTACCGCCCGAATCACGATGTCGCGGACAGCGCTCGAGGACTTTCCAGAAACCTCGCCCGAAGGAGAGCGCAAGACGCTGGGATTGGCCACGGTTGAACTCTCACGCGCGTCGATCATGGCGAAAAAGAAACGCCTGCTCGTGGACACTTTCTTCATCACCTTGGTCGGCCTTTTCATTACCTGGATCATGGCCGTGCGGATGAGCCGCGGCATCACCCATCCGATACTGCAGCTCGCCGACACGGTAGAAAAGTTCGGCAAAGGCGAACTCGATCTTCGCGCCGAGACGTATTCCGGCGGCTCTTTGGGAGGCTTGCAGGCCGGCTTCAACAAAATGGCGACGGCGCTGCAGTCGGCGCAGAGCGACCTCGAAGCACGCATCCGCGACGCCACCGCGCAGTTGACCGAGAAAAAAGCCGAAGCCGACCGCGCCAATCTGGCCAAATCGCGCTTTCTCGCCGCCGCCAGCCACGACCTGCGCCAGCCGGTGCACGCGCTCGGACTTTTCGTCGCCGAGCTCAAGGCCCAAGACCTCGGGCCCGAAGCGAACAGACTCGCCGAAATGATCGAAGCCGGCGTGCTCGCGCTTTCCGATCTGCTCGATTCGATGCTCGATATCTCCAAACTCGACGCCGGCGCGCTTCCCGCCCGCATCAGCCACTTTTCCATAGGGGACATCTTGGACCGGATGGAGGTCGAGTTCGAACCCGTCGCGCGAGAGAAAGGACTGCGGTTCAAGATCGTTCCCTCCCACGCAACCGTGAAAAGCGATCCCGTGTTGCTCGAGCGGATCGTCCTCAACCTCGTCGCCAACGCAGTGCGCTACACGAATGCTGGCGGCATCCTCATCGGCTGCCGGCGCCGCGGCCAATCCTTGATCTTGCAGGTATGGGACACTGGGGTGGGAATTCCCGAAAACCGTCGAGACTACATCTTCCAGGAGTTCTACCAACTGGGAAATCCCGAGCGCGATCGGCGCAAAGGCCTCGGGCTTGGGCTTGCCATCGTCGAGCGCCTGGCGCGGCTGCTCGACCATAAAGTCGAGCTCACCTCGACTTGCGGAGTCGGCTCGATCTTTTCGCTACAGATCCCGCTGGGCGAGCCGCAACTG
>JBOIGA010000172.1:0-6574 GCA_050741875.1 Burkholderiales bacterium
TGCCAGATGAACGAGTACGACTCGCGTAAAATCGCGGACGTACTTCACGCTGAAGCCGGAATGGAGATCGCTCGCGATCCCGCCGAAGCCGATGTGATCGTTTTCAACACCTGTTCGGTGCGCGAAAACGCGCAGGAGAAAGTTTTTCACGACCTCGGCCGGGTCAAACATTTGAAGCGCACCAATCCCGATCTTCTGATCGGCGTCGGCGGTTGCGTCGCCAGCCAGGAAGGCGCGGCGATTGTCGCGCGAGCGCCTTACGTGGATCTCGTTTTCGGTCCGCAAACGCTCCACCGCCTGCCGCAGATGATCCGCGCCCGCCGCGCGACCGGCCGGCCGCAAGTCGACATCTCCTTCCCGGAAATCGAGAAGTTCGATCACCTTCCCGCCCCCAAACGCGACGGCGTTACCGCTTTTGTCTCGGTCATGGAAGGTTGCAGCAAGTATTGCAGCTTCTGCATCGTTCCCTACACTCGCGGCGAAGAACTCTCGCGTCGCTTCGACGACGCTCTCGCCGAGATCGACAGCCTCGCCCAACAGGGCGTCAAGGAAGTTACTCTGCTCGGACAAAATGTGAACGCGTACCGCGGCGAGATGGAAGACGGCGAAATCGCCGACTTCGCGCTGTTGCTCGAGCACGTTTCCGAGATTCCGGGAATCGGGCGAATCCGCTTCACGACTTCGCACCCCAAGGAAATGGGCGAGCGCTTGATCGAGGCTTACACCTATCTTCCCAAAGTCGTTTCGCACATTCATCTGCCGGTCCAGTCGGGTTCCGATCGCGTGCTCGCGGCGATGAAGCGGGGTTACACGGCGGTCGAATACAAGGCGATCGCACGCAAGCTTCGCTCCGCGCGGCCCAGCGTTTCGATCACTTCCGATTTCATCGTTGGCTTTCCCGGCGAGACCGAAGCCGATTTCGAGGCGACGATGAAGCTCGTTGACGAAGTCGGATTCGATTCGGGCTTCAGCTTCGTCTACAGCCGGCGCCCCGGGACTCCCGCGGCGAACCTGCCCGACGCCGTTGCGCAGGAGGAGCAACTCGCACGCCTTTCCCGGCTGCAAGCCAAGCTCGAAGCGCAGTCGGCTCTTTACAGCGAAGACATGGTGGGGACCCGGCAGCGCGTTCTGGTCGAAGGACTGTCGCGGAAAAGCGAGGCTGAACTCAGTGGACGAACCGATAATAATCGAGTGGTGAATTTCTCCGGCCCCGCCGAATGGCTGGGCGAATTTGTCGAAGTGAAGATCACTCAGGCGCTTCCTCATTCTCTGCGTGGGGAGGTCTAAATATGCGCCCGGCTTCTCCAGAAAAATTGCCGGAACCCGAGCCTGCGCGCGCCGAAATCTCCTTCACTCCGGTAGATAACCGCCGGCTTGCCAATCTGTGCGGCGCGCTCGATGAAAACCTGAAACAGATCGAAACGGGACTCGATGTCAACATCGCCCGCCGCGGCGAAAACTTCGCCGTAAGCGGCGACTCTCAGCGCGTTGACCTCGCCGTTTCCGCTCTCAAGAATTTTTACCGGCAGTCGGTCCATTCGCTTAGCATCGAGGACGTGCAATTGGGACTGATCGAGGCGCGGCAGCAGATGGTTTCGCCGGCGGAAGCGCCTGTCCTGATGACTCGCCGGCCGGGTCTGCACGGCAGAACGCCGCGGCAGAACCAGTACATCCGGCAAATTCAGGAACACGATCTCACTTTCGCGATTGGTCCGGCCGGCACTGGAAAAACCTATCTTGCCGTCGCCTGCGCGGTGGACGCGCTCGAGCGCGATCTGGTCAAGCGCATGGTGCTCGTCCGTCCCGCGGTCGAAGCGGGCGAGCGTCTCGGCTTTCTGCCGGGCGACTTCGCGCAGAAAGTGGACCCCTACTTGAGGCCGATGTACGACGCTTTGTACGATCTCATGGGCCTCGAAAAGGTCGGCAGACTTTTTGAGCGCGGCGCGATCGAAGTCGCCCCGCTCGCGTACATGCGAGGACGTACCCTCAACCACTCGTTCACCATTCTCGACGAAGCGCAGAACACGACTCCCGAGCAGATGAAAATGTTCTTGACCCGGATCGGCTTCGGTACCAAAGCGGTAGTAACTGGGGACATCACGCAAATCGATCTCGCGCGCGGACAAAAAAGTGGCCTCATCGAAGCACGGCGAATTCTTGAAAACGTGCGCGGAATCGCCTTCACCCAGTTCAGGAGCGAAGACGTCGTGCGCCACCCGCTAGTGCAGCGAATCGTCGATGCATACGAAAAAAGTGAGGAGTGAAGGATGAGAGAAAGGATGAGGGATGAAGGATGAAAAAAGCAGCCTACCGGCGGCAGCCTAGCGCTTCCCGATCGGGTTTATCCGACCTCAAGTTGACCGTGCAGTACGTCAGGGGCGCTCGCGACTTACCCTCGCGTGCGCGACTCAGACGCTGGATCAAAGCGGCGCTCGATACAAAGGACGCGGAAATCACCGTGCGCTTCGTGGATGAAGCAGAAGCGCGACAGCTGAATCGCAACTATCGCAGCTATGACCGGCCCACCAATGTCTTGAGCTTTCTCTACGAATGTGGACCTCCGCTTGTGGGCGATATCGCTCTCTGCGTGCCCCTTGCGCGGCAGGAGGCCAAAGTGCTGGGTTTAAGCGCCGAGGCGCGAATCGCGCACCTGCTCGTGCACGCGACCCTGCATTTGCAAGGCCATGATCACGAGAGCGAGGGCGATGCGCGAGTCATGGAAGCGCTCGAAAGCAAGATTGTGACATCACTGCGCTTTGCCGACCCGTATCCCGACCAGACTGATGCGGCTTCGAGGTTTAGCCCTCAGTCCTCGATCCTCCATCCTCAGTCCTCGCCTTTATGAACGACCCTCCGAAACCGGGTTGGTTTGAACGTCTTTCTGTCGCGCTTTTACGCAGACCCGAGGATCGCGACCATCTGATCGAACTTTTGCGTTTCGCCTATGAGAAAAAAATCATGGACGCCGACGCGTTCTCCATGATTCTGGGCGTCCTGCAAGTCTCTGAAACCACGGTGCGCGACATCATGATTCCTCGCGCGCAAATGGAAGTGATAGACGCCTCCGATCCACCCGAGAAATTTATTCCTTTCGTGATCGAGACCGCGCACTCGCGTTTTCCGGTAATCGGCGAAAACAAGGACGATGTGCTCGGCATCCTCCTCGCCAAAGACTTGCTGCGCTACACGCAGGGTCACGAATTCGACCTGAAAAAGAAGGTGAGACCCGCGGTCTTCGTCCCCGAATCGAAGCGGCTCAATGTGCTGCTCAAGGAGTTTCGCACCAATCGCAATCACATCGCGCTGGCGGTCGACGAGTACGGCGGCGTGTCCGGCCTGGTCACCATCGAAGACGTGCTCGAAGAGATCGTCGGAGAAATCGAGGACGAATTCGATCTCGACGAGAGCAAGGGTGATATCGTGTCGGATGGCGCCGGCCGCTACCGGGTGAAAGCAATGACCGAGATCAACGCTTTCAACGAAGCGTTCAGCACTGACTACAGCGACGAAGACTTCGACACCGTGGGCGGGCTCGTGCTTTCCGAATTCGGCCGCATGCCGAAGCGCGGAGAGAAAATCCGGGTGCCGGGGCTATCCATACAAGTGCTGCGGGCGGACTCGCGCAAGCTCGATTCGCTGCTGGTCGAGAAGGTGGACGATTCAGGCGCCGTCCCGGCGAAAGCCGGGAACCAGTGAGACCAGGGGTTGACGGTTAATGTAGCGCGGGTGACCTCGCCCGCAATCACTAAACGTCAAAGCTTCCAGCTAATCGCCGCCTTCCTTCTCGGCGCCGCGACCGTTCTCGCGTACGCCCCCTTCAATCTTTTTCTGCTCGCCCCGCTCACGCTTGCGGGACTCATCCTGCTCTGGCGCGACCGCACAGCAAAACAATCCGCGCCCATCGGATTCGCCTTCGGCATGGGGCTTTTCGGTTTCGGTGTGAGCTGGGTCTATGTGAGCTTGCACGACTACGGCGGAATGCACGCGGTCCTGGCGGCCATCGCCACGCTGCTCTTCTGTGCGGTGCTCGCGCTTTTGCCCGGCGCCGCTGGTTTCGTTCAAGGCAAAATTCCGGCGACTCCGCTGAAAAAATCAGTGTTCGCCGTTCCGGCGCTGTGGACGCTCTTCGAATGGATTCGCGGCTGGCTCTTCACGGGCTTTCCCTGGTTGGCTGCCGGCTACTCGCAGACCCCACCGAGTCCTCTCGCGGGTTTTGCACCAATTCTCGGCGTCTATGGCGTTTCGCTCCTGGTGATGGTGAGCGCGGGATTGCTCGCGTCGCTGGCTAAAGGCAGATGGAAAATCCCGATAGGGGCGTTGTCAGTAGTGTGGCTATGCGGCTATGGGCTTCGGCAGATCGAGTGGACTCAGCCCGTCGGGGAACCGACTTCGGTGAGTCTCGCGCAGGGAAACATCCCTCAGGAAATGAAATGGCAGCCGGAGAAAATACAATCGACGTTGGATCTCTATCGCGAGCTCGTTCTGCAATCAAAAAGCCGCCTCATCGTTCTGCCGGAAACCGCGCTGCCGCTCTTTTATCACCAGGTTCCGGATACTTATACCGACGAACTTGCGGCTCATGCACGGACACACGATGGTGCGGTGCTGTTCGGTGTTCCCGAGTACGTGGCGGGTGAGGACGAGTTCTACAACAGCGTCTTCAGCGCGGATGGAAAGCAGTCTTATCGCAAAGTGCATCTCGTGCCTTTCGGCGAATTCATCCCGTGGGGATTCGATTGGGCCCTGGAGATTCTCCATATCCCGCTTTCCGATTTTTCGCGCGGCAGCCCGGAGCAGAAACCGCTAGAGGTGGCTGGACAGAAAGTCGCGGTCAACATTTGCTACGAAGATGCTTTTGGCGAAGAGATCATCCGGCAATTGCCCGAAGCCACGTTACTCGTCAACGCGAGCAACGTCGCGTGGTTTGGCGATTCGATCGCCCCGTGGCAGCACATGCAAATGTCGCAGATGCGCGCGCTCGAAACCGGCCGCTATATGCTGCGCTCAACCAATAGCGGGCTCACCGCGATCGTCAATGAGCGCGGACAAGTCGTGAGCCATTCCGCTCCGTTCACACGTCATGTTTTAACCGGGCAGGTTCAGGGCTTCGCGGGCGCGACGCCGTATGTGCGATGGGGCAATAGCATCAGCCTCGCACTGTGCGCGCTGATGCTGAGCTTCGGTCTGTTAAGCGGTTACCGCCGATCACACCCGCACTAGACGCCACTCGCTTTGGGCCGCCGAGCGAAAACCAGTAGAATCCCGCGACGACTCAGCGCTCGGATTCAATGCCCACCTTCCAGGAAATCATTCTCGCGCTCCAGGGATATTGGAGCGCGAAGGGCTGCGCGATTTTGCAGCCGTATGACATTGAAGTCGGGGCGGGTACTTTTCATACTGCAACTTTTCTGCGTGCGCTCGGACCCGAACCGTGGAAGGCGGCTTATGTGCAACCATCACGCCGGCCGAAGGACGGACGCTATGGCAACAACCCGAATCGTTTGCAGCACTACTACCAGTATCAGGTCGTCCTCAAGCCTTCACCCGACAACATCCAGGACCTGTATCTCGCGTCGCTGCAAAAACTTGGCATAGATCTCAAGCAAAACGATGTCCGCTTTGTCGAGGACGATTGGGAATCGCCGACCCTCGGCGCGTGGGGACTCGGGTGGGAAGTGTGGCTGAACGGAATGGAAGTGACACAGTTCACTTACTTCCAGGAAGCCGGCGGCTTGAAATGCAAGCCCGTTCTGGGCGAAATCACCTACGGGCTCGAGCGGCTCACAATGCACTTGCAAGACAAGGACAACGTTTTCGATCTCGTCTGGACACCGGGCTTAAGCTATCGCGACGTCTATCACCAGAACGAAGTCGAGCAATCGAAATACAACTTCGAGCTTTCCGACGCCGAGTGGCTGTTCAAGGAGTTCGATGAATTCGAGTTACAGGCGAAACGGCTCCTCGATACGAAGGTTCCGCTGCCCGCGTACGAGATGGTGTTGAAATGCTCGCACACCTTCAACCTGCTTGATGCACGCGGCGCGATTTCGGTGACGGAGCGCGCCGCCTACATTGCGCGGGTTCGCGCCCTCGCGCGAGCCGTTGCCCAAGCGTATTTCGACTCGCGCGAAGCGCTCGGATTTCCGATGTTGCTACAAGAATCCGCATAGATGGAGAACACGCTCTTCGTCGAAGTCCTCACGGAAGAGTTGCCGCCAAAATTGCTCCGCGAGCGTGGGATGCAATTCGCGCACGGAGTTTATTCCGATTTAGCTGAGAGGGGATTCTCACCGGGTGACGACACGGCTTTCGCAACGCCACGCCGCCTCGCCGTCAAAATCACGAACGTCGAAGACCGTCAGGCTGAGCAGCAGGTTACAAAAAAAGGTCCGTCAGTAGCCGCGGCGCTAAATCGTGCGGGTGAACCTACACAGGCATTGATCGGATTTGCGAAATCATGTGGTGTTGGCATCGAAGCGCTTAAGCGAATGAGCGATGCCAAAGGTGAATATTTCGTGTTCCGCGCGACAAGAAGCGGCGATCCGATCGATGACCACCTCGCTGCCATTGTTGA
>JBOIGA010000173.1:0-6567 GCA_050741875.1 Burkholderiales bacterium
CCTTATCGATTTTGCGCGTTGCCATAATGTCGTCGTACACGCTGCGTACTTCGACCGAAGCTTCTTCGTATTCGATCAGGCGCATCGTTGATATCGTTCACCCTCCTTAACTTTGTACCTTTTGATTATAGGCCGGCGTCTCGCCTCATCGAGATTAGTGTCGCCAACGATGATGGGTACTTCTGAGAGATGTCGCCGTCGGGCGTGAGCATGCCGAAATTACCGTGAGCGGGATGTGTTGGCTGGGAACTTGCGCGTTCGGGTCAGGCGGCTTCGGGCGTCGCTTGAGCCACTCGTCGCCTAGCATGCCTTTGTTACAGGTGAGGCGGCTTACATCGAACATTCGCACGCACAGCAGGAACGGGAAGCCTTCTCGGGAAGGGCTTGGCCGCGCGACATGGCCAGCGCGCACGTATTTGAAAAGTACGTAATATCGTAGTTGAGCTACGACAAGTTATGTCTTTTCAAAACACGGTTTTGTCTGTTTATTAGAATAATGATTATAATCGTAGTGTGACTACGACTAATCAAAACAAATTAAATGCTCTCTATACCCGTCTACCCACGGGTTCTCCAATCACCTCGGCGCGGCTCGCCGGGATGGGGATATCTGCCGACCTCGCGGTTCACTATGCCCGTTCCGGTTGGCTCAAGCGGCTTGCACGGGGAGTCTATTGCCGGCCAAGTGAGGCGTTGTCGCTTCACCCGAGTCTCGTTGTCCTTCAACAGCAAATCGCCGGGCTTCATGTGGGGGGCAAGACAGCACTGGAATGGTACGGCGTACGCCAATACGTCTCGCAGCGGGCCGTATTGCATCTTTACGGCTGGGTGACCGCGCGCCTTCCGGATTGGTTCGTTCAGCACTTTCCCAGCGACTACCACCGCAAACGACTATTCGATGAAACGCCTGAGCGGATTCTTGGCGTGGGTCGCTTCGAAAACCGCGAGAGCGCGCCCCAAGTCTCGATGCCGGAACGCGCGCTTCTCGAGCTTCTGAGCGAGGTAGGCGTTCGGCAACCGCTGCAAGAGGCCAGAGAAATCGCTGAAGGCACGTACAGCCTGCGCGCCGACGTACTGATGGATCTCCTCAAGCGCTGCACGAGCGTCAAGACGGTTCGGCTCTGCTTGCGGCTCGGACGCGAGCTTTCCCTGCCATGGGTCGGCAAGCTCGACAAGGCGACTCTACCCAAGGGCAGCAGCCGGCCATGGATATCGAGGTCCAAAGAAGGCCTCTTAGTGCTCAAGTGAATCAGGCTTATCTCGATACCGCACGGCTGATGACCCAAGTCGCGCCGCTGGTGTTCGCGGACAACGTCTTTGCCCTGAAGGGTCTATCTCGCGTGTCACAACCGGCCAATTCGCGAGGTGCTTGCCCCATCCCTTCATAACATTTCCGCCGAGTACGACAATACGTTTCGAGGAATGACCGCAGAGCCCGTGGAGTTGGAAGCTCTGCTCGCAGCGCGAGAACGCATGGTTGCCGAACTGCAAACCGGCCTGGATGCCGATGAACGAGAGTTCCTGCTCTCGTTCGCGCGCAACGAGCCGAACTGTGCTTTGCTCGGAATCGAACATCTTGAGCAGCTGCCCGGCATCCGATGGAAGCTCAGGAATCTTGAGCTGTTGGCAAAGGGGAATCCGAAGAAGCTCAAGGCGCAAGCGCAGGAACTCGAAGGGCTGCTCAGAAAAAGCGTTTTATGAAAGACCTAGGGACGCGAGCGGGGAATCAGCTAGGAACCAGTGGATGGTAGGTTCGAATCTGTCAGGGGCGCTCCGCATAGTTTCTCCGCGATACCGAACAGAAAGCGTCCTCGCTACTTCGACATCAAATGAGCCGGCAGGAGCATCGACGTGAAACCGCGGCTTTGATGAGGCCGTAGTTTTTTGGAGATAGGCGAGGGTGTTTTCTCGCTCTCGCTCAAACCTAGCCCACCTTGGCCGCTTACGGACCGTACAAGCCATCCTTAAATGCCTCATTCAACGGTACCTGGTAGCCATTGGCCAGACGGTTGGTTTCGTTCGCCATGCCGATGACCGCCATCAACTCCGCGAAGATGTCATCAGTCATCCCGGCCTTGCGCGCCGCCATGGTGTGCGAACCATGCAGTAGGTGCAGTGTTCGTCACGCTGACGGCGATATAGATCAACTCCTTGGTGAGCGGGTCCAACTCCCCCGGCGCCATGATCTGTTTCAGGCTTTCCCACGTCCGCTTCACGGTCGCCGGATGATTGGCGAGCGCTTTCCAGAAATTATTGACCTTATCGATTTTGCGCGTTGCCATAATGTCGTCGTACACGCTGCGTACTTCGACCGAAGCTTCTTCGTATTCGATCAGGCGCATCGTTGATATCGTTCACCCTCCTTAACTTGGCTGTTTTCTACGTTTTGATTATAGATCGGTGTCCCGCCCGGTCCGGACGCAGCACGTGCAAGCGGGCATTGCGCGGCGGCGAAATCTCCGAAGCCGCCTGTCCACTCGCCATCGCGTGATGGAAACTACTTCGGCATGAGATGCGCCGGCAACGGCGCTCTGCGTGAGACCGCGGTTTTATTGAGACCGTAGTTTTTTTCGAGGTAGGTGAGGATGTCGTTCTCGGTCTGGCCTAAATCCCAAAGGCCGTGGTTGCGCTGCATCCAACGAATCGATTCGAGCCAGCCATCGCGAGTCTTGCCGCTCTGCGTTATGAGCTTGTGTGAGTGACAGACTCCGCATTGGCCTTTGACCAGCTCGAAGCCGGTGTCAATCGCGAGCCCGCTTTCCTGATCGACTTTCTTTTCCTGCGCGAAAGCGCTCGCAGTCAGCAGCGTTGCGAAAAAAATCGCGCACGTTTTCATCGCGCGCTCCTTCAGGTGAGTTGGACTGCGATGCGATGCGTTGGATTGCCGCCGTAGCCGCCGGTGTTCCAGCCGGGAACCACCATTGGCTGCGATTTTCCCGAGCTGTCGGTCGCCTTTGCCCAGATTTCGTAATAGCCCTTGCTCGGCAGCTTGAGGTCCACGGTGAAGCGCTGTGGGCCGTAGCGATTCTTCGCGCTGGAAAGTTTGGTGGCGACCCACGTCTGACCAAAGTCGTACGAGACGTCTACCGCTTTGATTTTTTCCGCGCTCGTCCACGCCTGACCGCGTACCGTGAGCGGCTTATCAAGCGCGTGTTCGGTTCCTGATTGCGGATAAGTGATGAGCGACTTGACCGGCATTTTTTCGAGAATGCAGTAGTTGTCCGATTTCTCTCCGGGAGCGAGCGGCTCGCATGGCAGGCGATAGTCATGTCCACCCATTTTCGGTCCATCGTGGACTTTGTTGCGGATGGCGATGCGGTTTAACCATTTGCCACAGGTCGAACCTGGCGCGCCGCCAATGACGAGGCGTAGCGGATAACCATGCACGACCGGCAAGTCCTGGCCGTTTATCTGCCACGCGATGAGGGCGCCGTCTTCGAGCGCCCGCGCGATCGGCACGCCGCGTGAGATGACGGGTTTGTCAGTGTCGCCGCTCAAGTGCGCGTCGCTGCCGTAGTAGCCGATATACACCGCATCTTTTTTGACTCCGGCTTTTTTCAGGACATCGCTCAAACGAACGCCCGTCCACATCGGAAAACCGACGCCACCCGTGGTCCATTTGTTGCCTTTTGCGGGCGGGTAAAATTCCGAGCGGCCGTTGCCCGCGCATTCGAGCGTGATGTGCTGGTTGACGGTCTTGAAGCCGTTCTTCAGATCGCTGATGGAAAACGTTAACGGTTTCTCGGCCGATTCTCCGTCTATGGTGAGTTTCCAGGACTCGGCGGCGAGCTTCGCCTCTTCGGGCACGAGCCCGTTGTTGCGGATGAACAAAACGTCAAGCGGAGTGACGTCGGCATCGAGCAGATGCGCGGGAGTTTCGGCGACGAAAGGTTTGTCGCCGAGCACGATGAGAGCCGGATTCTTCCCGAAGCTCGCAAGTTCCGGCGCCTGCGCGAGCGCGACAGGCGTCAAACCGGCGGGGAAAAAGCGGCCGAAAGGAATATGCGCGCCGATCGCCGCGCTCATCGCCAACAGCGAGCTCCGGTTTAAAAAATCTCGGCGGGAAAAATCGGGTTCCGGGGCAAGAAGGTCGCGTTTCATTTTTCGGCTCCTCTTTTGTCGCTGCTAATCGTACCCCTTGTCCGCTCATTTGACAGCCTTCTCCAAGAGCGCTGCGCCCTCGCGAAGTAGAAACGCCTTGAACTCGGCGGCGAGGGGCGAGAGCCTTTTCTGCACGCGATGAATCACAAACCAGTTGCGCACGACCGGTAGCCCCGCGATGTCCAGAGCCACCAGCCGCTTGGTGCTCAATTCCAGCCCCACGGTGTGCAGCGAGAGAAAACTGATTCCCATTCCGGCGATCACCGCTTGCTTGATCGTCTCGTTACTGCTGATTTCCATGCTTGTCTGATAGACAAAATCGCGTTCGCTGAACAGCGTTTCCATCGCGGCTCGAGTACCCGAGCCTTTTTCGCGAATGATGAACGTGTCGTCTCCTAGGCGCTTCAACGGCATTCGCCGTTTGTTTGCTAGAGGGTGCTCCGGCGCGGCGATGATTCCGAGCGGGTGCCCGGCGAAAGATTCGGCGATGGTCTCAACTTCCGCCGGCGGCCGTCCCATGATTACGAGATCGGTTTGGTTCTCCAGTAACTGGCGGACGGTGAACTCCCGGTTGTTGACAGCTAGCTTGACGTTGGCGTTGGGGCGATTCTTGCGAAACGCCGCCAGCAACTGCGGCGCGAAATACTTGGCGGTGCTGACCACCGCGATGTTGAGGATTCCATTGGATGCGCCTCGGAGCGCCGCGAAGACTTCCTCGGCTTCCTTGATTCGCTGAGTAATGCCGTGGCTGTAGGCGAGCATCTCGCGTCCCGCCTCGGTCAGGTAAATTTTTTTCCCCATCTGCTCGAAGAGCGGCAAGCCGGCATGCTGCGCCAGTTGTTTGATTTGAAGCGATACCGCTGGCTGGGTAAGATGCAATTCCTCGGCCGCGCGCGCGAAGCTCAGATTGCGGGCGACGGCTTCAAAAACCTGGAGCTGACGAAGGGTCGCGTTTTTCATGGCGATGGATTAGCTAAAGCTAAATATAGCATCTAACAAGTTTTATTATGTTTTACCCATGGCGACGACTAGCATCGGGTGTGTTATGACGTTTAAGGACGAGGCATGGAGCACGCGGATCGCTACAAATCGGGGGTGATGTCGTACAAGAAGATGGGTTATTGGGACGCCGGTTACGCGCCCAGAGCAACCGATGTCATCGCGCTTTTCCGCGTGACGCCGCAGGAAGGCGTCGATCCTGAAGAGGCCGCGGCGGCGGTCGCGGGAGAATCGTCAACGGCGACATGGACGGTGGTTTGGACCGACCGCCTGACCGCTTGCGATGTGTATCGCGCGAAGGCGTACCGCGTCGATGCCGTGCCGAACTCGCCCGGGCAATATTTCGCTTACGTCGCGTACGATCTCGAGCTCTTCGAGGCGGGTTCGATCGCGAATCTCACGGCTTCGATCATCGGCAACGTGTTCGGTTTCAAAGCGCTGAAGGCGCTCCGACTCGAGGATATGCGAATGCCGGCCGCGTATCTGAAAACTTTCGATGGGCCACCCACGGGGATCGTGGTCGAGCGCGAACGGCTCGATAAGTATGGCCGCCCGCTGCTCGGCGCGACGGTGAAGCCAAAGCTCGGTCTCTCGGGAAAGAATTACGGCCGCGTCGTTTATGAAGCGCTCAAAGGTGGGCTCGATTTTGTCAAGGACGATGAGAACATCAACTCGCAAAGCTTCATGCATTGGCGCGATCGCTATCTCTATTGCATGGAAGCGGTCAATCGCGCACAGGCCGCGACCGGAGAAGTGAAAGGGCATTATCTCAATGTGACCGCGGCGACGATGGAAGACATATACGAGCGCGCCGAATTGGCGAAGGATCTCGGCTCGGTCATCGTCATGATCGACCTCGTCATCGGCTACACCGCGATCCAGTCGATCTCGAAGTGGGCGCGCCGGAACGATATGATTTTGCATCTGCACCGCGCGGGGCACAGCACGTACACGCGGCAAAAGAATCACGGGATCAGCTTTCGCGTTATTTCGAAGTGGATGCGCATGGCGGGGGTCGATCATATCCACGCGGGAACGGTGGTCGGCAAGCTCGAAGGCGACCCGAACATGGTGCAGGGCTTTTACAATGTCCTGCGCGAGCCGCGTAACGAAGTCGATCTGGCGCGTGGCATTTTTTTCGAACAGGACTGGGCGGGTTTGCGTAAAGTGATGCCGGTTGCCTCCGGCGGGATACACGCGGGTCAGATGCATCAGCTTCTGCACTATCTGGGCGAAGACTGCGTGCTGCAATTCGGCGGCGGCACGATCGGACATCCGCGGGGAATTGCCGCTGGCGCGACCGCCAATCGAGTCGCCCTTGAGGCGATGGTGCTCGCGCGCAACGAAGGCCGCGATATCTGGAACGAAGGCCCGGATATTTTGCAGCGCGCGGCGAAGTCGTGCGCGCCTTTGCAAGCCGCGCTCGAAACCTGGAAGGACGTAACTTTCGACTACGCGAGCACGGAC
>JBOIGA010000174.1:0-6510 GCA_050741875.1 Burkholderiales bacterium
TCTTTGGCACGGGCTCCGCGGCGAACACGCGACAGCCAGCCCTCTTCGAGATATTCGTTGCTTTTCGATGCAGTCTCCCAGATTTCAATCGAACGAAAATGGGAGAGATTCGGTTGCGCGTAGCCAACGCCTTGCACAATCGCCAACTCCCGCTTGGCCCAAAGCGGCAGCAGGGATCGAAGCGATGGGTTCAATCCCACATGTTGGTCGAGCTCGAGCACCTGATCGCGTGCAATGGCGAGACGCGGTCGCAGCGCGTAATAGTTCGAATCGGTGTAGGGAATGACGACATTCAACCCATCGTTGCCGCCTTTCAGCTCGACGAGCACGAGCAGATTCGAATAATTGGCGCTCGCCGCGAAGGCAAGGTTCGAGGTGTAAGGCAACAGCGGAACAATTCCGGGCACTTTTAGAAAATCTCTACGATGCATAACTCGCTCTCTTGCGTCCTGAGTCCTCAGTCCTGAATCCTGAATTTCTCACTTCAACTGATACACCGGGTCGAGCACCAGTTGCCGTACGAATTCGACTCGCTCTCCCGAGGGCGTCTCAGCCGGGTGTTGCGCGAGGACGACGCGCGCCATTTCGTCGCTGTTTTTGAATCCACGGGCCCAACGCTCGTAGTCGAATCCGAAGCCGCCGATGGCTCGGTTCACACGCTGCATTCGGCGCTCGGCCTTGTTCGTCCCCTCGGCCTCGGCAGTCGGCATTTCCTCGGCGCGAAAAAGCCGCGCCAGAGTTTGTTTGCGGGCGAGAAGAGTCGTCGAGTTGATCCACGCCTCTCCTCCCGGCCAGCCTTTCACATTCGGAGGCGAAAAGAGATTCTGGCCGAGGAAAAGCCGCCGCCATCACGATCCGGGCGCGGATTCTTGAATTCGATGTCGAACAACTTCATCGTGCCAACCATCAGCTCGACCGGGGATTTGATCAGCGCGGCGCGATTTTCGCTCGCATAGAAAGCGTTCAAGGTCATCAGCTCGCGCATGAGCGCCGAAATGTCATAGCCGCTTTGGCGAAACGCCCTCGCCAATCGTTTGACTTCATCGGCTTCCGGTTCGGGCGAAACGAACTCGCGCCACAATTTCTCGGTGATGAATTCGGCGGTGCGCGGATGCGCCAGCAAGATGTCGAGCACGTCGTCGCCATTCAAGTTACCCGTATTGCTCAGAACGGTCTTGACCCCGCCATCGTGCTGAAAGCGCTGAAAGCGGAATTCGCCCGTTTCCGGCTCGATACTCCAACCAGTGAAAGCGCGCGCTGCTTCTTTTACGTCGCGCTCGCTGTAATGGCCTTCGCCGAGGGTGAACAACTCCATCAGCTCGCGGGCGAAGTTTTCGTTCGGCTGGCCTTTGCGATTGGTCGCGGAATCGAGGAAGACGATCATCGCCGGATCGCGCGCGACCTCGCGCAGCATTGTGGCGAAATTGCCGAGCCCATGCCGGCGAAAGAGAACGTTCTGGCGATACATGAGCTGCGGGTAGCGCACCTTCTTTTGGCTGGTGGCGAAATGGTTATGCCAGAACAAAGTCATTTTTTCAGTGGAGAACGCGTCGCCAGCATTGCGCCAAACCACCACTCGCGCAGCTCGAAACTTTTTTGGATCATTTCTTTGCGCTCTGCTTTGCGCTCCTCCTCGCTCATCGCTTTGAGCGTGCGCGGCGGAACGATTTTCTCGTTCACCCATTTCGGCGGCTTGGCTGCCGCGGAGTCGACTTTTCCGTGCAGGAGCCGATCCGCGGCCTCATATCGGTCGAGCTCGGCGAAAGCTTCGATCTCTTGCACACTCGCCGAGAACTGCGCGCGATTCAACAGGTGCCGGGCATTATCGAAGCCGAGCGGCGAAGCGTGGGCCGCACTTGCCCCAAGAACGATTGCAATGAGCGCGAGGCGGCTTTTCATTGCGCTGCCGATTCTCCTTTGCAAGCGCGGCGCCCTTCCCGGATTTCAACGGGCGACAGTTCCCCGTTCTTATCGAGATCGAGCGTTTCGAAATGTTGGATGAGCCTCGACCAGCCTGCTTCGAGCTCCGGCTTGCTCAATCCTTCGCTTTGGTCGGTATCGAGCGCCTGGAATCTCTCCCGGGCCTTCTCCGCTTTGCTTTCTTCAGCCGCGAAACCAGGAAGCACGATCAAGGCAAGCATTGATAGCAAAATTTCATCATCGTACTTTCAAAACGGGCCGGATTCGCCCTTCGACGTTGCTCAGGACAGACGCCGGCCCGTGTTCTCAAACTCACTGCGCTTTCGGCCGCGCTTCGTCGTCGTGCTTCTCTTCGTAAACCTCTTTGCTCGCCTGGTTGAGCTGATGGTGCAGGTCTTTGCGCTCATCGGCCGTCAAAGAGCCATCGGATTTGTGGTCACGTTCGAGCGCGCGGATGTCCTTCTGCTCGGTCACGAGCTCCTTCGTTTCGGCCCTGGTCAATTCTCCCGAACGCACGCCCTGTTTGATGCGCGCTTTTTGATTGTGCTCGCGCGTGTTGACTCCCGGCGACTTCGTTCCCGGACTCGTTTGTTCCTGCGCGTCGTGCTTTTGTTTGTAGATATGCCGGCTCGCCTGATTCTGTTCCTGATGCAGATCCTTGCGTTCGTCTTTGGTCAGTTCGCCGTCGGATCGGTATTCGCGCTCAAGCTTTCGGATATCGCGCTGCTCATGAACAAGGCCGCGAGTTTCGTGCTTGGTCAATTCACCCGACTTGACGCCGTCCTTGATGCGGTGCGTTTGGCGATGCTGCCGCTCGTTGACCCCCTTCCCCGCCTCCGCCAAAACCGGTGTGCTCAAGGTAAAGAGTGAAGCTACGAGAACCGTCATAAGTTTGCTCATCGTCGTCTCCCAGTTTAATCTCCGGATCGGCTCCGGCGCCCAACGCTTAACCTCGCGTCACGGTGCATCCTAGCGGCGAGGTATAAGCAAAATGGGAGCGCGAGCGTCGAAGTTGTAGCAAATTATTGCGACTCGGCTTTTTGCAACAATCTGTTACATCTTTGCTCCCCAATGAGAGCGAGCAAAGCTACGATAACGGCATGAGCAATATTCTGGTGGTGGACGACGATTTACGCCTGCGCGATTTGTTGAATCGCTACCTCGCCGAGCAGGGCTTCTCGGTCGCCGCAGTCGCGGACGGAGAAGCAATGGACAAGCAGCTTGGCCGCGAGGCCTTCGATCTGATCGTGCTCGATCTCATGCTTCCCAAAGAGGACGGTCTTTCGATCTGCCGTCGCCTGCGCGCTACCGGTAACGTCCTTCCGATCATCATGCTGACCGCGAAGGGGGACGAAGTTGACCGCATTGTCGGCCTGGAATTAGGCGCGGATGACTACTTGCCCAAACCTTTCAACCCGCGCGAGCTCGTCGCGCGAATCAATGCCGTGCTGCGGTGGCGCGAGCGCCAAGGCCCGACAGGCGCGCCGGTCGCACACGAGCCTGTCAGCTTTGGCGATCTGACGCTCGACCTCGCCACCCGAACGCTCACGCGTAATGGCGATGAAATTCCTTTGACCACCGGAGAATTCGCGCTGCTCAAGGCGCTTGTCAGTCACCCCAAGTTACCGTTGACTCGCGACAAGCTGATGGAGCTCGCGCGCGGACGCGAAATGGAGGCGTTCGACCGCGCCATTGACGTGCAGATATCAAGGCTGCGCCGTCTGATCGAAAAAGATCCGGCTAACCCGCGGTACATTCAAACCGTCTGGGGATTCGGTTACGTGTTCGTTCCTGACGGCACGAAACCATGATTCCCCGCTCGCTGCTTGCTCGGACCGTGTTGTTGATCATCGCGCTGCTCATCTTCGGCCAGCTCGCCGCGTTCCAGATTCTGCGTCTGACTGAGCGTGAACCGCGCGCCAAACAAGCGGCGCGGCAGATCGCGGCCGTGGTCAATCTCACTCGCAGCGCGCTCGTTACCGCGCAACCGGAGAAGCGCCTGGCGCTGCTGCGCGAAATCTCGCAGCGCGAAGGCATCCGCGTCTATACCGCGGAAACCCGCCCTGAGCCGCGGCGCGCAGAGGGCCCGGAATTGCGCGTGATACGCGACGAATTGCAGCAGGAACTCGGAGAGGACACAGAAGTGTTCGCTGCCCGGGGCGAAGGTGCCGGGCTGCTCGTCAGTTTCCGGATTGATGACGAAGAATACTGGCTGCAGGTTCGCCGCGCCCAGCTCGAGCGCGACTTTCCCTGGCGTTGGATCGGCTGGAGCAGTTTCGTGCTCCTGCTCGCCATCGCCGGCGGGTTTGTCATTGCCGCGCACATCAACCGCCCGCTCAAACAGCTTGCCGCTGCCGCCTCGAAAATAGGCAAGGGCGAACTTGCGCAGCCGATAATCGAGCAGGGCCCGAGCGAAGTTCGCATGGTGACCCGCGCGTTCAATCAGATGAACGACGACATCCGTAATCTTGACCGCGAGCGCTCGTTGTTTCTCGCCGGTGTATCGCATGACTTGCGCACGCCGCTATCGAGACTGCGTCTGTCGGTGGAAATGCTCGAGGCGGATCAGAACCTCAAGACCGGCATGGTGCACGACATCGAAGACATGGATGCGATCATCGGCCAGTTCCTCGCTTTCGTGCGCGAAGGAGTGGACGAAGCGATTGTTCCCGACGGTGACCTGAACGAGATCGCGCGTACCGTTTGCGAGCGCGCATCGCGTCTTGGCAAAACCATCAAGACCGATTTGAAGCCGCTGCCGAAACTCCCGTTAAGACCGGTCGCCATCCAGAGGCTGATCACCAATCTGGTGGACAACGCGCTCTCGCATGGAGGCGGTGACGTGGAAGTGCAAACCTGGCGCGATGCTGCTCATGCTTATTTGAGCGTTCTCGATCGCGGGCCGGAAATTCCGGAAGAGGAGCGCTCTCGAATGCTGGAGCCTTTTACCCGTCTCGATCCCTCGCGTGGCGCCGGCAGCGGGCTGGGATTGGCCATCGCCGACCGCATCGCCCGGCTGCATCACGGTGAAATTAGTCTTCTCTCACGAGCGGGAGGCGGTCTGGAAGCGCGGGTCAAGCTTCCGCTGAGAAATATGTAGGGCGCAAAGGTACGCGACTCGATTAGGCCTGATGACCGAAATTCGGTCGTTTCCGGCCCGTTGATTCGGAGTGCGCTAGAAGGAGTTTCATCGAACTGGTCGAGACCGATAGCGATGTCACGATCGCCCGAGCCTGCCGTTCTTCGGAGCGATGAGCGGTTTGCTATTTTTTCTGCCGTTTCTTTTTAGGCGAGTAGTGGAAGCGGCATTGCGCGATGAGCAGCAGGTTCGCGTCGACGCGATAGATCAAACGATGCTCTCCGGGATACGCTGGGACCAATAGCCTTTCCACTCCCAGCGCAAGGGTTCCGGCTTACCAATGCCGGTGAATGGATGCTCGCGCGCGTCGGCGACGAGCTCATCGATCTTTTTTTGCGATCGGTTTGTTTGTCCGCTTCCACCAGTTGAGATCTTTGGCAGCTTCCGCGGTCCAGAAGACTTCAAGCTGCCGCTTTTTTTCTTCTGGCAATCTCCGCCTCGATTCAGAATGTGCCGCGCGCAGTCTCTTCACATTCTCCGGCGAGCTCATGATATGGAGCGTTTCCTGGATCGACTCCCACTCCTGGGCAGACATGATGACAAAATCATTGCCATCGGCGCGCGTCACCGTGAGCGGCTCTCCGGTTGCCTCCATCTCTTGCAGGTGCTCGTTCATTCGCTTTTTGAATTGCGAGAAGGCGATCGCGGTCATGTTTTCGAGGCGGTTTATGAGAATGAAATTTTATCACGGCGCAGAAGACGGAAATCACGGGCGATTACTTTCCGCCTGCTTGAAATGCCAATCCCAGTCCGCTGCCGGCGACCGCGTCTACTGGCAAGCTTTGCACTCGTCGTTGAGCTCGAACGCGCGGCGGTCAAGCTTCCGCTGAGAAACGTGTAAAACGCAAAGGACAGGTTAGGAACGCTAGCGGTAGGCTTCGCGGCGATGCGCGATCAAGAGAACGAGAACTGTCTTCGCGTCGTCCTCGATGTCACACACGAGGCGATAGTCACCGACGCGGTAGCGCCAAAGCTGTTTCTGCGGTCCTCGCAGTGCTTTGCGCAGGCGACGGGGATTGTCAGTGCCGGCGATGCGATCGCGAAGATAGGCAATGATGCGCCGTTGAACAGGACGATCGAGCTTAAGCAGTTGCCACTCTGCGTCGCGATCGACGCGAACTTCCCAGGTCAAGGCGGGCTTCGACTTCTTCGAGCAAGATGGAAGGATTTTTTTTCTTCAATACCTTCATCGCGGCGCGATGGTCGGCCGCATCTTCGAGCGATTGCTGAATCAATTCCTTCGCGAGCGCACCTTTGCCTTTGCGGCGCCGCCGCGCTTCGGTCGTCAGGTCGGTTACGAGCCGGCCCTTCAACTCAATATTCAAAGTGCTGCTGCGCATATGGCTTCCTTACTTTCGGAGAAAAATTTTACCACGGCGCGAAAGACGGAAATCACGGCGATTA
This sequence comes from Burkholderiales bacterium, assembly GCA_050741875.1. Lineage (GTDB taxonomy): Bacteria > Pseudomonadota > Gammaproteobacteria > Burkholderiales > JBOIGA01 > JBOIGA01. The sequence goes on from JBOIGA010000174.1 coordinate 6,464, forward strand.
CCCTCGCCTGCTTGAAACCGCGTCTACTGGCAAGGCTCGCGCTCATC
>JBOIGA010000175.1:0-6463 GCA_050741875.1 Burkholderiales bacterium
ATCGCGGCTTGCACGCCGAGACCTTCGGCGGCGTGCAGCGGAGGTTCGATGGTGGTCGAAAACGAGCCGTCCTCATGGCGAATGGTGAAAGCGGGCAGCAGTGGAGCGCCGGCGCGCAGCGCGATGATTGGAGAGCCAGCCGCTATGCGCAACGTGCCGCTCAGAAAAGGCGCGACGAATGTCCGGTGCCCTGGCCCGGAGATGGCCCGAATAGCAACGATCTTGTTCTCGCGCACGCGCCGGCAGAGCTCGTGCAGCACTCCGGCGGAGCGCCCCCACGGCATCACCACGCGCTCACCGAGATAACGGCCCTCGATCGAGGTGAAGATCGGATTGAACATCCGCGCGCCGAACCGGGTCAGCGAAATGCCGTGCTCAGTGCGGCTCAACGCAATGACCTTAAAACCGTGGCGGTGGGCCGTAACCAACGGCATGAGATTGCTGAAGTCGAAAGGGGCAATCCAGATGACCGCGCCGCGACCGGCGTTGAGCGCCTGCTCGACTTGTTCGTGGCCAGCGAGTCGAACGCGCGGATGCCAGTCGTCAAAGCGATAACAGCGGAGATATTGCAAACGCGAGTGGTGGATGTTCGCCGCGTGCGCCGCTGTGATACGCCGCGCTTCGCCGGCGAGCGGCTGCCCTTTGAGGATGCGAGCGATTCCGCGGACTTGCATTGTCTGGGCGCGGCCCCTCGCCCCAAGCCGGCCCCACCATTCGCACACCCTGGGCCAAAGCGGCTCTGGCACGCCCCACGCGACCAAAGTAGCCGCGGACAGGTAGGCGAAGAGGAAAAAGTCTCGCGGCTGAATTAACGGCGCAACCGCGGCAGAATTGCTCCGGGCCATTCTCGTTGACGCGTCCCCAGCCATCCCTTTCCCTTTGGCGTTTTGCGTGATGACCGCGGCTTGAACTTTGCTCATACCGGCGGGGGTCAGTCCGTCGCGTTAGCGATCGTACGGGCGAGGTACCAGCACACGTATTGATCGGGCGCGCGCGAGACATACGGCTCAAGCCTGACTGCCCATCGCGCCACGAGGTGTTGTACGGCGGCGTCGGTGTCGAGATCGGTTGGCGCGCGCATCGGGGACTCAATGGTGGTTACGAAAGTTCCTTCCTCGTCGCGAATCGTAAACACGGGCAGTAGTGGCGCTCCGGTTCGCCGCGCCAATACAGGAGCTCCTCCAGCCAGGTGCAGCATACCGTTAAAAAAAGGCGCGGCGGACGTGCGCTGCCCAGCCTCGGCGACGGCATAGATTACGACAAGCTGGTTTTCGTGCACTCGGCGAGCGAGGTCACTTAACACGCCGGTTTTTCCCGGCGCCAGCATCACGTGCTCGGCGATATACCGGCGCTCGATCGACGTCCATATCGGATTCAATATGAGCGAGCCCCAGCGGGTTTTCGAAAAGCCGTGCTCGTAGCTGGTTAGGTGAGCGACCTTAAATCCATGACGGTGCAGCGTCAGTTTCGTCATGAGATCGGTAAATACAAACGGCGCAACCCAGAGGATCGCGCCTTTGCCCTCGCGCAAGGCCCGTTCGATGTGTTCACTACCAACGAGCTTGGTGCGTGGTTCCCAATGCCCAAAGCGATGACTGCGCAAGATTTGCAAACGCGCATGGTGGGCATTTGCGGTGAGCATCGTCGAAATGCGCTCCGCATCGGCAACGGACGCCTGCTCACCTACCAAGACGGCGATGTGCCGCCCCTGCGCAGCGATGCCCCCCAGCAAGAAAGCCTGGATTCGAGCCAGTGCAAGGCTAAACCCATGCCACAGAGATTCCGGGACAACCCACGCCGCCAAGGCGAGCGCGGGAAGGTATCCGAGCAAGAAAAGGTCGCCCCTGTTGAACAACGGCGGCTTGGCGCTCGACCGCAGGCTCGCTCGATCCGATTCGCCTTTCATCTTTGGGCTCAAATCATAACTCGCCGAACGCTTCCCTGCATTGATACGGTTCGGGGATACTTAATAAAGGCGAGTCGATGCTCGCGAAGTTACGCCCCCACTCGGCACAGTAAGCCCTTCAAGTATTCGCCTTCAGGAAAACTGAGCGCGACCGGGTGATCGGAAGCAGCATGGAAATAGCGAGCAATTCGCGCATCTACACCGGCGTCGAGCCCGGCGCCCGCGACGATTTTTTGAAAGAGCTCGAAAGAAATCGCACCCGAACACGAGAAGGTCGCGAGCAGTCCGCTGCCTCTCAACAGCTTGAAAGCGAGAAGGTTGATGTCTTTGTACGCCCGAGCCGCATTGTTGATGAGAGCGGCGGTCGGGGCAAATTTGGGCGGATCGAGAATGATGAGATCGAATTTCCGGTTCTGGTCGCGAAACTTCCGCAACGACTCGAAAACATCGCCTTGCACGAAGTTCGCCTCGCCTTCGAGGCGATCATTTTCCGCGTGATTTTGCTTCGCCAGAGCGATGGCTTCGGCGGAAGAATCGATCGCAGTCACCGAGCGCGCGCCGCCAGCAAGAGTGTTTATCGCGAATCCTCCCGCGTAGCAGAAGCAGTCGAGCACGTCGCGCCCGTCCGCAAGCACTGCGATCGCCGCGCGATTGTCTCTTTGATCGAGATAGAAGCCGGTCTTGTGTCCTCGCGTGACGTCAACAAAAAATCGCAAGCCATTTTCGCTGATCGCGATAAGTTCCGGAGGATCGCCGCCGCGCACGACGCCGACTCGAGGTACAAGCCCTTCGAGCTTGCGCGTTTCGACATCGGAGCGCTCGAAGACGGTGCTCGCTGCAGTCAATTCGAGCAGACAATCGGCGATTACGTCGCGCCACGCTTCGGCCCCCGCGCTCGCGAGTTGCATTACGACCACATCGGCGTAGCGATCGACAATCAGTCCCGGTAATCCGTCGGATTCCGAATGCGCGAGTCGCACCGTGTTTGACGATGCGATGTCTCTGCGCAGCGAAATTGCTTGAACCAAACGCCGGTGAAAAAACTCAGCGTCAACCCGCTCGTTCTCATCGAAGCTCCACACACGCGCCGAAATTTGGGAGTGAGGGCTGTACGCCGCCCATGCGAGAAACTTGCCTGTGCCGTCGCGCACCGCAATAGTTTCGCCCGCCGCGGGAGCGTTCTTGATTTCGGCGATCGCGCCGGAGAAAATCCACGGATGGCGCCGCGCGAGCGCTTTTTCCCGTCCGGCTTTGAGGATTAGAGCGGCAGGCAACCTTCTAGCTCTCGTGCCGGCTCAAATAAATGTAGGTGTACGCGGTGATGAGCAAAACGCAGGCGCCGAAAGCGACGATCAAACCCGTTCCGGCCGACATCCAGAAGAAAAGCGGTTTCATGCCGCCCGATTGAGCCGCGAGCGCTTCGAACGCGGTGGTGAGAGCCCACGCGAGAAGGCAAATACACAGCCATTTGAGGAGATAGCCGGGAAGGTAAACGCGTTTCTCGCGGTTGTGGCGGTAGGCCGCCGCGCGAGCGAAGGGGTTGCCGCAACTCGCGTCCCGGAACAGCCAGAAAGGCCAACAGTAAAGCCAAAGAAGTCGTGAAAGCGAAACGTCGTCAGGCATTCGGCAGCTTTTCTTCTAAAGACTCGCTAACTAAGTTTAGTTTGCCTCGCTTGGTTTTCCAACAACTAGGTTCGCGAAAGCAGAAGTGGCTTCTTCTTCGCGACGATGAGCCGGCCGGACCCGCGCAGCAGGCCGCGGCCGTCACAATGACCATATTTTCAAAACGTCCAGCCGCCTAGACACTCGGTCTTTCCGCGATTGCAGTCTCGGGGCAGGCGCGTCAGTTGCGCGTCTCCGGTTGCTCATCGCTGCCTTGGCCCAGGTTGAGCCAATATTTGAGCCGCCTTTTCCAGGCAGTCCACCCGACAGCGCAATCAGCGAGCCCGCGGTAGCAGGCGATTCGGTCGACAACAGGCAGCGGAGCGTCGCGCAGCGCTTTCCAATAGGCAAGAAAGATTTTGATCTCGATCGGGACGATGTTGAGCTTTCCGCTCAGCTTGAGGTGCCACTTCTCCCCGCCTCCACCCAGCACGCCGGCTTGAGCGGGGTGGCAGCGGTAGAAAAACAGGTATTTGGGAATTTTGTGAAATCTTCCGCGCAGGCAAAGCACGGCGAGGATCGGCTTTTCCCCGCCGCCTCCATAGGGCGTCATCACCGGCGCGAGCTTGAGCAGGCGAGTGCGAATGACGCCGTAGACTTCGCCCAGATCCGGCCACTGCAAGATGACATCGCGAAACCGGAAGGCGACCCGGCGAGAATCGACTCTGCGCACTCTTTCCCACTCGTTGCTCTTGGCGATGAACCGGCCGCTCTCGTCGATCTCCTGCCTCTCGCAGTAGCTAAGAACGATGCAAGGGTCGGCGTCGAGCGCCGCGACGCATTCTTCGAGGAAGGTTTCCGCGCAGAGGTCGTCGTGCGCCGCCCACTTGAAATACTCACCCCGGGCAAACGCGAAAGCGCGGTCGAAATTCGGGTAAAGACCGATGTTTTTCTCCAGCCGCTCATAGCGGATGCGCGGATCGCGCGCGGCATAGTCGCGGCAGATCGCTTCCGTCGAATCGGTCGATGCATTGTCCGAAATAATGAGCTCAAAGTCGGTGTAGGTCTGGCGCAGGAAACTATCGAGCGTCTGCGCGATGTATTTCTCGCCGTTGTAAACCGGCATGCCGATCGAAACGCGAGGTGGTTTTTGCATTATTGCCCCCCTTTACCGAACCCCAAACTTCCGGCGAAGTACCGCGGCTTCGCCGGGAAACGTCGCACCGTTAACTGCGTTTCTCCACCGCGCGGCGGACTTCCTGCTCGATCCAGGGATAGGTCATTCCGATTCCTTTCATGAGCGAGTAGCTCGGCGCCCAGCCGAGTTTCTGCTTGACCAGGCGATTGTCCGAATTGCGGGCGCGCACACCCAGGGGGCCGGGAATGAAACCGCATTTTGTGAGGTATTATTTCTTGTACAATCCATCGGACCTGTTAGGTTGGCTGGTTAAGCTCCGACGCTGTCTTCTTGATGAAATCGCGGCGCGTGCTGGGCGCCATTGGAGCCCTCTCGTTTGGACGCCACGCCCGCTAAAGTGCCGATCATCGCCGGTGTAGGCTTGCGCTGACCATGTTTTAACGTCAGAATTGCGGCAACGCTTAATTATAACGTTATAAGTTGTGTCAGACAACAAAAAAAAATCGCCTCGGGCAGCAAAAATCAAGAGCGGACGTCCCCCCAAATTTCGTGAACCGCGCCGTCCCGTCACGGTGACCCTTCCCGAAAGCACCCTCGCTCGTCTCGCTGCCATTGACCCCGATCGCGCCCGCGCGATAGCAAAGGTAACGGACGCGGCAATGCCGCTTAACGGCAGGCGGCAGAAGCAGATTGAGCTGGTGGAAGCCACGCCCGGGCTGGCTATTATCATCGTCGGGCCCAGCCGACTCTTGCAGAAGATCAAATGGCTGCGATTAGTGGAAGTGGCGCCGATGCGCTTTCTCCTATCCATTCCCCTAGGCACCTCGATCGACTCCCTCGAGTTAGCCATCATAGAGTTGCTCGAAGACGCTAAGCCTTACGACGACTGGGAACATTCGCTCCTGAGTCATCTCAGAGATTTGTTCCGGAGACTGCGCCGTCGGGGCGGGTTCTCGAAGGCAGAGATGCTGTTCATCGACACACGCGCCATTGGCGGCGGAATCGACGTGGAGCCTGGGCTCGAAGGATCAATGGATGAAAAGGAAGGAAATGGAAAGAAGTTGCTCGGTGGGTGGTCGACCGGGCTAATCTCGCGGATCTGCTAACCAATGCACCTGAGCATTTTCACGGTCTTGCGAGACCTCTAAGCTGTTCTTCCCTAAAAACTCGTATGCGCCAATCTGGCGTTAATCTTCACGTCCCGATCTCACGCTGCAAGCGCATCGGACGTCTTGATCCAGGGCCTGGATTTGCGGCCGCTTGGACTACCTAATCATGAAACGCTGCTACGGCACTGTTCGATCGACGCAACGGAGTTGCGAAGCGCTTTGATGCGCTCGATCTCATGCATGGTTTGCGCAGTGAAATAAGATTCCGCGTGACGGTGGGTTGCGCCACAAGCCAATTCTACCCTGCGATAGAACCGACGTACCGGGTTGTCTGATCTTAACTAGGCGCGATTGTCTTCGCAGTCGTGCGATATCTCGGAATCAGGTTCGGCGCCCACCGTTCCACGCGAGTAGGTTTAAAAATTCCCGGCGCGTTTTCGGCCATGCGCGCGAAAGTACGGGTTCGGCGCCTCGCGATACGCGATCCGGTCTTTGGCGATCCGGTCGTGGGCCATTTGGCGTCCGAGCCGATGTTGACAGGCCCGGTCCGGTTCGAGCGCATCAATCGAATGCTGCCTTCGGGACATTCATCGACATAAGCGATACGCATCCAGCAATGTAAACAACCGCTCCCTAGACAGCGCGGCGTGCAGCCGGGGCGCGTCAGTTTTGGCAGGGATGGGGACTTACGCGCCATTTAAGCGAACC
>JBOIGA010000176.1:0-6435 GCA_050741875.1 Burkholderiales bacterium
ATTTGACCACCGTCGGCCGCGTTCAGACACCCACGCTCGCGATCCTGGTCGAGCGCGAGGAACGAATCAAGAATTTCGAGCCGCGCGATTACTGGGAAGTTCACGCGACCTTCTCGGCCAAGAACGGTGAATACATCGGCCGCTGGTTCGATGAGGGATTCGCCAAGGAATCACCGGAACATAAATCCGAGCGCGTATGGGACAAGACGCACGCCGCAAGGCTGCACAAGAAATGCTTAGGCAAAAAAGGCGGGGTCGAAGATGAATCGAAATCCACGACCCAGCTTTCGCCGCTGCTTTACGATTTGACCAGTATGCAGCGAGAAGCCAATTCTCGCTTCGGCTTCTCCGCCAAAATGACGCTGAGCCTCGCGCAAGCGCTTTATGAGAAACACAAGTCGATCACCTATCCGCGCACCGATTCCCGCGCCTTGCCTGAGGACTATCTGGGCGAGGTTAAAACCGCGCTCGAGACGCTGTCCAAAACCAATTACGGGACGTTTGCGAAGAAAGTTTTGAAGCAGGGGTGGGCAAAACCGAACAAGCGGGTGTTCAACAATGCCAAAGTGTCGGATCACTTCGCGATCATCCCGACGTCGCTCGGGCCCAAACACCTGAACGAACCTGAGGCGAAACTCTACGACTTGATCGTCCGCAGGTTTCTTTCCGTTTTTTACCCCGCCGCTGAGCATCTTGTCACGACTCGTATCACTCGCGTTGAGGGAGAGCCTTTCAAAAGCGAGGGGAAGGTCCTCGTTGAATCCGGCTGGCTCGCCGTCTACGGCAAAGACGCGCAAAGCGACGACGCCCCGGCGCTACCGCCGGTGGGTTCGGGCGAAATGGCCTTGGCCAGGGAAATCGAAATCGTCAGCAGCCAGACCAAACCTCCGGCGCGGTTCAACGAGGCCACTTTGCTCTCAGCGATGGAGGGCGCGGGCAAGCTTGTCGAAGACGAGGAGCTGCGTGAAGCGATGCGCGAAAAAGGCTTAGGCACGCCCGCTACCCGAGCCGCGATCATCGAGGGCCTCATCTGGGAAAACTACGTGCATCGCGAGGGCAAGGAGTTGCAGCCGACGGCGAAAGCGTTTTCCCTGATCACGCTCTTACGCGGGCTCGGAATCTCCGAACTTTGCCTGCCCGAGCTGACCGGCGACTGGGAGTTCAAACTGAAACAGATGGAGCACGGGAGGCTGTCCCGTGCATCGTTTATGAACGATATTGCGCGAATGACCCGCCATATCGTCGAGCGTGCGCGCCAGCACGAAAGCGACACCGTTCCCGGAGAATTCGCGACGCTCAAAGCGCCTTGTCCAAAATGCGGCGGTGTCGTCAAGGAGAACTACAAAAAATTCCAGTGTCAGTCGTGCGATTTCGCCCTTTGGCGGATTCTCGCGGGAAAGCAATTAGAGGCGCACGAAATCGAAACCCTGCTCACGAAGAAGAAGGTCGGGCCGCTTAATGGCTTTCGCAGCAAGAAAGGGAGACCTTTTTCGGCTCTGCTTACCCTGTCGCCGGAGTTCGCGCTGACCTTCGATTTCGGCCCGAGCAACGCGCAAGCGCCGCTGAAGCAGACCGACTTGTCGAAAGAGCAGGCGGTCGGTAAGTGCCCCAAATGCGGTGGAACAGTGTACGAACTCGACGCGGTGTACGCCTGCGAAAATGCGGTGACGCGTAAACGCTCGTGCGATTTTCGTTCAGGCAAAGTGATTCTTCAGCGCCCGATCGAGCGCGCGCAAATGGTCAAGCTCCTCGACGAAGGCCGCACCGATCTAATGCACCGATTCATCTCTAAAAAGGGACGGCCTTTTTCAGCGTTCCTTGTGCGAGGCGGCGATGGCAAGGTCGGCTTTGAGTTCGCGCCGAGGGTGAAACGCGAAGACGAGAAGTCGAGATCGGTAAAGGCCGCCGGCCGGTCTGCACAGGGGCCCCGGCGGGCCGCCAAATCCTGACGCTCTAAACGTCCAGATTGCGCACGCCGAGGGCGTTGCTCTCGATGAAGGCGCGGCGCGGCTCGACGACGTCACCCATGAGGGTAGTGAAGATGTCATTCGCCGCGGTCGCGTCTTCGATCTGCGCTCTGAGCAGCGTGCGCGTCGCGGGATTCATCGTCGTCTCCCAAAGCTGCTCTGGATTCATTTCACCGAGACCTTTGTAGCGCTGAATCGAGAGCCCCTTTTTCGCCTCGTAGAGTAGCCAGTTCAGTCCCTCTTTGAAGCTCCCGATCGGACGCCGGTCGTCGCCGCGCTTGATGAAAGCGCCCTCGCCGATGAGCCCACGCAAAACTTCGCTCGTACGCTGAATCTGCGCGTAATCGCCACTGTGCAAAAAATCGCGGTCAAGGACGCCGGAATACTCGTTGCCGTGGCGAATCCGATGGATCTTCAGGCGGTAGCTCTCGGTCGTCTCGTCCAGTTCGGCCTGAATGGTTACCTGCGGATTGTCCACTGCGGCGGCTAGACGCTTCGCGCTTACTTGCGCCGCTGCCCGGCTGCCCAGATCAATTTCCGGTCCGTTGAGCAGCGCTTCCAGAACCGAACGGTCGACAAGGCGCTCGGTGCGCTCGATAACTGCTTCCGCGAGTAGATACTCGCGAACGAGGTGTTCGAGCGCCTGCTTTGAGACTGGCGCAACGCCTTCGCTGGTTGTCAGCTCGGCACCGCTTAATGCCTGCTTTAGGAGAAACTGCTTCAGTTCATGATCGTCCTTGAGATAGCGCTCGACTTTTCCATGTTTGACCTTGTACAGAGGCGGCTGGGCGATGTAGATGTGGCCGCGCTCGACCAGTTCAGGCATCTGGCGGTAAAAGAAAGTGAGCAGAAGAGTGCGGATATGCGCACCGTCCACGTCGGCGTCGGTCATGATAATCAGGCGGTGGTAGCGCAGTTTGTTGGCGTTGTACTCCTCCTTGCCGATTCCGGTGCCGAGCGCCGTGATGAGGGTCGCGATTTCCTGCGAGGAGACGAGCTTGTCGAAGCGCGCCTTCTCGACGTTGAGTATCTTGCCCTTGAGCGGTAGGATGGCCTGGAACTTGCGGTCGCGCCCTTGCTTGGCCGAGCCGCCCGCCGAATCTCCCTCGACTAGATAGAGTTCCGATTTCGCCGGATCGCGTTCCTGGCAGTCGGCGAGCTTCCCCGGCAGTCCGAGACCGTCGAGCGCGCCTTTACGGCGGGTCATTTCGCGCGCTTTGCGCGCCGCCTCGCGGGCGCGCGCCGCTTCGATTATTTTGCCGACGATAATTTTTGCGTCCGCGGGTTTTTCGAGCAGAAACGACTTCAGCCGGTCGGCGATGATGTCTTCGACGGCCGGGCGCACTTCCGAGGAAACCAGCTTGTCCTTGGTCTGCGACGAGAACTTGGGATCGTGCAGCTTCACCGACAAGACCGCGGTCAATCCCTCGCGCATGTCGTCGCCGGAAAGCTCGACCTTGGCTTTTTTCGCCGATTCGGTTGACTCGATGTATTGATTGAGCGTGCGCGTCATCGCCGCACGCAGCCCGGTCAGATGCGTTCCCCCATCTCTCTGGGGAATGTTGTTGGTAAAACAGAGGATGCTTTCATGGTAGGAATCGTTCCACTGCATCGCGGCTTCGACGATCACACCGTCCTTTTCCTGATTGGTATAGAAGATGTTTGGATGCAGGACGCTCTTGTTGCGGTTCATGAACTCGACAAACGCCTTGATCCCGCCGCTGAAAGCAAACGTTTCCTCCTTGCCCGCGCGCTGATCGACAAGCTCGATGCGGGTACCGTTGTTGAGAAAGGAAAGCTCGCGCAGCCGTCCCGCCAGAATGTCGTAGTGAAATTCGATGTTGCCGAAACTCTTCGAGCTCGGCATGAAATGAACTTCGGTACCGCAGCGTTCGGTGTCGCCAGTGACTTTCAAGGGCGCCACCGGGTCGCCGTCCCTGAATTCCATGTAGTGCACCTTGCCATCGCGGCGAATCGTCAGGCGCAGCCATTCCGACAGAGCGTTGACCACCGAAACACCGACGCCATGCAGCCCGCCAGAGATCTTGTAGGCGTCGTTGTCGAACTTCCCGCCGGCATGCAACACAGTCATAATGACTTCCGCGGCTGAGCGCCCTTCCTCGGCGTGGATCTCGGTCGGAATGCCGCGGCCATTGTCAATTACGCTAACCGAGTTGTCCTGATGCACGGTAACGCGAATCTCATCGCAATATCCCGCGAGTGCTTCGTCGATCGAATTGTCCACGACCTCGAACACCATATGATGCAGTCCGGTCCCATCGCTGGTGTCGCCGATGTACATTCCCGGCCGCCTCTTGACTGCGTCAAGCCCCTTGAGGACTTTAATGCTGTTTGAGTTGTAATCGTTCATCAATTGGCGGCGCCTTAGATGCGCATCGGCATGACGACGTATTTGAAATCATCGTTGTCGGGCACAGTAAAAAGCGCGCTGCTGCTGGCGTTTCCCAGCCGGCAATTGATCTGCTCGGAGCGCACGCTGTTCAACACATCGAGGAGGTACCCAACATTGAAACCGATGTCGAGCGCTTCGCCCTGGTAATCCGTCGGGATCTCCTCCTGCGCTTCCTCCTGATCCGTGTTCGTGCAGATGATCTTGAGACTGTTTTCCGTGAGCAGCCAGCGCACGCCGCGGAATTTCTCGCTGGCGAGAATGGCGACGCGCTGAAGGGCTTGCTGAAGGGTGAGTCGCGGCAAGGCGAAACGTTTTTGGTGATCGCTGGGCACGACTCGCGTGTAATCGGGAAACTTTCCGTCGATCAATTTCGACACCATCACTGTCTGGCCAAGCGTCGCCTTAATCTGCGTTTGCCCGAAATCCAGGATGATCTCTGCAGATGAATCACCGAGAAGCCTGGTGAGCTCAATGACCGCCTTCCGGGGCACGATAAGCTCGTGGCGATTCTTCGGTCCTTCCGCCGCGACACTGGAGATAGCGAGGCGATGCCCATCGGTTGCCACCGCGGTGAGCCTTGATTCTTCGGCTATCAGTAGCAACCCGTTCAAGTAATAGCGGACATCCTGTTGCGCCATAGCGTATTGGACGAGAGCGAAAAGTTGTTTCAACAATGATTCGGCGACCCGGAGCTTCGCGCCACCGCTATCGCCGTCTGGCAGGCGTGGCAAATCTTCGGGTGGCAACGTGTGAAGGATAAACTTGCTACTCCCAGCCTTGATCCTCAGCTTCCCCTCCGCAAGCGCCAACTCTACCGAGGCGTTGTCAGGCAAGGTGCGCAAGATGTCCAAGAGTTTGCGCGCGCCTACAGTGAAACTGATGTCGCTTCCTTCGATATCACATTGCTCTCGGGTAGAGATCTGAATCTCGAGATCGGTCGCGAGAAACGACAAGAAAGCGCCGTTTCTCTCCAACAAAATATTTGAAAGTATGGGTAGGGTTTGCCGACGCTCAACGATGCCGGACACTGTTTGCAGCGGTCGCAGAAGCGCGTCCCGATTCCCTCTTATCAATAACATTTCTTAATCTGGTAGAAACAATAGAGTCGCCGTCTTCCTGGGCATAAAGCGAATTCGTTCTTCGAGCCAGACGGTTGCGCAACTAATACGCTGCGAAGAACATGTGAACAAACTGTGGCCACGTCGAACGTGGGGGAACCGGGGCTAAACTTCTCCACAGGCAATCCGCACTAGCTTCGCAATGATTGAATTAAGACGTTGATGCTGTGCGCGAATTCATTGTCTGAAACCCTCAGCGCGGCAATTTTGCGGCATGCATGCAGCACGGTCGTGTGATCGCGCCCGCCGAAGGCTTCGCCGATGTCCGGCAAGCTTAATTGGGTCAATTCTTTCGCCAGCGCCATTGCTATTTGCCTGGGACGCGCGATGGATCGGGGCCGTTTTTTTGAGTACATATCGGTCACCTTGACCTTATAGAAGTCGGCGACGACACGCTGGATGTTGTCTACGGTAATAAGCCGGCTCTGCGCGGCCAGGATATCCTGCAAGGCTTCTTTCGCACCCTGTAAGCTGATGGCTTGGCCCGAAAACCTGGAGTAAGCGAGCACTCTCTTCAAAGCCCCTTCCAGTTCTCTAACGTTCGACTGAATGTGCTTCGCGATAAAAAACGCGACGTTTTCGGGGAGTAACGTTTCCTCAGCTGCCGCCTTCTTTTGCAGGATCGCAACCCGCATCTCCAACTCGGGCGGTTCGACTGCAACCGTCAGCCCCCACCCGAAGCGGGACACCAAGCGGTCCTCGATGTTTGAAAGTTCTTTCGGGAAGCAATCGCACGTCAGAACGACTTGTTTGTGATACTCCGTTAAGGCGTTGTAGGTGTAAAAGAACTCTTCTTGGGTACGCGGCTTACCGCCGAAAAATTGAATGTCATCAACCAGAAGCAGATCGAGCGAATGATAGTAACGTTTGAATTCGTCGAATCCCCGATCGCGCACCGCACGGACGACATCCGAGACGTACTGTTCAGCGTGGATGT
>JBOIGA010000177.1:0-6404 GCA_050741875.1 Burkholderiales bacterium
TGCTCCTGCAAGCGTTCATTTTTATGGTGCTCACCGTCGTCTATCTGGATCTCGCGCACCAGGAGCAGCACTAGGTTTAATTTCACAAAGAAGGAGAGAAACATAATGGAACAATCGCTGCTTTATGTCGCCGGAGCGATAATGCTGGGGCTGGGAGCGCTCGGCGCCGCGGTGGGCATCGGCGTTTTGGGAGGACGCTTTTTAGAAGGCGCCGCGCGGCAACCTGAGTTGATCCCAATGTTGCGTACGCAGTTTTTCATCGTCATGGGCCTCGTCGACGCGCTGCCAATTATCGCTATCGCAATCGGCTTGTACGTTCTCTTCGCGGTGATCGGCGGTTAGAGGTTGCAGCATGAACATCAACGCAACGCTTATCGGACAGTCCATCACGTTCTTCTTTTTTGTCTGGTTCTGCATGAAATTCATCTGGCCGCCCTTGATGCGCGCGCTGGCCGATCGCAGACAGCGGATCGCCGACGGGCTCGCCGCCGCCGAGCGCGGCAAGCAGGAGCTGGAGCAGGCCGGAAAGCGTTCGGCCGAGGTGCTGAAGGACGCGCGTAACCAAGCCACCGAAATCATCGCGCAGAGCGAAAAACGCGGCGCGCAGATCGTCGAGGAAGCGAAGCAAGCGGCGCGTGCGGAAGGCGAGCGCATCGTCGCCTCGGCCAGGGAAGAGATCGAGCAGGAAGTCTTTCGCGCGCGCGAATCCTTGCGCGCGCAGGTTTCCGCGCTCGCGGTCAAAGGCGCGGAAAAAATCCTGCGTCGCGAAGTGGACGAAAAAGCGCACGCGCAGCTGTTGTCGGCGATTCAGGCGGAACTCTAAACCATGGCGGAAACTCTCACCATCGCCCGGCCGTACGCCGAAGCGGTGTTCGCGCTGGCGCAGGAAAAAAACCGCTTGCAGCCATGGACCGAAATGCTCGAATTTCTTTCCAGCGTTTCCCGGGACGCGCAGATTCAGGCGCTGATTTCCGATCCCGGTTTGAGCGAACGGCAGGTCGCCAATACTTTTCTCGCGATCGGCGGTGAGCGCATTGACGGCGATGCACGCAATTTTGTACAGGTACTCTCGCACAACGGCCGTCTCGTGCTGTTGCCTGAAATCGCGCAGTTGTTCGACGGGCTCAAAGCGGAAGTTGAGGGGGTGGTCGAAGCCAGCATCTCCTCGGCGTTTCCATTAAGCGACCAGCAACTCAAAGATCTGATCCAGCGGCTGGAGCAAAAATTCAAACACAAGATTGAACCCAAGGTCACCGTAGACTCAGAACTGATTGGCGGAGTGAAAGTGGAAGTGGGCGACGAAATTTGGGATGCCTCGGTCAAGGGCAAGCTCGAGACCATGGCGTTTGCGCTGGCGCGCTAGGCGCGTTGGCAAAATGAGATAGGAACGAACATGCAACTTAATCCTTCAGAAATCAGCGAACTCATCAGAGCCAAGATCCAGAATCTGGCGACCACGACCGAAGTGCGCACGCAAGGCACGGTGGTGAGCGTCACCGACGGAATCGTCCGCGTTCACGGGCTATCCGACGCAATGCAGGGCGAAATGCTGGAGTTTCCAAAGAATACGTTCGGGCTCGCGCTCAATCTAGAGCGCGACTCGGTGGGTGCAGTGGTGCTCGGGGCGTACGAGCACATCACCGAAGGCGACACAGTCAAATGCACTGGGCGCATTCTCGAAGTCCCGGTTGGCGAGGAACTGATCGGCCGCGTGGTGAATTCGCTCGGACAGCCGATTGACGGCAAGGGACCGATTGCGACGAAAGAAACTTCACCGATCGAAAAAATTGCGCCCGGTGTGATCTGGCGCAAATCGGTTTCGCAGCCTGTTCAAACGGGGTTGAAGGCGATCGACTCGATGGTGCCGATCGGGCGCGGCCAGCGCGAGCTCATCATCGGCGACCGGCAAACGGGAAAGACCGCGGTCGCGATTGATACGATCATCAATCAGAAGGGCAAAGACCTCATTTGTATCTACTGCGCGATCGGACAAAAGGCGTCTTCCATCGTCAACGTTGTGCGCAAGCTCGAAGAGTACGGCGCGATGGACTTCACGAGTGTCGTCGCGGCCTCCGCGTCCGAATCGGCAGCGATGCAATACATCGCGCCATACTCGGGCTGCACGATGGGAGAATATTTCCGCGACCGCGGGAAGGACGCGCTCATCATCTACGATGACTTGACGAAACAGGCGTGGGCATATCGTCAGGTTTCGCTGCTGCTGCGCCGGCCACCCGGACGCGAAGCGTATCCGGGAGACGTGTTCTATCTGCACAGCCGCCTGCTCGAGCGCGCGGCGCGAGTCAACGAAGAGTACGTCGAGCGCGAAACTAAAGGCTCGGTCAAAGGCAAGACCGGAAGTTTGACTGCGCTTCCCATCATCGAAACTCAGGCAGGGGACGTAACCGCGTTCGTTCCGACCAACGTCATCTCAATCACCGATGGCCAGATTTTTTTGGAAACCGATTTGTTCAACGCCGGCATTCGTCCCGCGATCAACGCGGGAATTTCGGTCTCGCGCGTGGGCGGAGCGGCGCAAACCAAAGTTATCAAGAAGCTGGGGGGCGGCGTGCGTCTCGCGCTCGCGCAATATCGCGAGCTTGCGGCATTCGCGCAGTTCGCTTCCGACCTTGATGAAGCCACTCGCAAGCAACTGGAGCGCGGACGCATGGTGACCGAACTTATGAAGCAGCCCCAGTATTCGCCGCTGTCGGTTGCCGAAATGGCGCTGACTCTGTTTGCGGTGAACCGCGGTTATCTCGACGACGTTGAGGTTTCCAAGGCACTCGCGTTCGATTCGGCTTTGCCCACGCACGTGAAACAGAACCACCAGACGCTGATGGACAGGATTCAATCCACGAAAGACCTCGACGCGGAAGGCGAAAAAGAGCTAGCCGCCGCGATAGAGAAATTCAAAAAGAACGAAGGTTATACCATGGTCAAGGAGGCCGCCGCCAAAACTTCGCGGAACGAAGCGGACGCCGAAGGGGCGGCCAAATCGACCAAAGAGACCAAGGAGACCAAAGAAACCAAAGAAAAAGCCGAAGCCGGCGGCAAAACCGAATCCGCGAAGGCAAAAAAATCGGCATGAGCGAACACAATGGCCGGTAGCAGAGAAATCCGCAACAAGATCCGCAGCGTGCAGAACACGCAGAAGATCACCAAGGCGATGGAAATGGTGGCCGCTTCCAAAATGCGTAAAGCGCAGGAACGCATGCGGCACGCGCGTCCGTACGGCGAGAAAATCCGTAACGTCGCGGCGCACATGAGCCACGCCAATTCGGAGTATCGCCATCCTTTCCTCATCGAACGCGACACGGTGAACCGAGTCGGCATCATTGTCGTGACTTCAGACAAGGGCTTGTGCGGGGGACTCAACACCAATGTGCTCAGGCTCGCGCTGAACGCGATGAAGCAGTGGAAAAGCGAAGGCGAGGAAATCGAAGTCTGCGTAATCGGCAACAAAGGCCTGGGCTTCATGCAGCGACTCAAAGCCAACATTGTTTCGCAAGTCACCGGTCTTGGTGACAAGCCGCATATCGAGAAGCTTGTCGGCGCGATCAAAGTCATGCTCGACGGTTACAGCGAAGACCGGTTCGATCGCCTGATGATTTTCTATACGCGCTTCGTCAATACCATGAAACAGGAGCCGGTAATGGAGCAGTTGCTGCCGCTCGCGGGTGAAGCTTTGGGCGGCTCGAAAGGGATCTGGGATTACATCTACGAGCCTGAGGCCAAAGCCGTGCTTGACGAGGTCTTGAAGCGCTACGTTGAAACCCTTGTATACCAGGCAGTCTCCGAGAACATCGCGTCGGAACAAAGTGCGAGAATGGTGGCGATGAAAGCCGCTTCCGACAACGCCGGAACACTGATTGATGAATTGACACTGGTCTACAACAAAAGCCGCCAGGCTTCGATCACGAAGGAGCTGTCTGAAATTGTTGGCGGCGCTGCGGCAGTATGAAGCGCTGTCTGAACAATGGGCGAGACTCATGCACGAAGCGCGTTATGGCGAGACCAAATTGCCCAGGCGCCGCCGCTGTCTGAGGACAGAGGACAGAATTAGAGGACGGAAGACAGAAGAACCGAAAACTGTCAAGTCGTTGAGACTTTCAATAAACTATCCCTTTTTAGGAACGACCATGGCCGAGGGAACTGAAGGAAGAACGAACGAAGGAACAGTCGTCCAATGCATCGGCACGGTGATTGACGTCGAGTTTTCACGCGAGGGGATGCCCAGGGTGTACGACGCGCTCAAATTGGAAGGCGCCGAGTTGACTCTCGAAGTGCAGCAGCAGTTGGGCGACGGGGTTGTGCGCACGATTGCGTTGGGCTCCTCCGACGGGATGCGCCGCGGAACGAAAGTGTCGAACACGGGCAAGCCAATTTCGGTGCCGGTCGGCGAAAAAACGCTCGGCCGCATCATGGACGTGCTCGGTCGTCCGATTGATGAAAAAGGACCCATCGGTGCGGAAAAAGACATGCCCATTCACCGCAAAGCGCCGACTTTCGAGGAACTCGCGCCCTCGCAGGAATTGCTCGAAACCGGAATCAAAGTCATCGACTTGATCTGCCCGTTCGCCAAAGGCGGCAAAGTCGGCCTGTTCGGCGGCGCGGGCGTCGGCAAGACCGTCAACATGATGGAGTTGATCCGCAACATCGCGGTCGAGCATTCCGGTTATGCGGTGTTTGCCGGAGTCGGCGAGCGCACCCGCGAAGGCAACGACTTCTACCACGAAATGAAGGAAGGTGGAGTGCTCGATAAAGTGGCGCTCGTCTACGGGCAGATGAACGAGCCACCCGGCAATCGTCTGCGAGTGGGATTGACCGGACTCACGATCGCCGAAAATTTCCGCGACGAAGGGCGCGACGTGCTCTTGTTCATTGACAACATCTATCGCTTCACACTCGCGGGCACTGAAGTATCGGCGCTGTTGGGGCGCATGCCTTCGGCCGTTGGATATCAACCGACTCTCGCGGAAGAAATGGGACGTCTGCAGGAGCGAATCACCTCGACCAAAACCGGCTCGATCACGTCAATCCAGGCGGTCTACGTTCCGGCGGACGACCTGACCGATCCTTCTCCCGCGACCACTTTCGGGCACCTCGACGCCACTGTCGTGCTTTCGCGCGACATCGCATCGCTCGGAATTTATCCCGCGGTGGATCCACTCGACTCGACTTCACGCCAGGTGGATCCTAACGTGATTGGCGAAGAGCATTACTCGACTACTCGCGCTGTGCAGTCCACGCTGCAACGCTACAAGGAATTGCGCGACATCATCGCGATTCTGGGAATGGACGAGCTTTCGCCCGAGGATAAACTCGTCGTCGCGCGCGCGCGCAAGATTCAACGCTTCCTGTCGCAACCCTTCTTCGTCGCGCAAAACTTCACCGGACAGGAAGGCAAGTTCGTTCCGCTCAAGGAGACGATCAAAAGCTTCAAGGGAATCGTCAACGGCGACTATGACAACCTTCCGGAACAGGCTTTCTACATGGTCGGGCCAATCGAAGAAGCGGTGGAGAAAGCGAAGACGCTGCAATAGCGGAGAACACAATGGCAGCGACTATGCATGTGGATATCGTCAGCGCCGAGGAAGCTATTTACTCAGGCGAAGCTGAATTTCTCGCCGCCCCCGCGCAAATGGGAGAGGTTGGAATTTATCCGCGGCACGCTCCGCTCATCACTCGTATCAAGCCCGGCGCGGTGCGAATCAAAATTCCGAATCAAGCCGAAGAAGAATTGGTCTTCGTCTCCGGCGGTCTATTAGAGGTGCAGCCGGAAGTCGTCACCATCCTCGCCGATACAGCCGTGCGGGGTGACGATCTGGATGAAGCAAAGGCGCTGGAAGCCAAGAAAAAAGCCGAAGAAGCGATGAAAGATCGCTCGGACAAAATGGATTTCGCCCGCGCCCAGGCCGAACTCGCCGAAGCGGTCGCGCAACTGCAGGCGATTCAAAAATTGCGCAAGAGAAAATAAATAGTGCGCCGCGATTAGATCCCGATGCGATGTCTCAACAGCGCGTCAGAGCTTCCAGGCATCGTTGTATGCCCGTTCAGCCAGAGTCTGAGTTCGCTGGCGGATTTGGGCGGGGCCCCAAGTTGAAGCCGCCTCCAACTGCTCTGGTAATTTGAATCCGCTATCGAGCAGAATCTTCTTTTTGTCTTTGAAAGACTTGTCCTTGAGTTTGCCGTTAAGCTCATCCGATACGAGCAAGAGGTTTCCAATTTGACCGACAAGGGGGTCATTAAACTCGCCCTCCCCAATCAGACTCTGCGACGCCAGATGTTCGATCGTCATTTGTTCATAATCAACCGCTGCTGGGTACGGCGTTTGCTGTTCTAGCCCGACAAGGATGTACTTAACCAACTTCCTTTGTCGGGTAATGTTGTCTGTATAGATA
>JBOIGA010000178.1:0-6400 GCA_050741875.1 Burkholderiales bacterium
CCGCGAGCGAGATGTCTTGTCGCGCTCCTGGCGAAGGGGTTAACCCTTCGCGGCATCGCGCTTCGCGCACATGATCCCGCGAAGCCGCCGTCGCGACCGTTCGGGACTTGATCAGAGGTTCCTACCCTCATGGACTATCTCGAAAAGATTCTGACCGCTCAGGTTTACGACGTGGCGATCGTATCTCCGCTCGAGCCCGCGCCGCTGCTTTCCACGCGTCTCGGCAACCGGCTGCTCTTGAAGCGGGAGGACATGCAGCCCGTGTTTTCGTTCAAGCTGCGCGGCGCGTATAACAAGATGGTCAAGATGCCGCGCGCAACGCTTGCCGAAGGAGTGATTGCCGCCTCCGCCGGCAATCACGCGCAGGGCGTCGCGCTCGCGGCGCAGAAGCTTGGCTGCCGCGCGGTCATCGTCATGCCTTCGACCACGCCGCGAATCAAAGTCGCGGCGGTCGCCGCGCGCGGCGCCGAAGTGGTGCTGTTCGGCGATTCTTACGATGAAGCGTGCGAGCGCGCGCAAGTCCTCGGGCGCGAACGCAAGCTCACTTTCATTCATCCATACGATGACGCCGACGTGATCGCGGGACAAGGCACCATCGGCATGGAAATTCTGCGCCAGCACCCGGAGCCTATTCACGCGATCTTCGTCCCGGTCGGCGGCGGCGGCTTGATCGCCGGAATCGCGGCGTACGTCAAGAAGCTGAAGCCCGAAATCAAGATCGTCGGCGTCGAGCCCGACAACGCCGACGCGATGGCGCAATCGCTCGAAGCGAAGCGCCGCGTGGTGTTGCCGCAAGTCGGAATGTTCGCCGATGGCGTCGCGGTCAAGCAGGTCGGTGAGGAAACCTTCAGGCTCGCGCGCGAACTGGTCGACGGCGTGGTGCGCGTGGACACCGATACGATCTGCGCCGCGATCAAGGACGTATTCGAAGACACGCGAGTCGTGCTCGAGCCGGCGGGAGCGCTGAGCATTGCGGGTGCGAAGGCTTATGCCGAGAACGTAAGCAACCAAACGCTCGTCGCCATCGCCTCGGGCGCCAACATGAACTTCGATCGCCTGCGCTTCGTCGCCGAGCGCGCCGAGGTCGGCGAAGCGCGCGAAGCGATCCTGGCGGTGACGATTCCCGAAGAACCGGGAAGCTTCAAAAAATTCTGCGCGATGCTGGGGGCGCGCAACATCACGGAATTCAATTACCGCTACGCTGATCCCAAGCAAGCGCATGTTTTCGCCGGCATTGAAGTGCACGACCGCGAGGAAATCGAGACTCTCGTGCGGGAGCTGACGGCCCAGGGTTTGACCGCACTCGATTTCACTCGCAACGAAATGGCCAAACTACACGTGCGGCACCTGGTCGGCGGACATTCGCCGCGGGTCAACCACGAATTTCTATACCGCTTCGAATTTCCCGAGCGTCCGGGCGCGCTGATGAAGTTTTTGAACAGCATGAGCCACAACTGGAATATCTCGCTTTTTCACTATCGCAATCAAGGCGCCGATTACGGCCGCGTACTCGTCGGCATGCAAGTGCCGCCCGCTGATCTCGACGAATTCCAAAAATTTCTGCGGCGCCTCGGCTATCGGTATTGGGACGAAAGCGGCAATCCCGCCTATCCGCTGTTTCTCGGATGAGGCGTCTGCCGAAATGGATTTTCGCGCTCTGCGCGCTCGTCGCCACGACGGCATGCGCGGGAGATGACGAGGATTTCCTCGTCGCGCGCGAAGCTTTTCGCGTCGGCAACGCGCAAAAGCTCGATTCCGCCGCAAGCCGTCTGAACGACTATCCCCTCTATCCTTACATCGCCTACTGGCAATTTCGTCTGCGCCTGAACGACGCCGACAAGAGTGACGTTGACGCCTTCCTCTTGCGCCATGCCGAAACTCCGCTTGCCGCGCAGCTCACTTCGGACTGGCTCAAAGTCCTGGGCCGCCGCGGCGAATGGCAAAGACTCGCCTTCGAGTTGAAGGACTTCAATCAGAAGCCCGACCTCGCACTCTCGTGCTTCGCCACTATGGCGCGGATCAAGACCAAAGACGCGGGCGGAATCGCCGAAGGGCGCGCGCTATGGCTGAACGCCCAAGAAACGCCCGATTCGTGCAGCGAGCTTTTCGAATATCTCATCGCGCAAAAAGCCCTCAGCAAGGACTTGATCTGGCAACGCGTGCGGCTTGCGCTCAACGAAGGCGACCGTGGGGCCGCCAAGAGCGTCATGCAATACCTTCCCAAAGCCGAGCGCATCAACCCCAAGCTCCTGAATCAGGTCGCGGCGCGTCCGAATCGCTACCTGAATCCAGGCAAATTGAAACTGACGACACGCGCGGGACGCGAGCTTTGGCTTTTCGCGCTTCTGAAAAGTGCGCGTTCGGACGTGCACGCGGCGGTCCGCAATTGGGCCAAAATGAATCGTCAGTTTCCCGAGGCCGATCGCGGCTTCGTGTGGGCGGAATTGGCCACCCTCGCGGCGCGGCGGCATGACCCTGCCGCGTTGTCGTGGTACGTCGCCGCGACCGATCTCACTCCCAAGCAGCGCGAGTGGAAAGTGCGGGCGAATTTGCGCGCCCAGGACTGGGACAAGGTGCTCGCGGCGATTGCCGAACTGCCCGACACCCATCAGGCTTACGCAACATGGAGCTACTGGAAAGCGCGAGCGCTCAAGAATCTCGGTCGCGGCGCGGAAGCGCAGCCGATCTTCGAGTCGCTCGCCGGCGAGTTTCACTTCTACGGCCAGCTTTCCGCCGAGGAAATCGGCGCACCCATCACCGTTCCGCCGCAGACCTTCAAGGCTTCCGACGACGACATCGCGGCGATGGCGAAGCGGCCGGCGATTGCCCGCGCGCTCGTTTTCTACAACCTCGACCTGCGCATCGAAGGCAATCGGGAATGGGCCTACGCCATCCGCGACTTCAGCGACTCGGAGCTTCTGACCGCGGCCGAGCTCGTCCGCCGCCTCGGACTTTACGACCGCACGATCTATACCGCCGACCGGACGGTCTATCTGCACGATTTCTCCTTGCGCTATCTCACGCCTTTTCGCGATGTCATGCGGCCGGCGGCGAGCACTTTGAAACTGGACGAAGCGTGGGTGTACGGCTTGATTCGGCAGGAAAGCCGTTTCATCGCCAGCGCGCGGTCGAGCGCGGGGGCGATGGGGTTGATGCAGCTTATGCCAACGACGGCGAGGTGGGTAGCCAAGCGGATCGGGCTCGGCCGCCTTCGCCCCGCGCAGGTCGGCGAAGTTGACACGAACATCCAGCTTGGCTCGCACTATCTCAAGATCGTTCTGGCAGACCTGGACGAACATCCACTGCTCGCTTCCGCCGCCTACAACGCCGGGCCGGGGCGGGCGCGGCAGTGGTGCGGAGACAAGCCGTTCGAAGGCGCGATCTACGCCGAGACGATTCCCTTCGACGAGACGCGCGACTACGTGAAAAAAGTCATGGGCAACGCCACGTGGTACGCCGGACTGCTCGGCGGCAAAATTCGCTCACTCAAGCAGAGGCTGGGCACAATTTCGAAAAGCTCATTCGTCAGCGACGAGGTTCTGTGGGAAGAAGTCAGGCCGCGCGCGTTGCCCGAGCTGGACCTAGAGGTCGAATTGATCGAAGAGGCGCCCGATCCAGATGAGAAAACGGTGCCGACCGATGAGCTGCGGTTCGGGGATCGGGATTCGGGATTCGGGGATCGGGATTCGGGATTCGGGGATCGGTGATCGGGAATTCTGGTCCCCCATCCCCCGCTAACCCTATTTCTTTAATGCGTATCGAAAAAGTTTGCGTGTTCGGCTTGCGTTTTAGCTCCGGCATAACCTTGGCTTCGCAAACGTTAGCCTCCGCCGAACCCGCGGCCCGAACACGGTGGAGACAGACCCTTGGTTATTAGAAAGGTTTGCGTGTTCGGTGGCAGCGGGTTTGTCGGAAGCGCGATTGTTCAAATGCTTGCCGCCAGACAGACCATCGTCCGGGTGCCGACGCGCGATCGCGAACGCGTGAAAAGATTGATCGTGCTGCCGACCGTCGATGTCGTCACCACAGACGTGCGCGACCCAACCGAGCTCGACCGGCTGACGGCGGGAATGGACGCCGTCATCAATCTCATCGGCGTTCTGCATGAGAAGAAACGCGGCGCTTTCGATTCGATCCATGTCGAGCTGCCCGGAAAAATCATCGCGGCTTGCCGAAAGAACAAGGTCAAAAGACTCCTGCACATGAGCGCGCTCAATGCGCGACCCAGCGGGCCGAGCGCATATCTGCGCAGCAAAGGCCGCGGCGAGAGCGAAGTTATGGTCGCGGGAGAAGATTTGGCGGCGACGATCTTCCGCCCTTCGGTCATCTTCGGACGAGGCGACAGTTTTCTCAATCTGTTCACCAAGCTCGTCAAATTTTTTCCGGTGATTTTTCTCGGTTCGCCAAACGCCCGCTTTGCTCCCATCCACGTCGAGGACGTGGCCCGCGCGTTTGTGTCTTCGCTGGACGATGCTTCAACCTTCGGCCGAAGCTACAATCTCTGCGGACCGAAAATCTATACTCTGCGCGAGCTGGTCGAGTTCGTCGCCGCAGCGACCGGCAAGAAGCGCCGCATCGTCGGCTTTGGCGATGGTTTTTCCTACCTGCAGGCGTGGTTTCTCGAATACTCACCGATCAAGCTTCTGACCCGCGATAATTTTTATTCGATGAAAATGGACAGCGTCTGTGATTCGCCATTTCCCTTCGCTTTTACGCCCGCGTCGATCGAAGAGATCGTCCCCGCATATCTGGCGCCCGACAGTTCCACCGCGCCTTGACCATGCTGACGCTAGTCATCGGCAACAAGAACTACTCGTCATGGTCGCTGCGCCCGTGGCTGCTGCTCAAGCAGGCGGAAATAGCGTTCGAGGAAATTCGCATCCCGCTTTACACAGCTGAATCGCGCGCGCGAATCCTTGCCTATTCCCCCTCGGGTAAAGTGCCGGTCCTGCTCGATGGCGACGTCAAGGTGTGGGATTCGCTCGCGATCGCCGAATACCTGGCCGAGCGGTTTCCGGAAAAGCAGCTATGGCCCGAGGATGCAGAAGCGAGGGCGCAGGCGCGCTCGATTTCCGGGGAGATGCATTCCGGCTTCAGCAATCTGCGTACGCACATGAGCATGAATTGCCGGCGGCATTTGCCCGGCAAGGGAAGGACTTCCGATGTGGAACGGGAAATCGGGCGCATCATCGAGATCTGGGAAAACTGCCGTGCGCGTTCTCGCGAAGGGCCGTTCCTTTTTGGCGCTTTTTCCATCGCCGACGCGATGTACGCTCCCGTTGTCCTGCGCTTTCAGACCTATGCGGTGAGGTTGCCGCCGATCGCCTCGCGTTACGCGCAGGAGATTCTTGCCCTGCCCGCCATTCAACAGTGGCTGACGCAGGCCAAAGCCGAAACGGAAATCATCGCCGAGTTCGAATGAGAATCTATCGCGTCGGCGGCTCGGTGCGCGACGAGCTGCTCGGCCTCGAAGTCAAGGACCGCGATTACGTCGTCGTCGGCGCCACGCCCGAAGAAATGGAGCGGCTTGGATTTAAGCCCGTCGGCCGCGATTTTCCGGTTTTTCTGCATCCCCAGACGCACGAAGAGCACGCGCTCGCACGCACCGAACGCAAGACCGCGCGCGGCTATCGTGGTTTCGCTGTGCACGCTTCTCCCGAGGTCACGCTCGAAGAAGATCTCGAGCGCCGCGATCTGACGATCAATGCGATCGCCAAGGATGCCGCGGGCAAGATCATCGACCCTTTTGGCGGCGCCAACGATTTACGCGCCGGAATTTTGCGGCATGTAAATCCCGCTTTCAGTGAAGACCCGGTAAGAGTTCTCCGCGCAGCGCGATTTGCCGCGCGTTTTGGTTTTTCGATCGCGCCTGAAACGCTCGCTCTCATGCGCGAAATGGTCGAGAACGGCGAAGTGGACTCGCTCACTCCCGAGCGGGTGTGGCAGGAACTCGCGCGCGGCCTCATGGAAAAGAAACCTTCGGGAATGTTCCTCGCTCTGCGCGACTGCGGAGCATTGGCCAAGATTCTCCCTGAAGTCGATCGGTTGTTCGGCGTTCCACAGCCGCCCAAACATCACCCCGAGATTGATACCGGCGTCCATGTCATGCTCGTCATCGATTGCGCCGCCGAGCACGGCGGGTCGCTTCCCGTTCGATTCGCCGCCCTGACTCACGATCTCGGCAAAGGCGAAACCCCGGCGAAGGAATGGCCTCGCCATATCGGTCACGAAGAGCGAAGCGTGAGACTCACTCGCGAAGTGTCGCGGCGGATCAAAGCGCCGCGCGAATGCAGCGATCTCGCCGTGCTCGCAGCGCGTTTTCACGGGGCCATTCACCGCGCGCTCGAACTCAAACCCACGACAATCATGCACCTGCTCGCGCGCACTGATGCGCTGAGGA
>JBOIGA010000179.1:0-6395 GCA_050741875.1 Burkholderiales bacterium
GTCGAGAACAATGATGCGCACGGGAAAACCTTCGATCACATAGTTGACGTACTGTCCGTTTTGATTGAGGTACGCGTGCTCGGGAAAACTCTCGCGCATTCGATCAGGCAGATCGTGGTTCCCGGGCATCAAATAAAAGGGAATGGTTAGCGGCGTCAGAATTTCGCGCAGCACAGCGTATTCTTCCCGGCTGCCGGAATTGACGAGATCGCCGCTCAACACCGCAATCTGAGGGCGTGGATCGAGAGCGTTGACGCGAGCCACGGCGCGCTCGAGGCGTGCGCCAGTATCCACGTGATCGCTCAAGAGCTCGCCGCGCGGCAACACGTGAGAATCGCTCAACTGAGCGATGAGAAAGGACCGGCTCATCGAGCGATCTAGGCGGCGCTGAAGCGGAAAGTTATCGCTGCCGGCTGCGGCTGACTTCGCTGCCGATGTTGGTTCCCTGCGGCGCCCCGCCTTGAGTGCTTGACGCGCCGCCGCCGCTGACCGAGGTTTCCGGACTACCGGGCTCGGTGATTGGCCTGTCGGGAACGGGGTCTTTCCGCTCCACAACGGCGCACGCCGCGAGAATCAGGGCTGAAACCAGAAGAACGAGTTTTCTCATGCTGTTTCCTCCGTCGTCTTGGGAGTGTGAAAGCCTATGTACGCGAAAATTCCTCGAAAGATTAACACCAGTCGCCCATTTGGGAAAATTCTTGGCGGCTGATCTGCCGCTCGTGACAGTCAGGCAAGTCGTTCAAACCGCCTGCGCAACGAACAAAAAATGGCCCTCTTCCGAGCGCCCGTCAGTCCCTGTATTGCTATTCGGCTTAGAAGCTGTGTTTGATACCTAAAGCAACTCCTCTGAGTTCTGCCCCGAGTCCGACAGTTTGGCCAGCAGCTAGCGGGCCGGGACCTACTGTTCGCAGTTGGTTCACACCGAAGTTATAAGACGCGTTATCTCCGTTGTCGATGAAGACAAAAAGCCCGTAGATTTCGGTGCGCTTGGAAAAGCTGTAGCTCGCGCCAGCGGAGTAGAAGTCGGCATCTGTGTCGTCGTCGCTTAGCGCGCCGACGGTGGCAAAATCCGCTTCGAACGCGTGACCATAAGACGCGCGTATCGTCCAAGCGCCAATCTTGTGCAGAAGAGCCAAGAAAACGGCGTCGCGGTCGAAATCGTCTACAACTGCGGTGTCAACTTCGTAGTCCAGGCGTTCGTAGACGGCATGAAGGGTGGTGTTGCCGAAGGTATAGCCAATCCCCGCTTTATACCCTGTGTCTTCAGACGCGTCGTTAGCCGCGGAAGGTCCGGCGCCAAAAGCAGCGGACAAGCTTGCCAGACCATAATAGTCTTCGTGGCGCTCGGCGGCGAAATTGAGATAGAGCGGACCGTTTTCGTAGATGACTGCAAACCCGTAGGTAAACGGATCCACTTCAGGGTCTACGCCGTCCGCGCTCTTGTTCTCATTCGCCGAATAGTAAACCCGTCCAGACAAGCCGTTGAAGCTTGGGGTCCAGTACTGCACGCTGTCGCCCTGCCGACGATCGAATGACGCATTCGCCGCGGCTCCCGCGGCTCCGGGAGCAGATTGGGTCGCCGTCGCGACACCAAAGCCCGGAGTACCGATAACGAAACTATTGGCCGCAATGCCCGTCGCGTACCAGGCATCCTGTCTCAAGCTCACGAATTTGTACGGCGTGTCCCACAGCCCGTAGAAAACGGTTCCCCACGGCCCGCTCAAACCGACGTTGGAGTTACGACCGCCCAAGTTTCCATTCCCGCTGTCCAAGTTAATTGACGATTCGATCTGAAAAATCGCTTTCAGCCCGTTTCCGAGATCCTCGGTGCCTCGAAAGCCCAAATTGCACGAATTGCAGCTCACGCGGTTTCTTTGATCAAATTCGAGACCTGTATCCGTATCGTCGGCTTCGACGTTCTCGAAATCCGCGTTCAACGTGCCATAAATCACTACGCTGCTCCCTTGGGCCATTGCTACTCCCGGAGCTGCGAACGCGGAGGCGATGGCTAAAGCGATCAATTTCTTGTTCATCTAATTCTCCTGGATGGACTCGATTCGGTGCGGCTGCGGGGACGCTTCCCCCTCTCTATCAGAAGCTGAACGGATTTTGCCAAATCAAAAACTTGCATGTCCACCGGCCTTTTGTGACGTGTTGCGTTTCGGCAACAGCCTGAGGACTTCCGAATGACTGCTCACTCGTGAATTCAGCGGTGGGAAAATATTCGCGATAACGCCTTGGATTTGATCTGCCCCGACTAGTGGACTGTAACATGCGAAACCGTAGTCAATTTGGTGTCATTGCGAGGAGCACGCGCGACGAAGCAATCTCATAATTTTTGTCTCTGAAATACGAGATCGCCACGGCCCTC
This sequence comes from Burkholderiales bacterium, assembly GCA_050741875.1. Classification (GTDB taxonomy): domain Bacteria; phylum Pseudomonadota; class Gammaproteobacteria; order Burkholderiales; family JBOIGA01; genus JBOIGA01. The sequence continues at coordinate 2,372 of JBOIGA010000179.1, forward strand.
GCAGGCCTCGCGATGGCGTGTACTTCTGAATCGGCTGTTACAGTCCACTAGCACGCAGCGGCTCTGCCGCTGCATCGCCCTTTGGGGCAAACGCACGCGTACAGTCTGTCTTGTCGCGCTCCTGGCGAAGGGGTCGACCCTTCGCCGCGTCGCGCTTCGCACGCGAAGACAGGCGCAGCCTGGGCTTCGCCATCTGCGCGTGCATCCCGCAAAGCCGCCGTCGCGACCGTCGCGGGATTTGATCAGAGGTTCCTTGACTCCTTCGTCCGAGCAAAAAGTAGGACCGATGCTAGAATTCCGCTCCCATGAAAAATCGTCTTGCACTGCTCGAAAGCGGGCTCAGATCGCGCATCCTCATCATGGATGGCGCGATGGGGACCATGATCCAAAGCTACAAGTTGACCGAAGCGGATTATCGCGGGTCGAGGTACGCCGACTTCAAGCACGATCTCAAAGGCAACAATGATCTTCTGACGCTGACCCAGCCGCAGATCATCCGCGAGATTCATTCGGGGTATCTCGAAGCCGGCGCCGACATCATCGAGACCAACACCTTCAACTCGACCTCGATCGCGCAGGCCGACTATCACTTGCAGGAAGCGGTCTACGAGCTGAATTTCGCCGGCGCCAAGCTCGCGCGCGCGGCCGCAGACGAATTTGAAGCCGGGAATCCGAAAAGACCTCGCTTTGTCGCGGGGGCATTGGGTCCGACCAACCGCACCGCGACGATTTCGCCCAACGTAAACGATCCCGGTTTTCGCAACGTCAATTACGACCAACTTGTCGAGGCTTATAGCGAAGCTGTGCACGGCCTTGTCGAGGGCGGCGCCGACTTGCTGCTTGTCGAAACGGTGTTCGATACCTTGAATTGCAAAGCGGCGCTGTTCGCGATTCAGAAATATTTCTATGAGCACGACATTCGTCTTCCGATCATGATCTCGGGGACGATTACCGATCTTTCCGGGCGCACGCTCACGGGCCAGACGACGGAGGCTTTTTGGAATTCGGTCCGCCATGCGGGGCCCTTGAGTATTGGTTTGAACTGCGCTTTGGGGGCCAAAGACCTGCGCGCTTACGTCGAGGAGCTGTCGAACATCGCGGACGTTTACGTGAGCTGTTATCCCAACGCCGGCCTGCCGAATCCGCTTTCCGAAACGGGCTATGACGAAACACCCGAGTACATGGCCGGAATGCTGCACGAATTCGCGCAAAGCGGGTTTCTGAATATCGTCGGCGGTTGCTGCGGCACGACTCCCGCGCATATAAGAGCGATCGGGGAGGCGGTGAGAGGCGTCGCTCCGCGACGGGTTCCAGAGATCGAAAAGAAATGCCGGCTTTCAGGATTGGAGCCGCTCAACATCAGCGGTGAGTCACTCTTCGTCAATATTGGCGAACGCACGAATGTCACCGGCTCGCCTGTTTTCGCCAAGCTCATACTGGACGGTAAATATGACGAAGCGATTGCGGTAGCGGCGCAGCAGGTGGCGAACGGCGCGCAGATGATTGACATCAACATGGACGAGGCGATGCTCGATTCCGAAGCCGCGATGGTGCGTTTCTTAAGCCTCATCGCTTCCGAGCCTGACATCTCGCGCGTGCCGGTCATGATTGATTCTTCCAAGTGGTCGGTGATCGAAGCGGGTCTGAAATGCGTGCAGGGAAAACCCGTGGTCAACTCGATCTCGCTCAAGGAGGGGAAAGAAGATTTCATCCGCAAGGCGAAGTTGATCCGCCGCTGTGGCGCGGCGGCGATCGTCATGGCTTTCGACGAGAAAGGCCAGGCCGACACACTGCAACGCAAAGTGGAAATCTGTTCGCGCTCCTACGACGTCTTGAAGGAAGCCGGTTTTGCGCTGGAGGACATCATTTTCGACCCCAACATTTTTGCCGTCGCGACCGGAATCGAAGAGCACAACAACTACGCGCGCGATTTCATCGAGGCGACGCGCATGATAAAAGAGAAGCTGCCATATGCGAAAGTGAGCGGCGGCGTTTCCAACGTCTCGTTCTCTTTCCGTGGCAACAACCGCGTGCGCGAGGCGATCCATGCGGTGTTTCTCTACCACGCGATCAAAGCCGGAATGGACATGGGGATCGTTAACGCGGGAATGCTCGAAGTCTACGAGGAGATTCCAAAGGATCTCCTGGAGCGCGTGGAAGATGTATTGCTTAATCGTCGCTCCGACGCCACCGAGCGATTGCTCGAATTCGCCGAAACCTACAAAGCCGAAGGCAGGACCAAGACCGAGGATCTGTCGTGGCGCGAGGGCACGGTCGGCGAACGGCTCACCCACGCGCTCGTCAACGGCATCAACACCTACATCGTCGAAGACACCGAAGAAGCGCGCCTGAGCGCGGAACGGCCGATCCACGTGATCGAAGGTCCGCTCATGGATGGGATGAACGTGGTCGGCGATCTCTTTGGCTCGGGGAAAATGTTTCTGCCGCAGGTCGTGAAGAGCGCCCGAGTAATGAAGCAGGCGGTCGCGCATCTCGTTCCCTTCATTGAAGCGGAAAAAAGCGAAGGCGCGAAAGCAAAGGGCAAGATCGTCATCGCCACGGCCAAAGGCGATGTGCACGACATCGGGAAAAACATTGTAGGTGTGGTCCTGCAATGCAATAACTATGAGGTCGTGGATCTTGGCGTCATGGTGCCTTGCGCAAAAATCTTGCAGACCGCGAAAGACGAGAACGCGGATGTAGTCGGGGTTTCCGGTCTTATCACGCCTTCGCTCGAAGAGATGGCGCACGTCGCGAAGGAAATGGAGCGCGAGGGCTTCGACATCCCGCTTTTAATCGGCGGGGCGACGACCTCGCGCGTGCATACCGCGGTGAAGATCGAACCCGGATACCACGGTCCCACTATTTACGTTCCCGATGCCTCGCGCTCGGTCGGGGTCATGAGCAATCTCATGAGCGAGACGTCGAAAGCAGGCTACGTGGAAGGCATCAAAGCCGAATACGAAAAAGTCCGCGCACAGCACAAGGACAAAAAAGGCCAGGGTCCGCGGCATTCGATTTCGGCGGCGCGAAAGCACGGCTTGAAAACCGACTGGAACTCGTATGCGCCGCTGGCGCCGTCTTTTCTCGGTCTCAAGATTCTCAAGGACTACTCACTCGAAAGACTCAAGGAGGCGATTGACTGGACCCCATTCTTTCAGACTTGGGAATTGCGTGGACGATATCCCGCGATTCTCGAAGACGAAGTCGTCGGCGAGACCGCGCGCGATCTTTTCGAGGACGCGCGAGCCATGCTCGAGAAAATTATCGCCGAGAAATGGCTGACGGCAAATGCAGTTGTCGGACTATTTCCGGCCAGCACGATGGATGACGACATCGAAATCTACCGGGACGAATCGCACAGCGAAGTCGCGATGGTCTTTCACAATCTGCGCCAACAGATGGTTAAGCCCGCCGACCGTAATAACTGGTGCCTCGCCGATTTCATCGCACCCAAGGAAAACGGAGTGAAAGACTTCATCGGTGTCTTCGCGGTCACCGCCGGCATCGGCATTGACAAGGTCGTGAAAAAGTTCGAAGCCGAGCGCGACGATTACAACGCGATTCTCGTGAAGGCGCTGGCCGATCGCCTGGCGGAAGCGTTTGCCGAACACTTGCATATGCGAGTCCGGCGCGAGTTCTGGGGCTATGCGGCCGACGAGAACCTGAGCAACGAAGAAATGATCGCCGAAAAATATCGTGGCATCCGGCCCGCTCCCGGCTATCCCGCGTGTCCCGACCACACCGAGAAAGGCGCGCTGTTCGAGCTTCTGCGCGCGGAGGAAAACGCCGGAATCGAGCTGACCGAAAACTTCGCGATGCTGCCCGCGGCCGCGGTCTCGGGCTTTTATTTCTCGCATCCCCAATCCGCCTATTTCGCCGTCGGAAAAATAGACCGCGACCAACTCGAAGACTATGCCCGCCGCAAGGGCTGGGACCTCGCCACCGCGGAACGGTGGCTGGCGCCGTTGCTGGGCTAGCGTCGTTCGCTTCTTTTCCTTACAATGGAGTAAGGAATTAAAAA
>JBOIGA010000180.1:0-6381 GCA_050741875.1 Burkholderiales bacterium
GGATACCCTCACCCACGCGCTGAGCGGCGCGCTCCTCGCTCGCGCCACAGCCTCCGCCACGCAGGCGCATCTTGCGCCTGGTCCACGCATGGCCGCGGGGTTCTTCGCGGCGGCGTTTCCGGATTGTGATTTCGCGTTGCGGCTGATTGACACGCTCGCTTACCTCAATCTGCACCGCGGAATGACGCATTCCGTCATTCTGCTTCCCATATGGTCGTTGGGGCTTTCGTTGTTGTTCTCAGCTTTCACTGGCGGCCGGTTGAACTGGCGCGCGTTCTACGGAGTCGCCACGCTTGGCATTGCGATACACATAGCCGGCGACGTCGTTACCTCATATGGGACGATGGTCTTGAGCCCTTTCTCGAACAGCAAGCTCGCGATTCCGCTCGTGTTCATCCTCGACCCGTATTTCACCGCCATCATCGTCATAGGTCTGCTGGCGAGCGGCACGCAGCGGCGTTATCCCGCAATCATCGCGCTCGCATGTTTGCTTGCTTACGTTTCCATGCAAGCTTTTTTGCGAGACCAGGCGCGCGCGATCGGCGAGGCATACGCGGCCGAGAGCGGAATTTTGAACGCAACCGTGCACGCGTTTCCGCAGCCGCTCTCCCCGTTCAATTGGATGATTATCGTGTCGTCTCCGAGAGCGCATGAGCAGGCATTCGTTAATCTGATGAGGACGAAAAAGCGGGTTCCTGGCGATTGGCTATTCGGGCGAATTTATTCGGGATACGCGCCGCGCTCTTCGGCGGAATGGACGCGGTGGCCGCGCACGGCCGGCGATGACATCGCGCGTCAAGCATGGAACGATCCCGCATTGGATGCGTTTCGCCGCTTCGCGGAAATACCCGCGCTATTGGAGATCGAGACGAAGAATGGCGAACAATGCGTGTGGTTCGTGGATCTTCGTTTTACTTTGCCTGCGGTCGCGCCGTCATTCGTTTACGGTGCATGCCGGGAAGGAGCCGCACCCTGGCGGCTCGCTCGTATGAAGGGACAGTTCTTTCTGGATTAGCCGCGATTCAAATCCGAGCGGTTAGCTTCTGAGCACCACGGCTTTAACTTGATCCAGCGCGGAAGGATCGTCGAGCGTCGTCAGATCGCCGGGGTCGCGTCCTTCGGCCAAAGCTTGAATGCTGCGGCGAAGCAGTTTTCCCGAGCGCGTTTTCGGCAGCAAGGTGACGAAATGGACTCGTGATGGCCGCGCGATCGCTCCCAGCTGTTCATTTACCGTTGCCATCACCGATTTTTCGACTTTTGCTCTGCCCTCTTCATTCTGCGCCTGCGTGGAGTCTTTCAACACCGCGAACGCCATCACCGCCTGACCTTTCACTTCGTCTTTCACTCCGACGACCGCCACTTCAGCGACCGCCGGATTGGAGCTGATCGCCTCTTCGATTTCCCGCGTGCCGAGACGATGTCCCGCGACGTTGATCACGTCGTCAGTGCGCCCGAGGATGAAGTAATACCCGTCTTCGTCGCGAATGCCCCAGTCGAAAGTCGAGTAGACGAGACGATTCTTGAAGCTCCTGAAATAGGTCTCGACGAAACGTTCGTCGTCTCCCCATACTGTGGAAAAACACCCGGGAGGCAGGGGTGGCTCGATGGTTACCACGGCTTTTTCGTTCGCTTTTGCGTCCTCTCCTGTGTCCTCGCGCAAAAGTTTGACGTTGTAACCGTAGCTCGCAAAACTGGGGCTGCCGAATTTTCGGAGCGTCTCTTCCACTCCAGGGACTGCCGTCAGAATCGGCCAGCCGGTTTCGGTTTGCCAGTAGTTGTCAATAACCGGCACTTGCAGCGCGTCGGAAATCCAGCGCGCCGTCGGCTCATCGAGCGGCTCCCCGGCCAGATACAAGTGACGCAGGGTGGAGACATCGTGCTTTTTCAGGAACGCCGGATCCTGCTTCTTAAGAACGCGAATCGCGGTCGGCGATGAAAACATCGAGGTCACTTTGTTCTCCTCGACAATCTTCCACCAGATCGCCGGATCGGGACGGATGGGCAAGCCTTCGTACATGACCGTGGTCGAGCCGTTAATCAGCGGCGCGTAGATGATGTACGAGTGCCCGACGACCCAGCCGATGTCGGAGGTGGTGAACATCGCTTCGCCGGGATTGCAGCAAAAGATATGCGGCATCGACGCGGCCAAGGCGACGGCATGGCCTCCGGTATCCCTCTGCACGCCTTTGGGCGTTCCCGTCGTACCCGAGGTGTAAAGAATATAGTTGGCTTCGTTCGATTCGAGCCACGTCACGGAGACGCTGGCATCCATGTTCTCTTCGCGAAGGTCCGCGTAGTCGAGATCGCGTCCCGCCACCTTGGCGAAATTCTTGTCTATGCCGCGATCGAAAATGACGACGTTGCGCGGCGGCTTCTTCGCCAGCCGGATCGCCTCGTCGAGAAGTGGCTTATAAGGGATCGCTTTGCCCGCTCGCATTCCCGCATCCGAGCTCACGATGACCGCGGGTGCTGCATCGTCAATTCGGGTCGCCAGGCTGTGCGAGGCAAAGCCGCCGAACACGACCGAGTGGATCGCTCCGATTCGCGCACACGCGAGGACAGTGAAGACGGCTTCGGGAATCATCGGCATGTAGATCAGGACGCGATCGCCTCTGCCAACCCCAAGGCTTTGCAGCATTGCCGCCGCGCGATTGACTTCGGTATGCAGCTCGCGATAAGTGAAATTTTTCCGCTGCCCGGTCTCGGTCGAGATGTAGATGAGCGCGTTTTGTTCGCCGCGCGTTGGCAGATGGCGGTCGATGGCGTTGTGGCACAAATTGGTCTCGCCGCCGACGAACCACTTGGCGAAAGGCGGCCGGCTGTAATCGAGAACTTTGCTGAAAGGTTTCCGCCAATCGATGAGCTTCGCTTGTTCCGCCCAGAAAGACTCGCGATCTTCGAGTGAGCGCCGATAAAATTCTCGGTAAGTCATTGCCTTTCCCATCAGTCGTATTGAACTACCGCGCGTCCGCGCATGCTGGATTTGAGCAGCATGTCGAAAACCCGCGGCAGATCCTCCAACCTGATCGTATGCGCGATGCTCGGCAGGTGGCGTGGCTTCAGATCGGTCGCAAGGCGATCCCAGATTTTCTTTCGCAGGGGCATGGCGGTGTAGCCGGAATCCACCCCGATCAAACGCACTCCGCGCAAAATGAACGGCAGCACCGTGGTCTTGAGCTCGATTCCGCCGGCGTTGCCGAAGCTCGCAATCAAACCATTTTGCTGCATCGTGCGAGTGAGCCACGCCAGTTGATCTCCACCGACCGAATCGAAAGCAGCCGCCCACAGAGTTTTTTCCAGCGGGCGGGCGCCCATTTCGAGCGAAGCGCGACGCAGCACTTCACTGGCGCCGAGCTGCTTCAGATATTCGTGCTCAGAATCCTTGCCGGTTATGGCAGTCGTTTTGTATCCCAGATTGCCCAGCATATCGATCGCAAGGCTCGCAACACCGCCGGTGGCGCCGTTCACCACGACTTTTCCGGCGTCCGGTTTGAGATCGTTCTGTTCCAAAAGATGGATCGCCAGCGCCGCGGTGTACCCCGCAGTCCCGATCGCCATGGCTTCGCACAGATTGAGTCCTCGCGGCAGTGGCACGACCCATGCGGCCGGCACGCGCGCGTACTCCGAAAAACCACCGTCGCGCGCAACCCCGAGATCGTAGCTGGTGACAATGACTTCATCGTCTTTCTTGAAGCGCGCATCGGACGACGAAACGACCTTGCCGGAAAGATCGATCCCGCCGATGCAGGGGAAGCGGCGAATGACTTTGCCCGTTCCGGTCGCAGCCAGCGCGTCCTTGTAATTGACGCTCGAATAGGCGCACTTGATCACCACCTCACCGGGATCGAGCTCGCCCAGCGATATCTCTTCGATCGCGCTTGTGGTCTTCTTGTTCTGTTCGCGAATGCGCAACGCTTTGAATTTATCCATGGCGCAACCTTTCAAATATGTATCGTACGCTTGTCCACCGCGAGCGCGGCTTCGTGAAAGACTTCGGCAAGCGAAGGATGCGCGTGCACGATTCGTGCGATGTCTTCCGAGCTCGCGGCGAATTCCATCGCGACCACGGCTTCGGTAATCATCTCGGAAGCGAAAGGACCGATGATATGGACGCCCAGAATGCGATCGGTTTCAGCATCGGCGAGCATTTTCACAAACCCTTGCGTCTCTCCCAGCGCGCGCGCGCGGCCATTGGCGAGAAACGGAAATTGACCCGCGCGATAAGCTATTCCCGCGGCCTTTAGTTCCTGTTCGGTTTTCCCGACCCAAGCAATCTCGGGCGACGTGTAGATCACCCAAGGAATCGTTTCGAGATTGACTTCGCTTTTCTGCCCGGCGATCCACTCCGCCGCCGCTACGCCTTCTTCCGAAGCCTTGTGCGCGAGCATCGGCCCGCGAACGACATCGCCGATCGCATAGACATTGGGAAGATTGGTCCGGCAATGCTCGTCGACCTCGATGAAGCCGCGCGAATCGAGCGCAAGTCCGACTGCTTCGCCGTTAAGCCCCTGAGTATTCGGAATGCGGCCAATGGCGACGATGAGTCTGTCCACCGTGAGGTTCGCAGTCCCTTTCTCCGTCGCGTACTCGACCGTCACTTCCTTCTTGCTTTTCTTGACTTGAGAAATCGTCGCGCCGGTATGCACCACCAGTCCTGAATCCTTGGTGAAGATCTTTTGCGCTTCCTTTCCCACCTGCTCATCGGCGGCCAGAAGAAATCCTGGAAGCGCCTCAAGGATCGTCACCTCGGAGCCGAGCCTCTTCCACACGCTCGCCATCTCCAATCCGATCACTCCGGCGCCGATGACGCCGAGACGTTTCGGAGCCTCGGAGAATTCGAGCGCGCCGGCGTTATCGACGATGAGTTCGTTGTCCGCCGCCGCCATGGGAAGCTGTCTCGGCACCGAACCTGTCGCGATGATGATGTGTTTCGCTTTGACCGTTTCGGTCTTGCCGTCGTTTTCGACCGCGATCGTGTCCGCGCTTTCGAGGTGGCCGCGGCCGTGCATCGCCGTGACTTTGTTTTTCTTGAACAGCCCCGAAACGCCCATTGTGAGCGTGTCGACGATCTTGTCCTTGCGCGCGAGCATGGTCTTCACGTCCATGCTCACCTCGGAGGTTTTTATTCCATGCGAGGCGAATTTGTGCGCCGCGCGCTCGAAATTTTCCGACGACTCGAGCAATGCTTTCGAAGGAATGCACCCGACGTTGAGACAGGTGCCGCCGAAGCTGGGCTTGCCTTTGTCGTTTTTCCAGTCGTCGATGCAGACTGTGTTGAAGCCGAGCTGCGCCGCGCGAATCGCGGCGACGTAGCCGCCAGGACCGGCGCCGATAACGGCGACGTCAAAGGATTGCGCCACTGGCCAACTGAGTGAAGGGTGAAGGGTAAAGGGTGAAGGATAGGATGCCCTCCCTGCCGGGAGCGGTTGCGCGCAGCGCCGGGTGGGGATCACCCTTCACGCATTCACCCTTCACAGGTCCAAAAGCATTCTCGCGGGATCCTCCAGCGCTTCCTTGATTGCGACGAGCGACAGCACGGCTTCGCGGCCGTCGATGATCCGGTGGTCGTAGGAGAGCGCAAGATAATTCATCGGGCGAACGACGATTTGGCCATTCTCCACAACCGGCCGGTCCTTGGTCGCATGGATTCCGAGAATCGCGCTCTGCGGAGGGTTGATGATCGGAGTCGACAGCATCGAGCCAAAAACGCCACCGTTGGAAATTGAAAAGGTGCCGCCGGTCAGTTCTTCGAGCGACAGCTTGCCGTCTTTCGCCCGTTCGCCGAAGTCGGCGATCGTTTTCTCAATTTCGGCAATGTTCATCTGGTCCGCGCTGCGTAGAATCGGGACGACGAGACCGCGCGGAGTACCGACTGCAATGCCGATGTCGTAGTAGTCGTGGTAGACAATGTCGTTGCCGTCAACCGAAGCATTGACGACCGGATATTTCTTGAGCGCATGGATCGCGGCTTTAACGAAGAACGACATAAAGCCGAGTTTGACCCGATGGTCCTTTTCGAACTGCTCCTTGTAGCGGTTGCGAAGCGCGATCACCGCTTGCATATTGACTTCGTTGAAGGTCGTAAGCGTCGCGCTTTGCGCCTGCGATTGCACCAGACGCTCGGCGATTCGCGCGCGGAGCCGCGACATTGCAACGCGTTTTTCTTCACGCGCTCCGGGAGTCGCCCGCGGAATTTCCTGGATTCGAGTGACCGGAGCGGCGGTTTCGCTCGAGGCGGGAGGAGGTGAGGAAGCCGATCCTTCGGGTGCGCTGCCTGCTTTCGCCGAGTGACTGACGATGTCCTGCTTGGTTACTCGCCCTCCCCTGCCGCTGCCGGCGATCTGAGCGACGTCAACGTTCTTTTCCGCCGCGAGCTTGCGG
>JBOIGA010000181.1:0-6368 GCA_050741875.1 Burkholderiales bacterium
GGAATGAACTGTGGAATTCCCATTGCTCCGGCGTAAGAGCCGGTCACGCTCGACGGATCGAGATTCGCCTCTTCCACCATCAGCAGAAACTGCGCGAGCTCGCCGCGGAAAAATTTGCCGCGCGGCGGATAGTCGAAACCAAGTGTGACAAGCGCATCCAGCACACGATAGTTTCCCGTGTTGCGCCCGTAGCGTGTCTCGACGCCGATAGTCGCTATGATAATTTCGGCGGGCACTCCGTAACGCTTGCTCGCGAGTTCGAGCGCTTCCGCGTTGTCGCGCCAGAATTCAACTCCGCCGCTAATGCGCTCGGGGGTCATGAACAAAGTGCGGTAGCGGGTCCAGGTAATGCTTTCGGCCGGTTTGCTGATCAAACGAATGATCGCCGGTTGCAGTTGAGCTTCCTTGAGCAAGCGCCGAACCTTTGCGCCCTGAAGACCATACTCATTCTCCATCTCAGCGGCAAACTTTTGCATCTCCGGCGTGATCGGCGCAGCGCTCACGCTGCTTGCCACGAGCAATGCGAAGGCGACGATGACGCGCATCCGCTCCTCCCCGAATCGAAAGTGCGAGATGTTACCGTCTTTCGAGTTCGCGTGCTTGCTCGCCTTCCGCTTCGCGCTGCGCAGCGCGGTGCGCCGAAACCCGCAGGAGGTCACGCTTGTTCGGCTTCGCTATCCAGTCGCGCATTTTCTGCCCGCTCAATTGGCCGTCGCGGTCGATGTCCATGAACCGTGCTTGCAAATCCACTGAACCTTTCGCTTCGACGCGACCTACATAGCCGTCCTCGTTCTGGTCCTCTTCGTCGAAAAGTGCCATGTCGAGTTGGGCCGAATAGGCAGCGGATGCGGTGAGAGCACAAAGCAAAAGAAGTATTTTCCATGGTTTTCTCCGTCTATTTTTGAACGACACGGAGGCAAAAGCAAAACGTTTCCCCGCATTAGACTTTGCGCATATCCGCGAGCGCGTGCCGTATTACCGCCACGGAGGAAGTCAATCCCAGAATTCCCATCACCGCCGCGACGGCGAGGTCGGGCCACTTGCTCGCGGTGCCGAAAACGAAGATGGCGGCAACGATGACGGCGATGTTGCTGATCGCGTCGTTGCGGCTGCACAGCCAGACCGAAAGCATGTCGGCGTCGCCGTGACGATACGAATACAGCATCGCCGCGACACTCACATTGACCACGAGCGCGAGGACGGCCACGCTTCCCATCAGAAACGGCTCGGGCGGAAGGCCGTACAAAGCTGCCCACCCTGCCCTCGCCATGACGAAGATTCCGTACGCGCCCATGCTCAGACCTTTGATCAATGCGCTGCGCGCGCGCCAGAGCATGCCCAACGAAAATACCGCGAGCGAAAGCCCGTAGTTCGCCGCATCGCCGAGGAAATCAATGGCGTCGGCGAGCAGCGAGACCGAACCCGAAACGATTCCGCCGGCGATCTCCACCACGAACATGATCGCGTTTGCCACCAGCGCTATCCAAAGCGCGCGGCGATAGCCTTGACGCGAAATTTCCGCGGTGGCGCAGCAGTCTTGGGTCATCAACGGTTGACCTTAACGCAACCCGTATCCAAGCGCGCTCGCGGCGTGCTTCATCACATCGAGCAGCGCGTCGTCGGCGAGGGCACGATTGAATTTCGGGAATGGCGGCAAGATTCCGATCCTTTCAGCGCGATCGGCAAGCGCGATCGCCGGCGCGTTTGCGTGCATCGAAGAAGCGTAATAGATACCGTGAAGTTTTGGATAGGCCGCATAAAATGCTCTTGCCCATTGCCGCACCCTCCCGCGATTGCCGGCGTTGATCGCCATCGAAGCACCGGCGCGCGTCGCGAAAGAGCCGGTCAAATCGAGCAGGCTGCAAGCTTTCGTTGTCTCAAAAATCGCAAGCCACGGCGACTTTCTGAAACGATCGATTCGGCGAGTGTCTTGAAAAACCTCCGCGAGACAAGTTTTGGCGTCGGTCGCGCAGTACAAAATCGAGAGTTGTTGCACGCGCGCGTTACCTTTTTCGTCCGGCAGATGGTGATCATAACGCGCGTTGGTCGGTCCGAAGTTTCTAAATTTGTTCCAACGAACCGGATGGTCGCCGCCGGTGAAATAGATGCGCGCCAGCACCGTTCCCCTCGGCAGCGACTTGATGTCGGGCGGGACGCGGCTGAGCGTTTCGACGCCGGGCGGCGGCGGTAGCTTCGCCACTTCCTTTTACAAATGGCGGGCCAGGTGAAGGACCGGCTCAAGCGCGTGCCCGCTTAGCAGCCAGTCTCTCGGGCTCAGCATGCTGTCCGATTTTTCATCTTCCAGGTCGGGGCTTGAGGTCATGAACCATTCGGCGACATCGAGAGGATTGAGATCCGCCGGCAAAGCCTTAACGACTTCCGCGAGGCCAGGCAGCGTCTTGCTGTCCTCGAACTGAAATCGCGGCAGTCGCCATTCGCCCTCATGCTCGAACCCGACAAGAGAGCGCTCGCGAAGCCGCTGGCGAATACGGCTCACGTCCACCTTCAGCATTTCGGCGACTTTGCCGGTGGCGAAGCTCGTTTCGATAAGCGCCATGTAGCTCACGATGGATTGCGCGAGGGGATCGGCCGTCTGCGGTTTTCGCCAGGGTTTGCTCGCAAGCCCGACCTCATTGATCGCGGCGAGCTCAGCCTTGGAGAGCCCCGCGCCCGAATGCAACGAGGATATCGGCCGGTTCTCCACCAAAGCGCGCTGCGAAGCGCGGAACAAGGTGCGCAGCTCTCCGGATGAAAGCGCCGGCGCCTCCGCCATTTGTTTTCTCTTCGCCGCTGTCATTACTGTATTCTCTTTACGGGAGATAACAGGAGTTTACACGTCCGTGTCCGGCTGGGCAAGCCGAATCACCTCTGTCTTTGAGCGGGATCCCATTTCTCGCAAAAATTCTGGTGGTTGATTACGCAAATCGCTTTCGTCTCGTTCCGCTAATAGAATGCCTCCGAGCGCGAAGTAATCGCAGTCTCGTCTTTTGCCGTTGCATTTGTGATCGGGATGGCGTGTCCCCGAATCGTCTAAGTAAAAATTTAGGACCCTACCCATGGTAGGAGATTTGTGACTCAAACCCCGCGTGATTCGAATAACAATTGGCGCGCCCGCTCAGGCGACAAACCGTCCATAATGTAAAACCCCGAGCGAGGGAATTCAGGATTGACCCCATCTTCCGCGTGGACCTCTATTACCACATGAACGGTTACCATGTGAACCGGAAATTGCGATGGAGTGTTGACGTTAAATCGTGGCGGATTGGTCGAAAGAAACTCCGGCCGAGAATTTTTGAACGCGCGTCGAATTTCGTCGAACGACAACTGCGCACCTGATCCCCTTGTCGCGTTAGAGCGAGGGCCCTCTTTGACAAACCACATTGTGGGCATCGCTCTCCTCCCGTCTTAAACGAAAATAAGCGCGCATCCTACGCCCCGCCACGTTGGCGATCAAACGGCGAGCGGAGTTTCGAAAAAGCACCAAAGCAGGATGGCGACTTACCGCCAGGCAGTGAAAAGCGGACGGCGAGGGGAGTGATTAAGAGGTAAGCCCCGGCGCGCTTCTCGGACCTGAGATCTCCAGCAGCCCCACGGCTTCAGCGAATTGTTTGCCAAACGCTGTTCTGCCTAAAATTCCTTTGTCTATCTTAATCTCGTCGGTCTCCGCCTGGTACGTGGCGCGTGCGCCGACCACTTCCGGACGAGAATCTACCCAGTGATATGCTTCTTCAGTGCTGCGCCGCTTCATATAATCAACCTCAACTAATCGAAGGCGAATCCAATTCTCCACCAAGGCCTCAATTTTATTGTTTATTACAACTTCCCCGGTTTCTTGGTTATGCAAGTCACCAATGTGGCGACAAAGAAGCCGGGATGTATTAGTGCCCCGCGTTGCTATCCTGATTTGGATGACTGGAACGTAGCCTTCAACTTGAAGGATGGTCTGAAGAAAAGCGGCTTCTTCGGAAGTGAGTTGACGAATAATCTCGACGAAAGCCGGATGGACGTGTGCCGCTGCGCGACTATCCATCGCAGAGGCGAGCAGACTCAAGTACATGTCTTTCAAGTTCGGTTCTTCATGGGAAAGGGCAAGGCCCTGCAATGCGGGGCCAGCAATTGATGCCTTTGGCTCCGCGATATGTTCAGGCGGAATATGTGCCGCCTTCGCAGCGAGGTCGTATTGAAACCTTTCCGCGAAGTAAACGCGAGCTTTGTCAAAGGCGAAATTCACCGCCGCAGGAGGAAGCGCATTATTGATGCATTTCGTGATTGTAAGAGCGGTCTTTCCTAGCTCATTTCCGGCGGCCTTTACGTTTGGGTTATCACCAGCGGCCTTAATCAACTCACCGACAAGGGTGACTGTCTCCTTCGCAGTTTTTAGCGTTTCGTCTATTGGCATGGCGCTTCCTTTTTAAAGCACGCTCGGATTCAATTCTTGGCTTTTGCCTTTTGCCTTTTGCCTTTTGCCTTTTGCCTTTTGCCTTTTGCCTTTTGCCTTTTGCCTTTTGCCTTTGGCTCTTTGGCAATAGTCACGTGTATGGCACCAGAGCTCACCCGCTTGTGGATCGAAACAAGAATTGGCTCGCCCAATAGGTCCGCGTGGGCTTCGACACCGTAGACAACCGGGCCTTGAGAATCCGCATAGGAAAAGCCTTTTTCCGGAAAAGGGACAAGCTGTACGGTAGCGTGCACATTCACACCGAGGTCCAGACGAGCCAAGTCACGAGGTCCTTTCTCGGTCTGTATACCCAGCATGCCTTTTGGGAAGTGGATGATCACCTTTCTCGGTACAGGGGCGCCATCAAGTGGGATTTTAGAAAATAGATCGAGCCCTTTTATCAGTGCTGCGTCAAGCAGCTTGTTCACGCTAAACAACTTGCCATCCGAATGGCGGACGAACACTTGAGCATTTCCCGGATTCGCCTCAACCGCCTTCATGACATCAGGATGAAGCATGCCGCCTGACTCACCCCCCTCGCTGTAAATTACCGGCTTAATGCTCATAATCAGCGGGTGATAAATAATCTGTTTGATTCCTTTAATTTTGATCCATCCAAGCATTTCATCTTGAGTGATTTCTGAGATTCGTCGAATCTCAATCCCGTAAAAGCTTGCGGTCTTTTTTGCTTGCTCCGAAATGTCGCTCGAAGTGACAGCAATGGTCATTGCAGCACCTAAGTTCCGCTTTTTCGTTGCTAATTGTTCAATCCAGGTGTCATCCTGCTTAGCCTTACGCTTCCGGCATTCTACAGTGATGAGTACAGGCGCCGTGCCAACGGTATAGCGAATGGATGCGTCCACTTGCCGCTTTCGACCGGTAAGATTGTTCTTAATCCAATCGTTTGCCTTGACCACTGCTCCAACCGGCGCAAGAGCACCCTCGATCCTCGCGACCAGCTTCTCAAATTCTCGCCATTCTTTGTCCATCGTCAGCGCTCATGGTTAAAAGAACGCCCTGCGCCCTAGCGCGACCTCTAAACTCCCACGGCGGAACCGGCTGAGGATCCCGCCATAACCCCACGCGGGCGGCTCGCGCATCGGACTCCGCCCGGCTGTGCTTCACTCGATCCATCGCGGGCTGTTCATCCTCGTATTTTTTGAAGTGCCAAGCCAGGCCATCCTCAATCTGGCGAAATGCAAACGTCGTTTCCCTCAAGCAGCACCTTGCCGACAATTCTCCCGTGGCGGTCGCGTTTGCCGTAATCAACTATTACTTCCTTTTGGAAAACCATTCGCGCGAGATTTTGCTTCGACACGTTGCCGAAGGCTTGCCGCTTTTCAGGTGCGTCAATCCCAGATAAGCGCACTTTGTGCTGAACGCGCCGCGCATCGAGTACGGTGATGGTGTCGCCATCGCTGATGCCAACGACTTTCCCTTCGATGATTTGCGCCTGAGCGGTCAGCGATAAAGCAAACGCTATAATCGCCAGCAGGAGGCGTGCTATGGAAAGCAAATCGTTCGACACTCTCAAGGTGTACATGCAGCTGGCCGATCAACTCGTCGAGCATGCTACCAGTACAGAGGCTTAAGGCGGCAAACGCGCGAATGATCGAGCGACGAGGCCACACCTGGGATGACAATGTCGCTTAGCGCACGCCTTTGGATGTAGCGAAGAATTTACACATCTCGCTGAGCCAAGCTTACCATCTACCAATACCTTGGCTCAAAGTCGGGAGCAGGGGAAAACGTGCCACCTAAGCGCGTTTGAAACGTGGAAATATAGGGCCCACTCCTCCCACCCAGCTCACCAAGAACTGGGTGGGAGTGGACGCTAGTGTCGTGTTTCGGAAATAAGTGACGAAAGTCGGCGTAGTTTCGCAAGGATCGAGTCGGCCGTAGCGGTCCATACGAATGGGCGCGCGTGATC
>JBOIGA010000182.1:0-6329 GCA_050741875.1 Burkholderiales bacterium
TTGGGGCGCTCGCACGCGTGCAGTCGCAAGCGACTGCACCGCGGGCGATCTGTCTTGTCGCGCTCCTGGCGAAGGGGTTAACCATTCGCGGCGTCGCGCTTCGCGCATCTCATCCCGCAAAGCCGCCGTCGCGACCGCGCCGGACTTGATCACAGGTTCCTTAAATAATCGCGTTACGCGAGCGCGCATCGAAGCCGCGGCGCGAGCGTTCGCGCTGATGCAGCCTTTTTCCAGAGCCGCCGACAAGGAACTGCAAGATTTATTTCGGGCTGAGCGCGAACTCGGCGCCGGCGACCGGGCTTTCGTCGCCGAAACCGTCTATGGCGTGGTGCGCCATCTCCGCTCGCTGATGACGCTTACGCAATCCTCCGATTCACGAGCTCTGGTGCTCGCCGCGCTCGTAAAGTACCTTGGACGTAACGTGCGCGAGCTTGCGCCTTGGGTGAGCGAAAGCGAAGCGAGCCAACTCGCAGAGATCAAAGCCGCCGACCTCGGCCTTTTGCCGCCCGCCGTCAGCGCCGAACTTCCCGACTGGTTGTATTCGCGCCTCTCTTCGATTTATCCCGAGACCGAACTAAGTGCAATGATGCGCGCGCTCAATCGTCCGGCGCCGCTCGACCTTCGAGTCAACACTCTCTTGGCCGAAAGAAACGAAGTCCTGGCGCAACTTCAGGCGGAAGGGATCGCGGCGAGCGCGACTCCATACTCGCCTTTCGGAATCCGGCTCGCCTCGCACCCAGCGATCAACCGTCACCGGCTTTTTCTCGAAGGCAAAGTCGAGGTGCAGGACGAAGCGGGCCAGCTAGCCTGTGTGCTCGTCGCACCTAAGCCGCGCGACTTCGTTGTTGATTTCTGCGCGGGCGCCGGAGGCAAGACGCTATGTTTGGGCGCGCTCATGCGCTCGCACGGAAGGATCTACGCTTTCGATGTTTCGGCAAAGCGGCTCGCCAAATTTTCGCCCAGACTCAAGCGTTCGGGATTGTCGAACGTGCACGTGAAAGTGATCGAAAGTGAAGCCCAAGTGCAAAGGCTCGCAGGAAAAATCGATCGAGTGCTCGTGGACGCACCTTGCAGTGGCTTGGGGACGCTGCGCAGAAACCCCGATTTGAAATGGCGGCAATCGCCGCAAAGCGTCGCCGAGCTTACGCAAAAACAGGCGGCGATTCTGCAGGCGGCGTCACGTCTCGTCAAAGACGGCGGACGCCTGGTCTACGCGACGTGTAGTATTCTGCCCGAGGAAAACGACGCGATCGTCGCCGGATTTCTCGAATCAAAAACCGATTTCTCGCTCATCGCCTGCGGTAAAATTCTCGCCGGCAGACAAATTCCACTCGATACGGGAGAGATGCTGAGGCTTTTTTCGCATCGGCACGGCACGGATGGATTTTTCGCTGCGGTGATAGAACGACGAATAACCTGATCTGCTTCTTCTACCGCGGGGCGGCTCACCGCCCCTTCACTGGTTAGCGATTACGTTCTTTCCGCACGGCTGTCAATCTCCTTCCCACTGCCCTGCCTTGATCAGCTTATTTTTCAATCCGGGCAGCGGAAAACCGAGGCTGTATGCGATCTTCGCATGTTCCTTCGATTTAGCGAGATTCTTCTTGTCGAAGTAAAGCAATCCCAGGTTGTAGTTGATGTTGGCGTCGTTGGGCGAAAGCTGGTTGGCCTTCTCCAGCTGGGCGATGGCATCGTCCAGCTTGCCCTGCGTGTTTAGGAAAATTCCGTGCAGCATGAATACGGCGGGATCGTCCGGTTTAAAGCGAAGCGCTCGGTCAAAATAGCATTCAACAGTGTATTTTGCGCCGGCAGGGATGGCTTTTTTCTCCCGTTGTGACAATCGGATCATTGCCTGCAACGCGCCATGGTGGTTCGGGAAAGCACGCAATGTATAGTCGAGGTCTCCGCCGAGCTTGCCGCTTTCCCCGTGTGTCAAACTCTGCACCTGCGCAGTGAAATGCCCTGATTCGACCAGCCGCAATTGCTCGCCGCGATGCGCTGGGTTGGTGTAATCGAACGGACCGTATGAGTTGTCAAGCTCTCCGCAGTACGTTGCGTTCG
Source organism: Burkholderiales bacterium (assembly GCA_050741875.1). Lineage (GTDB taxonomy): Bacteria > Pseudomonadota > Gammaproteobacteria > Burkholderiales > JBOIGA01 > JBOIGA01. The sequence goes on from JBOIGA010000182.1 coordinate 2,062, forward strand.
ACACTCCTGGCGCGAGCCCGAGCGCGCAAGTAATAATCCACCTCGCAATCATGGTGCCCTTCTCCCGTTCGCTTCAACCACCCATTAGGCAACGATCAAACAAGTCAGCCAACTCCGCAGTCCTGGCCTTTCTCGAATACTGCACGACCTTTCCCGGCGTTGCAATCGGCGCGCGCCCTTTCCTGACCATTTGCAGAAACCTCGGAAATTCGCTCACGATTGCCGGCTTCGAATCAAGCGGCACAATGACCCCTCCGGCTGCATCGTTGACTGTCGCGGCAGTGTCTCCGGCCAGGTCGGTCAGCGCGAGAATCGGGCGCCGAGCGCGAAAATATTCGTACAGCTTTGCCGGGATCTGATGATTGCAGTTCGACGCCTGCATCACAAGCAGCGCGTCCGCGGACAGCATCTCCGAAAGTGCGGCGTGATAGCCGATGGGCGGCGCAAGTTCGATGAGATCGGCAATCTCGAATTCGGCGATCAGTTTTTTAAGATAGTCGTCATGTCCGGTTGCGCGCAGGACGATTTTCAACGTCCCCGCAAAAATCACTCCGCCGCGCAATAGTTCAGACAAAGCGGCGAAAAGGGGGCGGGGATCGCGCTCTGAAGGATAAAGCACGCCGCTGTGGAGCAGCACTGTTTGGCTCCCGCGCGCACGGGATTTCTCAATGTTTCCGGCGAAAGCAAAATTTTCTTCATCATAACCGTTGCCTATCAGGCTGAATCTTGACGCCGGCACCTTGGGAAAGCGCGATTCGTACATTCGCACCGTCCCAGGAGTCGTACACACCGCGCGTACACAGTTGAGCACGGCATGCCGCTCGATCCGCTGGTAAACGCGCCGCTGCGTGGCGTTCGGGGGATAGCCTTCATCCACCATGGGATCGCGGAAATCCGCGACCCACGGAAGGCCTGAGACACGATGCAGAGTCGCGGCGATCACATGCGCAGTGGCGATCGGATAGGTGGACCAGATAATCTGCGGACGATGCTTGCGTATCAGCCGTAAACCCGCGGGCACAGCGCCCAGCCACCACGACGCCCAGCGATCGGGCAACGCGAAGAGACCAGGGTACGCGCCGCGCCATGCGAGATGTTTCGCGGTGTCGAGCGCGAACGCGCGCTTGATCACGAGTTCGCTTGGCAGCTCGCGCATCTGATCTTCGCTCACCGACGAATAGGCGCGCGGATTCGCGCTGAGCACGATGGGTTGCCAGCCGAACTCCGGCAGATACCGCGAAAATGCGAGCGTGCGCTGAATTCCGCTGCTGCCGTGAAGCGGAGGAAAGTGGTACGCGATCATCAGGATTCGCTTCACCACGAGCGCAGCCACTCAAGCGTCCAGTCCTCGACTTGCGCGCGCCATTCGCCTGTCGCGAAAGTGTGGTTGGCCTCGGGAAGCTCGCGGCGCACGACGCGGGGCGCTTGCAGCAACTCGCGCCATTCGGGCGATTGCGCGGTCAGATCGCGGAATTCGGCCGCAGTCAAATCATTGCCGCTCAGAATGAGGAGCACGCGGCCGCGAAAGCTTCGCAAACCCTCCAGCATGCGCTGTGTAAAAGGTAAGGCCCCCCTGCTTTCCTCCGAATCTCCGCTCCGAAATCTCGCCCGCAGCGTGTTGAAAAACGAAGCGAGCGCCGCGCCCATTTTGAATTCTCCCTTAGCCATCTTGCGCCACAGCGCGCGCTCGAAAATCCGCTTAAGATAGTAGTGGCGCAAGTATGCGCGCGCGATTCCGCTCGCGGTGCGCACCCATGGGTTGAGCAGGATCACACCGGTGACACGCGCGTCGCGGTGCGCGTAAAACAACGCCGCCGACGCGGCGTCGCACAGTCCCCACAGCGCCACTTCCTTGAGCGCGGGAACCTGCGCGAACAGCGTATCGATCGCGGCGCGCACATCTTCATCCACTCGCTCGAACGAACGCGGTTCACCTTCGCTGTCTCCCATTCCGCGATAGTCGAAGCGCAACACCGGAAAATTCCGCGCCGCAAGCGCTCTGGCCAGCAGCGTGAACTGGCGATGACTCCCAACACGGTATTGCGGACCGCCGGTGATGATGACGACGCCCCGTTCGGACGAATTCGGCGGCACATGCGCAATTCCGGTCAGCCAACTTCCGTCGCAGGCAAACTGCACCGCTGTTTCCGCGCTATTCAACAACGGCAACCGTTTTTTCGATGAGTTCAGGGACGAGTGTAATTTCTGAAGTCGCCCAGAAGGGGGGACCGGCGACGAGCGTTTCGCTGACCGCGTTGCGCCATCCATCGATGATTCGGCGGCTCGCCGGGGAAATGGCCGAGCCGATTTCCATCCATTGCAGCGAATGGTCCGGCGCCAGCGCCCGCATGCTCGCGTTATCGATAGCTGCGGCGAGCGCGGGCGCGAGACAGTAACCCGCGACCTCCAGGCTTTCTCCGGCCGCAAGTCTCTGCCGCAGCGATTGCGTCGTTTCCTGCTTTCCCGCCGCCATGTTGGCCGCGATCCGCAGGCGTAAGAATTGCGTCATGAATGCGTTTCCGCTGGTGACCGGCTGCCAAAAAACGACGCGATCCGCCGCGATCAAGCCGTCGCCGGCGCACTCCAGCGCCAGCAAGGCGCCCAGCCGCAGACCCAGCACGGTCACGACGCTCGCGCCTCGATCGATGAGGTAACGCATCGCAAGCGCCAGATCCTGTTTCCAGATCTCCCAGCGCGAATCGGCGAAGTCCCCTTCGCTGTCCCCGGTCCCGTATAGATCGGTAATGAGCACGCCGCGGCTTTTGAGCGCATTGGCAAGCAACGTGAACATGCGCCGCGACTTGTTCATTTCTTCCGCGAAAGGCGGCACGACAATCAACTGGGACTCGCGCGCAGGCGAATAATGCAGACAAAAAATCCGGCCGCGAGCCCCGGGCAAGAAAAACGCGCGCGACGCCGGCGCCATGGTCGAGTTATCCATTCGGCATGCGAAGAAGCCTCACAAATCAGCGATGATACAATTGCGCGTCGCGCCCGCATCATACATGACAGTCTACCCAAAGCCGCGAATCCCGCTCCGACCTGCGCTGTCCGTGCAATCTTTTTTCTCCGCCCGCGGTCGCCGGGTTGCAAACATTCTCGACGTCAAAAACCAGCGAGTCGTCACCAGCGGCAGGGTGGCGTTCGCGCTGGCATTGAGCGAGCTCAGCGTGCAGGCGGGGGATGAAGTCCTGGTTCCCGCCTTCCACTGTACTTCTATGATTGAGCCCGTAACCTGGCTTAAAGCGCAGCCGGTCTTCTATCGTATTGCTCGCGACACTTCGGTGGATTTCGAAGACCTGGAGCGGCGCGTCACCAGCGCGACTCGCGCCTTGCTGGTCACACACTATTTCGGCTTCTTACAGGACATCACAAAATTGCGCGCACTGTGTGATGCGCGCGGGCTAGCGCTTATCGAGGATTGCGCCCATTGCCTGTTCGGCGAAATTGCTGGGCAGCCGGTGGGCGCTCTCAGCGATTATGCAATCATCAGCCTCACCAAATTTTTTCCCACTTACGACGGCGGGTGCCTTGTATCTTCGCGCAACACGCTCGATCGAGTTTCATTGCGGTCGGCGGGCCTCGCGTTCGACGCCAAGGCAGCCGCCAACGCGCTCGAATACGCGCTCGAGCACGGCAGGCTCAAGTGGTTGAGCCCGATCGTCGCATTGCCGCTCAAAGTGAAGGACCGCCTGTGGCACAGTGTGAAGGGCGACGCGCCGATCGGCCCCGACTCGTCGGACGGAGGTTATGGGTTCGATAGCGCTTGGGTCAACAAGCGCGCTTCACTGGCCGCGCGGATCATCACCGCCACAGCGTCGCTGCCGCGAATTTATGATCTGCGCCGCGCCCACTATCTCAGACTGCATGAGGCGCTGCGAAATCTATCCGGCGCTGAGCCGCTATTCCACGATCTCCCCGAGGGAATCGCGCCTTACGTCTATCCGCTCAAAGTGGCCGAGCCGGATCGCGTGTTCCCGGCGCTGAAGCATCTCGGAGTGCCGATCCTGCGCTTCGGCGAATACCTGACGCCGGAAATGCCACCCGAAACATGCCCGCAGACCGCCGAGTTTTCGCGAAAGCTTCTGCAGTTCCCCTGCCATCAGGAACTGACAGAAGACGAGCTCGACTGGATGATCGATTGCATCGTCCGTACTTTTCGTGAAGAGGCGCGCAAGACCGCATGAACTGGCGCATCTTCCCCGCCAGCGCCTTTTCGCGGTTTGCAACGCAATGGGATTCGATCAACGCAAGGAGCGCCAACTGTC
>JBOIGA010000183.1:0-6326 GCA_050741875.1 Burkholderiales bacterium
TGCGGATACTCTGGACATGAGTCTCGCCAGGAGAAGCTTCGACGCCGTCATCGTCGGCGCTGGAGGCGGCGGCATGCGCGCCGCGCTGCAACTTTCAGCGGCGGGTTTATCCTGCGCGGTTTTGTCGAAGGTGTTTCCGACGCGCTCGCACACCGTCGCGGCGCAGGGCGGAATCACCGCGGCGCTAGGCAATGTCACCGAAGACAACTGGCACTGGCATATGTACGACACGGTGAAAGGCGGCGATTATCTCGCCGATCAGGACGCGGTCGAATTCATGTGCCGCAATGGCCCACAGGCGGTTTACGAAATGGAGCACTTCGGCCTGCCTTTTTCGCGCCTTCCCGACGGCAGGATTTATCAGCGGCCATTCGGCGGTCAATCGCAAAACTATGGCGGACCGCAGGCGACCCGAACTTGCGCTGCCGCCGATCGCACCGGCCACGCGACCTTGCACACCCTCTATCAGAAGAACGTGCAGGCGAAAACACATTTTTTCGTCGAATGCGTCGCGCTCGACCTCATTCGCGATGCCGACGGGCAAGTGCTCGGCTTGGTGGCGCTCGAAATAGAAACCGGCGAGCCCTTTGTGATCGAAGCGCGCGCGACTCTCATCGCCACGGGAGGCGCTGGGCGCGTCTTTCAGGCCAGCACTAACGCGTTCATCAATACGGGAGACGGTCTCGGCATGGCTGCGCGCGCCGGGATCCCGCTACAGGACATGGAGTTCTGGCAGTTTCATCCGACCGGAGTCGCGGGCGCGGGAGTGCTGATCTCCGAAGGCGTGCGCGGAGAAGGGGGCTATCTCGTCAACAAAGACGGAGAGCGTTTCATGGAGCGCTATGCGCCGAACGCGAAAGATTTAGCCGGACGCGACGTGGTGGCGCGCGCGATCGCGGTCGAAATCCACGAAGGCCGTGGCTGCGGAAAAAACGGCGACCACATCTTGCTCAAACTCGAGCACTTGGGCGAAGAGAAAATTCTATCGCATCTTCCGGGAATCCGTGAAATCGCGATCAAGTTCGCACAGGCCGATCCGATCAAAGATCCGATTCCGGTTGTCCCGACCGTTCATTACATGATGGGCGGGGTTCCCACCGATTATCATGGCCAGGTCGTGGCGCCTGCTTCGGGAAATCCGGAAAGCGTCGTTCGCGGTTTGTATGCCGTCGGCGAATGCGCGTGCGTATCGGTGCACGGCGCCAATCGGCTCGGCGGCAATTCGCTCCTCGATCTGCTCGTGTTCGGAAAAGCGGCGGGCGATTCGATGGTGACGTTCGCCAAAGAGAACCGCAGCGCCAAACCCGTTCCACAGGAGAGCGTGGATCGTGCGTTATCGCGCCTGGCGCGCTGGGACAAGAAGACCGGCAGTGAAACCGTCTCCGGAATTGAAGAGAGTCTACGCAAGACGATGCAGGCGCATTGCGGCGTCTTCCGTACTGCGCAACTGCTCAAGGACGGGCGCGCGAAACTGCGTGAAATTCTGGGCAGGCTTGAGAACGCGACGATTCGAGATCACAGCAAGGTCTTCAACACCGCGCGAGTCGAAGCAATCGAACTCGAAAACATGATGGAAGTCGCGATGGCGAGCATCGTCTCCGCCGAAGCGCGGCTGGAGAGTCGCGGCGCGCACGCACGCGATGACTATTCGAAGCGTGACGACGACAACTGGCTCAAGCACACTCTCTATTTCAGCGAAGGGCAAAGACTCGAATACAAACCGGTGCGCCTGAAGCCGCTGACGGTCGAGTCGTTTCCGCTGAAGGCGAGGACGTACTGAGGGATGAGGGATAAGGATGAAGGAAGGGGTCGTCATTCCGGACAAGCAGCGCGCGATCCGGAATCCAGGGAGTCGCTCTTGATGATTCTGGATTCGGGCTTTCGCCGGAATGACGGTGCTTTTGTGATTCTGGACAAGCGCAGCGGTGAAGAATGAAGGATGAGCGAGCTCCTGCGCCGGAAGGGTAACTGGAAAGAAGAATGAAATTCTCAATCTACCGCTACAACCCCGAGACCGACTCTAAGCCCTACATGAAGGACTACCGGCTCGACGTTGAACCGGGAAACCTGATGCTGCTCGACGCGCTCGTCTTGATCAAAGCACAGGACGATTCGTTGAGTCTGCGGCGATCGTGCCGCGAGGGCGTGTGCGGGTCGGATGCGATGAGCATCAACGGCAAGAACGGTCTCGCGTGCATCACTCCGCTCAACGGTTTGAAAGAGCCGATCACCCTCCGGCCGCTACCCGGCTTGCCGGTGATCCGCGATTTGATCGTCGACATGTCGCAGTTTTTCAAGCAGTACAACTCGATCAAGCCGTACCTCATCAACAGTGACCCGCCGCCCGAAAAGGAACGCTTGCAATCGCCCGAGGATCGCGAAGAGCTCGATGGTTTGTACGAATGCATCTTGTGTGCGTGTTGTTCGACCGCGTGTCCGTCGTTCTGGTGGAACCCTGATAAATTCGTCGGGCCCGCGGGACTTTTGCAGGCTTACCGCTTCATTGCCGACACGCGCGATCAGGCGACCAACGAGCGTCTCGACAATCTCGAAGACCCTTATCGCCTGTACCGTTGCCACACGATCATGAACTGCGTTGACGTTTGTCCCAAAGGGCTAAATCCGACGAAGGCGATCAACAAGATTCGTGAGCTGCTGGTAAAGCGCGCCGTATGACGGCGCAGGACTAAGGACTCGGGACTGAAGGACTGAGTGACGGCTCTTGCCTAGTCCTAAGTCCTCAGTCCCATGCTGTTGTTCATCGAGGTGGATGTCTTCAGAATCAATGGATGAGGCAAATAGAGTCCGCTGGCAATGCCGGCGCGGAATGCTCGAACTCGACATCGCTTTGTCACAGTTCCTGGAAGCCGAATACGCAAGGCTTCCCAGGAACTTGCAACATGCATTTCGCGCGCTACTCGAACTTGCCGATCCCGATCTATGGGAAGCGATTTGCGGTGCAGAGCCGAGTGCCGACGAAGATGTTCGAATCGTGCTTTCCATGCTGCGACGCATAAAAAGCCAAGCCGTTTGAGCTAGAATGTTGGCGATTCTTAAGGAGAGCCCATGACGAAAAAGCAGTCCACCGCTACGTTGTCCTTCAGCGATGGCAAGCCCTCGATAGAGATGCCCATCCTTTCCGGCACGCTGGGACCCGACGTCATCGACATTCGCTCGCTGCTGGCGAAAACCGGTTTGTTCACTTTCGACCCCGCTTACACGTCTACCGCAAGCTGCACTTCAAATATCACTTTCATTGACGGCGACAAGGGGATTCTGCTGTATCGCGGCTACCCAATCGAACAACTTGCCGAAAGCTGCCATTTCCTCCAAGTTTGTTATTTGCTGCTCAATGGCGAGCTTCCGACCGGAGTGCAAGAGAACAATTTCATCCAGACCATCCGCAAGCACACCATGGTGCACGATCAGCTGATGGCATTCTTTCGCGGATTCCGGCGCGACGCACATCCGATGGCGGTTTTGGTCGGCGTGGTCGGCGCGCTGTCGTCGTTCTATCACGACGCGATGGACGTTTCGGATGCGACGCACCGCGAGGTCTCGGCGATGCGGCTGATCGCCAAGGTCCCGACGATTACGGCGATGAGCTATAAGTACACGGTTGGCCAACCGTTCATGTACCCGCGCAACGACCTTTCGTACGTGGAAAACTTCATGCACATGATGTTCGCGACCCCGGCGGAGCACTATCAGCCCAACCCGGTGCTCGTGCGCGCGCTCGACCGCATCCTGATTTTGCACGCCGACCATGAGCAGAACGCTTCCACTTCGACGGTCAGGCTCGCGGGCTCGAGCGGCGCCAATCCTTTCGCTTGCATCTCCGCCGGCATCGCTTCTTTGTGGGGACCCGCCCACGGCGGCGCCAATGAAGCGGCGCTCAATATGCTGATGGAGATCGGCGATGAATCGAACATCGGCAAATACATCGCCAAGGCAAAAGACAAGGACGATCCATTCCGGCTCATGGGTTTTGGCCACCGCGTCTACAAGAACTTCGATCCGCGCGCGAAGCTTATGCGCGAAACTTGCCACGAAGTTTTGGACGAGCTCGGTCTCGCCGAGGATAAGCTTTTCAAGCTGGCGTTGAAACTCGAAAAAATCGCGCTCGAAGACGATTACTTCATCGAGAAGAAACTTTATCCGAACGTGGATTTCTATTCGGGTATCGTGCAGCGCGCGCTCGGAATTCCGACTAGTATGTTCACTGCGATTTTCGCGCTCGCCCGCACCGTCGGCTGGATCGCCCAATGGAACGAGATGATTTCCGAACCCGATCAGAAAATCGGCCGGCCGCGGCAATTGTACTGCGGCGTGGCGAAGCGGGACGTGCCGAAACGCAAATGACGGAGCCTAGGCCATGAAAGAAACACGGCAGTCGCGCGAAGCGATGGGGATGCAGGAATCGCTCACGAGCTCGTATCTTTTCGGCGCCAATGCACCTTTCATCGAGGAGCTTTACGATAGCTATCTCGCCAACCCCAACTCAATCCCAGGATCGTGGCGCGGATACTTCGATTCGCTGGGGCCGCGTGAAGCGCGCGTACCGGCGCTTCCGACACCTTTGAGGCCGCCGGCGGCGGCAAAAACCGTCACGCCACAGCCCGTCGACACTTCCGGCGGTTATCGCAAGCAGGTGGCGGTGCTTCAGATTATTAACGCGCATCGCTTTCTCGGCATGTTCCAGGCCGATGTCGACCCGCTTCACCGCTATGAGAAACCGCCGGTTCCCGAGCTCGAGCTTTCGCACTACGGTTTGAGCGAAGCCGATCTCGATTCGGTGTTCAACACGGGTTCGCTGTTCGGTCCCGAGCACGCAAGTTTGCGCGAAATCCTCGCCGCCGTACGGCAGACGTATTGCGGCACGATCGGCATGGAATACATGTACATGACCGACATCGCGCAGAAGCGCTGGATTCAAAACCGCTTCGAGTCGTGCCGGTCGCAGCCGCGCTATTCTCCCGAATTCAAACGCCACATTCTCGAGCGGCTGACCGCGGCCGAAACGCTGGAAAAATACCTGCACACGAAATACGTCGGACAAAAACGCTTTTCGCTCGAAGGCGGCGATAGCGTAATTCCGCTGCTCGATTCGCTTCTCCAGCGCGCGGGAGAGCAGGGCGTTCAGGAGACCGTTATCGGTATGGCGCACCGCGGGCGTTTGAATGTGCTCGTCAACATCCTAGGCAAGATGCCAACGGACCTGTTTTCCGAATTCGAGGGGCAATACGAACAGGCGCTGCTCGCCGGAGACGTCAAATACCACCAGGGATTTTCTTCGGACATCATGACTCCCGGCGGGCCGATGCATCTGACGCTCGCGTTCAATCCTTCGCATCTTGAAATCGTCAATCCGGTCGTCGAAGGTTCAGTGCGCGCACGCCAGCATCGCCGCGGAGACCGCGAGGGCGAGCATGTGCTGCCAGTACTGCTGCACGGCGATGCCGCTTTCGCCGGCCAGGGCGTCGTCATGGAAACGTTGAATCTCTCCCAAACCCGCGGCTATGGAACGGGCGGCACGGTGCACATCGTCGTCAACAATCAAATCGGCTTCACCACTTCCGATCCGCGCGACACGCGCTCGACGCTGTACTGCACCGATGTCGCCAAAATGGTCGAAGCGCCGATTTTCCACGTCAACGGCGACGATCCCGAAGCCGTGGTGATGGTGACCGAAATCGCGCTCGATTTTCGCATGCAGTTCAAAAAAGACGTTGTCGTCGACGTCGTTTGTTTCCGCAAGCTCGGTCACAATGAGCAGGATGAGCCGATGGTGACACAACCGCTCATGTACAAGAAGATCGCCAAGCATGCGGGCACGCGCAAGCTATACGCCGAAAAGCTGGCGCGCGAAGAGATGATCGCCGAGACGGACGCCGATACCATGGTCAAGACCTATCGACAGGCGATGGATGCCGGCTATCACACGAATAAAACAGTACTGTCCAATTACAAGCCGCCGTACGCGGTCAACTGGACGCCTTTCAAGAACACTAAATGGACGCATTACGCGGAAACCGCGGTGCCCCTCGAGGAACTGAAAGCGCTCGCGCAAAGACTCACTACGATTCCCGAAGGTTTCGTTCTGCATCCGCGCGTGCAGAAGATCATCGCCGACCGCAAGCTCATGGGCGAAGGCAAGCTGCCGCTCGACTGGGGAATGGCCGAGAACCTCGCTTATGCGTCGCTCGTCAAGGATGGCTACCCCGTTCGCATTTCCGGTCAGGATTCGGCGCGCGGAACTTTCTTCCATCGCCACGCCGTGCTGCACGATCAGAATCGCGAGAAATGGGACGCCGGAAGCTATGTGC
>JBOIGA010000184.1:0-6308 GCA_050741875.1 Burkholderiales bacterium
AAGAATCCGCGGTCAGCTTCATCCGCAAGGCGAAAAACTCGAACGATTGCGTGCTCACTGTGTGCAATTTCACTCCGGTGCCGAGGTATAACTACACCGTTGGCGTTCCGCGCGGAGGTTATTGGCGTGAAATTCTGAACAGCGACGCCGAAGCCTACGGCGGCAGCGCACTGGGAAATTTCGGCGGACTCGAAGCCGCGCCTTTGCCCGCGCAACGACGCTTTCATTCACTGTCGCTGACTTTGCCTCCGCTCGCGATCGTGCTGTTCAAACCATCATGAACACCGAATCTAAACGCGCGATTATTGAGAACGTCACTCCCCAGGCGACAAGCGCCCGCTTGTCGTCCTGAACGAAGTGAAGGATCTGATTCAATACATGACACGAGAAGAAATTTCAACCAAGCGCGCCATCATCGAAAATGTGACGCCGCAAGTCGACGGCGGCCGCTTTGCCGCCAAGCGCTCCTTGGGCGACAAGGTCGCCGTCGAGGCGGACATTTTCACCGATGGACACGACGCGATTCACGCTGTGCTCCTGCACCGAAAAGTTGGCGCGAAAGACTGGATCGAGAATCCGATGGAGTTTCTCGTCAACGATCACTGGCGCGCACAATTCACCGTTGGCGAGCTCGGTGTTTGGGAATACAAACTGATCGCGTGGGTGGATGAGTTTCTGTCGTGGCGAAACGATCTCGCCAAGCGCAAGGAACCCGCTGACATCGCGCAGGCGCTTCTTTCCGGTGCTGAAATCATCGGAAGGACAGCGGCGCGCGCGAAACCGCTCAAGGCCTGGTCCAATTCTTTGAAGGAACCAGACGATCCATTGCAGCGCCGCAAAATCGCGCTCGATGAAGAGCTCAAGCGAACGATGATCGCGAACGCCGATCGCGAGAACGCTACGGTCCTCGAGCAACCATTGCGAATTGTGGTCGAGCCCGAACGCGCGCGCTATTCGACGTGGTATGAACTGTTTCCGCGTTCCTGCGGTTCCGGACACGGCACGTTCAAGGATGTCGAGGCCAGGCTTCCTTACGTCGCGAAACTGGGGTTCGACGTGCTCTACTTTCCGCCGATCCATCCGATCGGCGTAACCAAGCGCAAAGGCAAAAACAATTCACTCACGGCGAACGAAAACGATCCCGGAAGCCCGTGGGCGATCGGCGCAAAGGAAGGCGGCCACAAGGCGATCCACCCGGACTTGGGAACGCTTGCCGATTTCAAGCGCCTCATTGCGCGAGCCAAAGGGCATGGAATTGAAATCGCTCTCGACATCGCCTTCCAATGCGCTCCCGATCATCCGTACGTCAAAGAACATCCGAGGTGGTTTCGCTGGCGTCCCGACGGCACCGTACAGTACGCCGAAAATCCGCCAAAAAAATACGAAGACATCTATCCCTTCAACTTCGAAAGCGAAGACTGGCAAGCGTTGTGGCGCGAGCTGAAAAGCGTCTTCGATTACTGGATTGAGCAGGGGGTAAAGATGTTTCGCGTCGACAATCCACACACCAAGCCATTCGCGTTCTGGGAGTGGACGATCGGAGAGATTCAGAAGTCGCATCCCGATGTCATTTTTCTCGCGGAAGCGTTCACCCGTCCGCGCATCATGCATCGCCTGGCCAAGCTCGGATTTTCGCAATCGTACACGTACTTCGCCTGGCGCAATACGAAATCGGAGTTGACCGAATATTTCACTGAGCTGGCGCAGTCGCCTTCGCGCGAATATTTCCGTCCCAACTGCTGGCCGAATACGCCGGACATTCTGACGGAGTACCTGCAATTCGGCGGCAGGCCGGCTTTCATGGTGCGGCTCGCGCTCGCCGCAACGCTTTCGGCGAACTACGGCATTTACGGTCCCGCTTTCGAGCTATTGCAAGACACCCCGCGCGAGCCGAGGAGCGAAGAGTATCTCAACTCGGAGAAATACGAGATCAAGGCGTGGGAGTTGGACCGCCCGGAATCGCTCAGGGACTTTGTGGCGCGGGTAAACAACATTCGCAAAGAGAATCCGGCTTTGCACTGTGACTGGCGCTTGCGCTTCTATTCGTGCGACAACAACGAGCTGATCTGCTATGGCAAGACGAGCGAAGACCTGACCAACGTCATCGTCGCGGTCGTCAACCTGGATCCCTATCATCGGCAATCGGGATTTGTCGAGCTTCCGCTCGCTGACCTGAAGATCGATGCCGCGCATCCGTACGAGGTGCACGATCTCTTGTCGGGGGCGCACTATCTTTGGCATGGCCCGAGAAACTACATCGAGCTCGATCCCAGCCATTCGCCCGCGCACATCTTCCGCTTGCGGCGGCAAGTGCGGGACGAGCGGGATTTCGATGCGTTTGTGTGAAAACCGTGAGGAGTGAGGTGTGAGGCCCGTCCTGAGCGAGGTCGAAGGCAGTGAGGAGTTAAACGTCCAACGACTGTCGTGGCAGCAAGATCCGCTCTGGTACAAAGACGCGATCATCTACCAGTTGCACGTCAAGGCGTTTCACGACAGCAACGACGATGGCATCGGCGATTTCAGGGGACTCACCGAAAAACTCGATTATCTGCAAGACCTCGGCGTCAATACGCTTTGGCTTTTGCCTTTCTATCCCTCGCCTTTCCGCGACGACGGCTACGATATTTCCGACTACCGAAACATTCATCCCGGTTACGGCACGCGCAGCGAATTCCATCAGTTCGTCCGGCAGGCGCATCGCCGTGGTTTGAAAGTCATCACCGAGCTCGTCATCAACCACACTTCCGACCAGCATCCGTGGTTTCAGGCGGCGCGGCGCGCGCCCAAAGGCTCGGCCAAGCGCAACTTCTACGTCTGGAGCGATACCGACAAAAAGTTTCCCGAGACGCGGATTATTTTCACTGACAGCGAAACATCGAACTGGGCTTGGGACCCGGTCGCCCAGCAATACTACTGGCACCGCTTTTTCTCGCATCAGCCCGACCTCAACCACAACAATCCGAATGTCGTCAAAGCGGTCATCAGGATCATGCGTTTTTGGCTCGACTTCGGCGTGGACGGGATGCGGCTCGACGCCATTCCCTATCTTTGCGTGCGCGAAGGCACGTATAACGAAAATCTGCCGGAAACGCATGCGGTGTTGAAAGAGATGCGCAAAGCGATCGACGCGCATTACACGAACCGCATGTTCCTCGCCGAAGCCAACCAGTGGCCCGAGGACGTGCGCGACTATTTCGGCAATGGCGACGAATGCCATGTGGCGTATCACTTTCCCTTGATGCCGCGCATGTTCATGGCGGTAGCGCAGGAAGACCGCTTTCCGATCGCCGAAATCATGCGCCAGACTCCCGATATTCCGGACGTCTGCCAGTGGGCGATATTCCTGCGCAACCACGACGAACTGACGCTCGAAATGGTGACCGACCGTGAGCGCGATTACATGTACTCGATGTACGCCGCCGATCCGCGCATGCGGGTCAATGTCGGAATCCGGCGCCGGCTCGCGCCGCTCATGCAGAATGACGCCGATCGCATCAAGCTGATGAACAGCCTGCTGCTATCGATGCCCGGTTCGCCCATCGTTTATTACGGCGATGAAATAGGCATGGGCGACAACGTCTATCTCGGCGACCGCAATGGCGTGCGCACGCCGATGCAGTGGAGCTCCGATCGCAACGCCGGTTTTTCGCGCGCCGATCCCCAGCGGCTCTATCTGCCGCCGATCATGGATGCTATTTACGGCTTCGAAGCGGTGAATGTCGAAGCGCAGGCGCGCAGCCCGTCGTCACTGCTCAATTGGACGAAACGCATCATCGCCGTGCGCAAAGCGCACCAGGCATTTTCGCGCGGTATGCTTACTTTCATTCGGCCCGGCAATCGAAAAATTCTCTGTTACGTGCGCGAATACGCCGGCGAAGCGATCTTGTGCGTGGCCAATCTTTCGCGTTCGTCGCAGCCGGTCGAGCTCGATCTGACCGGATGGCAGAACCGGGTCCCCGTCGAACTCATGGGAGGCACGGCTTTTCCGCCGGTCGGCGAGTTGCCGTATTTTTTGACTTTGCCCGGATATGGTTTCTACTGGCTCAAGCTCGCGACCGATGTTTCGCCGCCGTCGTGGCACGCCGAGCGGCTGCCGCCTTATGAACTGCCCATCCTCGTCCTGCCCGAAGGATTGAGTACGCTGCTCGAAGACGACGGGACGGACAAAGCCCGGCGCGCGCGAGCGCAGTTCGCCTCCGAGGTCCTGCCGCCTTATCTTGCGCAACAGCGCTGGTTTGCGGCGAAAGGCGACGCGATCAAGAGCATTGCTCCGCTCATCCAAAGCGAGTGGAAAAACGAAGGCGGGAACTGGCTCGTTTCGCTTCTGCGAATTGAAACCTCGGAAGCTGCGGCGTATTTCGTTCCGCTTTCGCTCGTTTGGGATGAGGGCCCCGAAGAGAGGCTATCCCCTCTCGCCCCCTGCACGCTCGCGAAAGTCCGCCAGCATGCGCGAGTCGGCGTGCTCGTGGACGCCTTTGGACACAACGCCTTTTGCCGCGCGCTAGTGTCGGCAATGCGCGAGAAACTCGAGTTTCCGCTTGGCGGGGGCAAGCTGAAGTTCTCGTCCACTTCGATTTTTTCCGAATTGACCGAAGCTGCGCTCGACGACGTGCGGCATCCCGCGCTCGAGCAGAGCAATACTGCGGTTTTTTTCGGCGAGAAACTTTTTCTCAAGGGCTATCGGCGCCTGCAGCAGGGAATCAATCCCGAACTCGAAATGGGCAGGTTTCTGACCGAAGTTTCGCCTTTTCCCAACATCGTTCCCGTCGCCGGCGCGGTCGAATATATTGGGCAAGACGGCGAGACGATGACGCTCGCGCTTTTGCAAGGCTTCGTCCAAAACCAGGGTGATGGCTGGACTTACACGCTCGATTATCTCGAGCGGTTCCTGACGAGCGCCCGCGCCCCGGCCGAAAGCGCCGACGGAAGCTATCATGACTTTTATCTTGCGCTCATGCGCACACTCGGACTGCGCACGGGAGAAATGCATGCCGCGCTCTCGAAGAAGACCGGCGATCCGCTTTTCGATCCCGAACCCCTCACTGCCGAGGACGTGCGAGCGGCAAGCCAGCGAGTCCAGCAGGACGCCAGAGCAACGCTCTCGCTCCTAGAGAAGCGAATCGGTTCCTTACCCGAGAGCTTGCGCGATTCGGCCGCAAGACTGATCAACTCGCGCGCGCAGCTTTTCGAACGCGTCTGGTCATTCGAAGGTAAGGGCGTCGCCGCGATAAAAACGCGTTATCACGGCGACTATCATCTCGGCCAGGTGCTGCTCGTTCGCAACGATTACGTCATCATCGATTTCGAAGGCGAACCGGCGCGGCCGCTGGCCGAGCGCCGTTTGAAGCATTCGGCGCTGAAGGACGTGGCGGGAATGCTGCGCTCCTTCAACTACGCTGCGAGCGTCGCACTCAAACGCGGGACCTCGGAGCGGCCCGAGGACCGCGCGCAACTCGCTCCCGCGCTGCGCGACTGGGAAAACAAAACGCGCGAAGCTTTTCTGGCGGGCTATGGCGAAGGCGCGGCGGCTTGCTACCCGCAAGAGAACGCGTCCGACTTGATCGCACTCTTCACCCTGGAAAAAGCTTTGTACGAGCTGCGCTATGAATTGAATAACCGGCCGGATTGGAGCGACGTGCCGATCGGCGGACTACTCGATCTGCTGCAAACCACATGACGACTCTCGTCGTCGGCGGCGCAGGTTACATCGGCTCGCACATGGTCAAGCTTTTGCTGGAGCGCAATGCGCCGGTGATCAGGCTTGACAATCTTTCGAGTGTCGCCGATTCCACGCTCGCGCTAAAGGAATTGGGCTGGAAACCGCGCTATGCCGAGCTCGAAACGATCGTCACGCATGCGTGGCAGTATCATAGGTGCAGATCAACGCAGACTGACACTGACTCAGAAGAAAGGCGGATGGAAGACCACATGGTCATTTTCACGTACCGTCTTCAGGTCTTCCGTTGTCAGCTTAACAATAATGGCCCAATACCGGATCGTATTAAGTTTCCATCAGACCAACGCAAGCGCCTCCGCGGTCGTTGCCGAGCTCAGGAAACATCGCTTCACCCGCTCTGCCTTAATTCATAAATCCCAGGACGGAAAGGTAAGCGTCAACAATGGCGGGCTTTCGCCACGCGATGGCGCTCTGGCGGGAGGTGCGATCTTTGCCTTGGGGGCGATCCTCGCAGCGGCTTTTTTTTCGCCGCCCTTCCCTGCGCTCGCCGCTGCGCTTGCCGCATCGATTTTTGGCGCGACCGCAGGCGCGCTATGGGCGCATCTCTTCGTTCCCGGGGTCAGCCGCAAAC
>JBOIGA010000185.1:0-6235 GCA_050741875.1 Burkholderiales bacterium
AATCTACCGAGTTGGCTCGTCCCGCGTTTTTTGACTGGAGGAGGGAGTTCTGAGCTCGTCGAAGGACCAGCGCAACGAGGCGTCGTTTTCTTCCGTAACTTTCTTTTCGACGAGCAAAAGAAAGTTACCTGCCGCCAGGCTGCCCCCGGGCATGTATGCCTCGGCTGAAACCGTTAACGCCCGTGAGCGCGCAAAACTACGGAACGGCGACGAGCGGCATTCGCGCAAGGATGATCTGTGTCTTGCGCGTTAGCCACCGCGTACTGCGATTTCGGTCGTAGAACCTCGGGCGTGGAACCATCGCGGCCAAACGCGCCGCCTGCGCTTCGCTCAAGTCGCGGGCCGAGACACTGAAGTAGTGCCGCGCCGCGGCTTCGGCGCCAAAGACGTTGTCGCCCCATTCGATGACGTTCATATAGATTTCGAGAATGCGGCGCTTGCTCATGAGTCCCTCGATCATCACGGTGATGATCGCTTCCTGTGCTTTTCGCCATGGAGTGCGGCGCGCAGAGAGAAAAAGATTCTTCGCCAGTTGCTGGCTGATGGTCGAGCCACCGGCGACGATTTCACCTTCCTGCAAGTTTTTCTCGATCGCTCTTTCGATCCCTTCCCAGTCGAATCCTTGGTGATCGAGAAATCTCGAATCTTCGGCGGCAATCAGCGCGCGCTTGAGATTGGTCGAGGTTTTTTCGTAGGGCGTCCACTCGTGCTTGATCTTCGCTTTGGCGCCACGCTTCTCCTGTAGCACCTCAAAGCGCGTTTGCATGAAGGCGCTCGAAGAGGGATTGTGGTCAACCCACCAACCAGACGCGGACAAGTATCGAAAGCTCGTACAACACGAAGGCGACGGCGAGAAGACCGAAGCCGTACGCCGCGAAACGCGAAAAACGTTTCAAAAGCTTTTTAGTCGGCTGATGAGTTCGCGCGTGGGCGGATGCACCCCGCGCCAGAGCGAAAACGTTTCCGCCGCCTGCTCGACGAGCATGCCGATGCCTTCAGCGATTCGTTCGGCCCCCGAGGCGCGGGCAAGTTGGCAAAAAGGGGTTATGCCCGCCCCGTACATCATGTCGTAGACGAGGCGTGCTTGGGAAAAAGGCCCTCTTTTTAGGGGCGGCAATTCACCTTGCAGACTCGCGGAAGTGCAGTTGAGGATGAGATCGAACGGCCCTTGTAGCTCGTCGTAGCCAGCGACGGAAATCAGCGGCGCGAACTCGATCAGAGCTTCCTTTCGCAATTGCTCGGCTTTGGCCTGCGTGCGATTGACCAAGGTGAGCGAGCGCGGATGCTCGCGCAGCAAGGGCACGAGAACGCCGCGCGCCGCGCCCCCCGCGCCCATCAATAGAATTCGCGAACCGGCGAGCGGAAATTCAAGATTCATCGTGAGGTCACGAACCAGTCCAGCGCCATCGGTATTGTCGCCAAACCAGCCTTCGCCTTCCCGCTTGAGGGTGTTGACCGCTTTCGCTTCGCGCGCACGTTCGCTCAAACGATCGGCGAATCGATAGGCCTCTTCCTTGAACGGAACGGTCACGTTTAAACCGCGGCCGCCTTGCCGTTCGAAATCGGCGATCGTTTGCACGAAACCGTCTGGCGGCGCGAGCAAAGCCTCGTAGGTCAAATCCTGGTTTGTGAGCCGCGCGAACTCAGCGTGAATCAGCGGGGATTTGCTATGCGAGATTGGATTGCCTACTACTGCGTAGCGGTCGGTCATGTCCTTTAGAAAAGGGTTGAGTCAACGAATTTTAGGTTGACACGGAAAGAGCGCAAAGGCCAGATTTGTCATGCGCTGGGCGATCGCTTTGCGGTTCAACGCGCTTTCCGCTACGCTGTCTCGCAAGTTCATTTATCTCGGCTACCATGATTCGCTTTTTTATCTTCGCCACCGCGCTTTTCTCCGCCGTTCCGATTCTCGTCCAGTCAGCCGAAGGCGACCACCCGATTGTTGGCGTCTGGGAGTGGACGCGAAAGGAGAGCAAGTGCACCGAAACCTATACCTATCGCAAGGATGGGACTGCGCTCGTCGAGAGCGGGCAGGAAAAGAGCGAGGACAAGTACGAAATCACCGACACATTCGAAGAAAACAACCGCTATCGCATGAAAGTGACGACTGTCAAGGACAACGGCGGGAAGGATTGCGCGGGCAACGGCAAGGACAACACCGGCCAAACGGCCACGGTGTTCGTTGAGTTCAATGACGGCTACAAAGAGATGATTATTTGTCTGGACGCCAACAGCTTCAAATGCTTTGGCCCGTTGACGCGGATGTCGCGTTAACCGACACGTTAGCAAAGGAGAAAAACAAATGTTCTGGATCAAGTTACTGGTCTTCGCCTTCGCGCTCTTTTCCCAAGGCGCATTCGCCGAAACCTACCCCAACAAGGCCGTGACGATCGTCGTCCCCTGGCCTCCCGGCGGACCTTCTGATATCGCCGCCCGGCCGGTCGCGAAAGGATTGTCCGAATCGCTCGGCCAGTCGTTCATCACAGACAATCGCGGCGGGGCCAGCGGCAACATCGGCACGGCGCAAGTGACCAGGTCCGACCCCGACGGCTACACGTTGTTGATCACCTCGAGCTCGCCTATCGTCATCAATCCGTCGCTGTACAAGCAGATGGCTTTCGATCCGGCGAAAGATCTGATTCCGATCACCAACCTATTGCGCGTTCCGCTCGTGCTGGTCGCGCACCCTTCGGTGAAGGCGAATAATTTGAAGGAACTCATCGCCTTGATTAACTCGGAACAAGGCAAATTTCAATACGCTTCGTCGGGGACCGGCACGCCACAGCACATGACGGGAGAATTGTTCAGAACAGCGGCAAAACTCGATGTGATTCACGTTCCGTACAAAGGCTCGGCCCCGGCGATCACGGATCTTTTAGGTGGGCATGTTCCGGTGATGTTCGACAGCATGGTCGCGATCCTGCCGCATTTAAAATCGGGCAAAGTAAAGGCGATCGGTGTCACCAGCGCGAAGCGCACGGCCCAGTTACCCGACACGCCGACCTTTGCGGAATCGGGTCTGCCCAGCGTTGAATCGTATGCGTGGTATGGCTTCTTTGCCCCCGCGGGGACGCCGAAGGAGATCGTTGCCAAACTCAACAGCGAAGCGCTGAAAGTCATGAAGCAGCCCGCGTTTCAAAAGGTTCTGGCAGACACCGGATCGGAATTCGTCGGCGACACGCCCGAAAACTTCGCTGCGTTCGTCAAATCCGAGGCGGTCAAGTGGGGCGATGTCGTGAAGAAAAGCGGCGCGACCGTGGAGTGAGATGATTGAGTACTTTTTGAAGATAGACGGCATTCCAGGCGAGAGCCAGAACGACAGCCACAAGGGGGAGATTGATGTCGTTTCATGGTCGTGGGGCGAAGCGCAGACCGTCGTCACGAGCGGTGGCGGCGGAAGCGCGGCGGCAAGGGTCACGCTGCGCGATCTTCAGTGTTCGATGCAAGTCAGCAAAGCGTCGCCCCAGCTTATGCTTGCGTGCGCAAGCGGCAAGCGCATTCCCATCGCTGTCTTGAGCTGTCGCAGGGCCGGGGAGAGACAGCAGGACTTTCTTCTTATCAAGGTTTCGACTGTGCTCGTGAGCGCATTCGAGACCGCCGGCCAGCAGCAATCTCCGCTTTTGGACACGGTTTCGCTCAACTTTGCCAAAATCGAAATCGAGTACCGCGAACAATCCCCTACTGGCGCGATGGGAACGGCGGTTAAAGTCGGTTGGGACGTCGCGGCCAACCGGCCTGTTTGACCGACTAACTGGGCAAGAAGCGGCGCAAGACCTGAGCACTGTGCAGCGCTTCGCGGGAAGCGCATTGGGCAATTTGTTCGCGGCAACTGTAGCCATCGCTGATGATGAGCGTCTCCGGGGCTGCTGCCCGCACTTGAGGCAGCAAGACCTGTTCGCCGATTTTGATCGAGACTTCGTATTTGTTTCGGTCGAAGCCGAAAGCGCCCGCCATTCCGCAGCATCCTGAATCCAGCACCTTGCAATTCACCCCCATCCCCGCAAGCAGCGACACTTCCTCGTCAATTCCCAAGCCCGATCTCTGATGGCAATGCGCATGAACGAGCGCGTCGCCGCCTAAGCCGCGCGGTCTGAAATCGGTTTTAGCCGTGAGAAACTCCGCGAGCGAATAACTTTCGAGATCGAGCTTCGCGGCGCGCTCGTCGTCGGGAAAGAAATTCAAAAGCTCGTCGCGAAAAACGCTCAGGCACGCGGGTTCCAGCACAATGATCGGAACGCCGCTTTCAATGTCCGCTTCGAGCATGGTCAAGATTTCCCCAAGCATTTTCTTCGCGCGATCGAGCCAGCCGAAATCGTAAAGCGGCCTGCCGCAGCACACCGGTCGTTGAGGCACGGTCATGCGAAAACCCGCGGCTTCCAAAACTTCCACCGCCGCAATCGCGATTTCAGGCTGAAAATAGTTGCTGAACGTATCGGGCCAAAGCACGACTTTGGGTTTACCTTGGTTGCGAGGAGCGCGCTTGGCAAACCAGTGCATGAAAGACTCATTTGCGAAGCGCGGCAGCTGGCGTCGTTGGGCAATGCCGCCGAGAAGCTTTAGCGCATCGCGAACGCCAGGCGACTGAGTCACGGCGTTGAAAAGCCATGGCGCGCGCGAAGCAGCCCGGCCGATGGCGTGTATCCGCCCCATGCTATGAGCTTGTCTGGGCCGAGCGTGGTATTCGTAGTAGTGCGAAAAAAATTCGGCTTTGTAGCTGGCCATGTCCACTTGCGTCGGACACTCGCTTTTGCAAGCTTTGCACGATAGACAAAGTTCGAGAGCCTCCTTGAGCGCTTCGCTTCCCCACGCTCCTTTCAGGGGATCGGCCTCGAGCATCTCGAAGAGCAGTCGCGCGCGCCCGCGCGTGGAATGCATTTCTTCGCGAGTGGCCTTGTAGCTGGGACACATCGTTCCGCCTTCGAGGCGGCGGCATTTGCCCACGCCGACGCAGCGCGAAGCCGCCGCGGCGAAGCTGTTCTGATCGCGAAAGAATGAAAAACGCGTCGGCGGTTGTGCGACCTGCATCGGCGGGCGCAGATTCGAATTGAGCGGGTAAGGGTCAATGAGTTTGCCGGGATTGAGCTGATTTCGCGGATCCCAGATCGCCTTGAATTCGCCCATCGCTTCCATGAGTCGGGGGGTGTACATGCGCGACAGAAGCTCGCCGCGCGCCTGACCGTCGCCGTGCTCTCCGGAAAGCGAGCCGCCAAATTTCACCACCAGCTCAGCCGCTTCCTCGACGAACGCGCGAAAGTTTTTGGTGCCGGTGTCGGACTTCAAATCGAAGGTCACGCGTCCGTGGATGCAGCCATCGCCGAAATGTCCGTAAAGCGTCGAGCGGTACCCATGGCGGTCCAAGAGCGCCCGATACGCTCGCAAATAGTCGCCGATCCGCGCGGGTTCGACCGCAGCGTCCTCCCAACCCGGATAGGTTTCCGGCTCCCCCGGAACCGAATTCGCCGCGGCAGCGCCGACTTCGCGAATGCTCCAGATTTTTTTTTGCTCGCGTTCCGAGGTGACGAGCCTGATCGCGATGGCGGATGCGCTTTCGCGCTCGATCAGCTCGCGCGCGCGATCCAATGCCTCGTCGAGATCGTCTCCGGCGAATTCGACGAGCAGCCACGCTCCGCCTTCGGGCAGGAGCGAAAGATTCGGAATCTCGTAGTTTTTGCGACGCAAGTCCGCGACCATGCCTTGGTCAAGGCCTTCAATCGCGGCTGGCGAGCTTTCGAGAACAAAAGGCGTGCGGTCGCCGGCGGTAAATATATCGTGATACGCAAGCACAACCAGCACTCGCTGTTTGGGCAGCGTCGCGAGTTTGACTTTGGCTGATAAGGTAATCGCGCATGTGCCTTCGGATCCGACGAGCGCGCGCGCCACGTGAAAGCCGTTTTCGGGCAGAAGCTGATCGAGGTTGTAACCGGAAACCCGGCGTTTGATTTTGGGGAATCCGCTACGTATCACGTCCGCGTAGCGGTCGCGAAAGCTCTTTAATTTCGAATAAATCTCTGCACGCTTGCCGCCGGCGGTGATGATTCCGGCAAGTTCGTCCTCGGAAGTTTCGCCGACCCACATGCGCACGCCGTCGCAGGTGAGGACTTCAATCGAGGCGATGTTTTCTGCGGTTTTCCCATGTTTAAGCGAATGCGCGCCGCATGAATTGTTGCCGATCATTCCGCCGATCGTGCAGCGGTCGTGTGTCGAAGGATCAGGGGCGAATGCGAGACCTTCCGAC
>JBOIGA010000186.1:0-6185 GCA_050741875.1 Burkholderiales bacterium
AATTATCGCTGCGGCTGGCGCGCCGCAAAACGCGCGAACGCGGTGCGCCCTTGCTGAAACCCCGGGGCCGGCTCACGCGCGACCTCGTATCATCGCTCCCTTTCAAGCTCACTCGCGCGCAGGGAGATGCGTGGACCGAGATCGGCCGCGATATCAGTGAGCCACATCCGATGCAGCGTTTGCTTCAAGGAGACGTCGGCAGCGGAAAGACTATCGTCGCCGCACTCGCGGCGGCGCAGGCGGTCGAAAACGGCGCGCAAGCGGCGGTCATGGCGCCGACCGAAATACTCGCTGAACAGCATTTTCGAAAATTTTCGTCTTGGCTTTCGCCTTTGCAAGTCAAAGTCGCATGGCTCACCGGCGGCTTGAAGAAAAGCGAAAAACAGAAAGCGTTGGCAGCAATGTCCGCTGGAGATATTGATATCGTCATCGGCACGCACGCAATTTTTCAGGAGCAAGTCGCCTTTCGCGCACTCGGCCTTGCGATCGTGGATGAGCAACACCGCTTCGGCGTTGGGCAGCGTCTCAAGCTCCGCGAGAAAGGCAAAATCCCGCATCAACTGATGCTGAGCGCCACGCCGATTCCGCGCACGCTGGCGATGAGCTACTACGCCGACCTCGATGTTTCGGTGATTGACGAATTGCCGCCGGGAAGAGCGCCGATCGAAACTCGCTTGATCTCCGCGAGCCGCCGCAGCGATGTTCTCCGGCGCGTACGCGACGAGTGTCTCAAAGGCGGACAGGCGTACTGGATTTGTCCGCTCATCGAGGAATCCGAAACGCTGCAGCTCAAGACCGCGCTCGCGACGTATGACGACCTAACGAAAAGTTTTCCCGAAATCGCGACGGGGCTTGTCCACGGCAGACTCGAGACCAATGAAAAAGCGCGGGTCATGGACGCTTTTGCACGCGGAAGCATTCAATTGCTTGTCGCCACCACCGTGGTCGAAGTCGGCGTGGACGTGCCCAACGCGACGCTGATGGTGATCGAAAACGCCGAACGCATGGGGCTTGCGCAGTTGCATCAGCTTCGCGGCCGCGTCGGGCGAGGAAAACGCGCGAGTGTTTGCGTGCTCATGCATCAAGCGCCTTTGAGCGAATTGGCGCGTGAGCGTTTGAAGATTATTTACGAGAACAGCGACGGCTTTGAAATAGCCAAGCACGATCTCAGGTTGCGCGGGCCGGGAGAACTTCTCGGCGCTCGACAAAGCGGGATGCCGCTCCTGCGCTTCGCCGATCTCATCAACGACAGCGATTTGCTCGAAGAGGCGAGACGCGTGGCGCCGCAGCTCATCGCGAAGCACTCATCGACCGTGAAACGCCACCTCGATCGTTGGCTGGGAGGCAAGCGCCAGTATCTGCGGGCTTGAGGCATCAGGCATAATCGCTCGAAAAGAATGCGAAAAGACCAGATCTGGCTCATTCGCCCGCCGGTGTCGTGCTTTCCCTACCAAGAGTGGCTGCTCGATCGCGGTTCGCTGACCGCGCGCATCAAAGAGCGCTGCCGCGATTTTTCAGTTCGGAAGATTCGCCAGGAACCGGCGAAGCTCGCGACCGATGAGCGCCGCATTTTAGGGTTGCGCGCGCAGCGCTTGGCGCTGGTGCGCGAGGTGCTGCTCTACTGCGGCGAAACTCCGGTCGTGTTCGCCCACAGCGCGCTCGATGCGCGATTTCTCCACGGCCCCTGGCGCTCGGTGGCGACGATGGGAAACAAGCCGCTGGGCGCGGCATTGTTTGCGGATGCGCGAGTCAAGCGTATGCCGCTGCATTTCAAAAAACTGACGAAACATCACGCGCTGTACGCGCGCGCATGCAGGACCGTGAAACGTCCCCCGCCTTTTCTGTGGGCGCGCCGATCGCTTTTCCGCCGCGGCGATGCTCCGCTTCTGGTCACCGAAGTGTTCCTGCCGGGAATTCTCAAGTTGTGAACCGTCTTTTCCTCTACGCGAAGCTGATGCGGCTCGACAAGCCGATTGGAATTCTGCTGCTCTTGTGGCCGACTTTGTGGGCTTTATGGATTTCAGCGGAGGGGAAACCGAACTGGACAATTGTCGCGATCTTCGTCGTCGGAACCGTGCTCATGCGCTCCGCCGGATGCGTGATGAACGACTATGCCGACCGGGAATTCGATCGGCATGTCGCGCGCACCAAAAATCGGCCGCTCGCCGCCGGGTTAGTGAGCGAGGCCGAAGCGCTCGTTCTCGCGGCAGCGTTGACGCTCATTGCCTTCTTGCTCATTCTCGGTCTCAATCGCCTGACGATCCTGTTGTCTTTCGTCGCGCTGGCGCTCGCCGCGACCTACCCTTTTACCAAGCGTTTTTTCGCGATCCCTCAGGCTTACCTCGGAATCGCTTTCGGATTCGGCATTCCGATGGCTTTTGCGGCGCAGACCGAATCGGTCCCGCCGATCGCGTGGGCGATGTTGCTCGCGAATGTGTTCTGGGCGATCGCCTACGACACCGAGTACGCGATGGTGGACCGGGAGGACGATCGCAAGATTGGAATCAAGACCTCCGCCATCACCTTTGGACGCTTCGATGTGACGGCAGTGATGGTTTGCCACGGTATTTTTCTCGTTATACTCGCGCTGGTCGGAGGATGGTTGAAGTTGGGCGCCTTGTATTTTCTTGGCGTTGCGCTGGCGGGAGGGCTGGTGCTGCACCAATATCAACTCATCAAGAATCGCGAACCTCAACAGTGCTTCAAGGCTTTTTTGCATAACAGTTGGGTGGGCGCTTCGGTATTTCTGGGTATCGCCGCTGATTATTGGGCGGTATTCTAACCGCGAGGGCAGTTCGTCCGGCGCCATTTCTCGAAGACTTGCATGCGCCCACGGAAGTAGCGGCTTGGAAAGTCGCGGAAGAAGAAGTCGCCTACACTGCGGATCTGTGTGAAAGCTTCAATGCCGAGACGTGGATTACGGTGAAACGCACTCCCAAGGCTGACGACGAGGGCTTTGACGAACTATCAGGCATTCAAGCGGCTGATGATCGGGGCGCACAAGCTGTGAATAAATGGGGCAGACACCGTGTGACGGAACTCCCTACCGGCGATCGCGAGTTCAAAGCGCTCGAAGGACAATCAAATCGCGTGGTTGAAGTAAGACAGCAATCGAGACTGATCCTATTCTTATTCAAGAGATCGTCGCAAAGTTCCACGCAGACAACTGTGCGTATGCGATCATCCGAACCGTGGACAGCGTGGTGCTGTCTGAGAGGCGGCTTCTAACTATGGCGAGAGCAGACCAACTGAAGGCGCTCATCCGGACTCACTCTGAAGGGGACGACGAACGCTTTTACGCGATCGCGATGCAGGTGGCTGCGCAGGCCGCTCGCCAGGGACACACGAGATTTGCCCAAGAACTGCGGGATCTCGTGGATCAGGCGAAGGCTCGCACCAAAACCCCGGCCATTGGACAGCAGACACACCCCGTGCCGATTGTGCAGCCACGCGGCGAGCTGACAGGGCTGCTAACGGTCGCATACCCAAAAACCCGCCTCTCGGACATGGCGCTCGATGACGCGGTCCGATTGCGCATCGAGCGGGTACTCATCGAGCAGCGGCAGCGCGGGCGGATCCGCGAGCATGGCCTGGCGCCGCTTCGCAAACTCCTCTTCATTGGCTTGCCAGGCGCTGGTAAGACCATGACCGCCGCTGCGCTCGCTGGCGAACTGGGGCTGCCGCTCTTCACGATCCAGCTAGACGGCCTGATCACGAAGTACCTTGGCGAGACGGCAGCGAAGCTGCGGCTCATCTTCGACGCCATTCGGGAAACGCGGGCCGTCTACCTCTTCGATGAGTTCGACGCCCTCGGCGGCGAGCGCGCAGCGAGAAACGAGGTCGGTGAGATCCGTCGGGTGCTCAACTCTTTCCTTCAGTTCCTGGAGCTCGACGAGTCCGAAAGCCTCATCGTTGCCGCTACCAATCACCCGCAAATACTCGACCGGGCGCTCTTTCGCCGTTTCGACTCGGTGATCGAGTACGGGCTCCCGTCGCAGGAGATCGCGGACAAGGTGATGCGCGCCCGGCTCGCGCTACTTGACACCTCGCGGGTCGACTGGTCGAAGGTTCTACGGGCCGCGGAGGGCCTCAGTCACGCGGACCTAGCTCGTGCCTGCGAGCACGTCGCCAAGAACGCGCTCCTGGCGCACCGCACGAACGTCGAGACCGGCGAGCTCATCGACGCTCTCGGCGAGCGGCGCGCAGCGCACCGGAAGTAGTATCGCTCGGTGAGCGATGCCCGCGCCGCGGAACCGGAAACATATCCTGGTACCGACGCCTCCCACCGCGGAGGCGTACAGGCCGCACGGCCGGACAATCAAACTGCCGCCGTTCGCTGGACCGGCAGATCGGCAGGCGCACGCTAGGGCTCTTCAATCCGCCCTCCACCAGGCAAAGCGCGAAACGGTAGAGCGCCGGGAGGCGCTCGGCATCTCCGTGCATGGCGCCGAGCCAGGTCTGTACATCCAGTTCGAGAGCCCCGCTGGACTCGAGCTCAAACTCGACTCGCTAGAGGACCGGCGTAAAGGTATCGAACTCGTCGCTGTTCAGATCCTCCGTCCGGAACCTGAAGGACCCCCCGTGCAACTCGCGACGGCGTTCGTCCCGGACGGCGCGTTGAAGCACTTCGTGACGCGCTTCGAACAGTACAGCACGGAGAAGACCGAAAAGGGACAGCCACGCCACAAGGACCTTGTGGACCGCATCGCGGCGCTACGACGTGCGACGCTTCGTGCACTTTGGACCGACGACGCCGCTGCATATCCGGCCGACGACGAGACGATCTGGTGGGAGGTATGGCTGCGCCGCCACGACGGGAGAGAGCTAGAGCGTCTGCTTGAGTTCATCCAGCTGGTCGACTTGACCATCGGCGAGCGACGCCTCGCCTTCGACGACCGGATCGTCGTGCTCGTGCGCGGGACTGCGAGCGCCCTTTCGGGCTCGCTCGATGTCTTGAACGATGTCGCAGAGGTTCGGAAGGCTAAAGAAAGTGCGGTGTTCTTTGTGGACCAGACGCCTGAGGAGCAAGCGGCGTGGGTTGACGACCTGAAGCAGAGGACCACACCGCCCCCTGCCGACGCGCCGGCTGTGTGCGTTCTCGACACTGGTGTAACGCGTGCCCACGCGTTATTGGAGGATGTGATCGCGCCAGCTGACGCGACGGCGGTGGACCCAGCCTGGGGGCCGCATGATGACGGCGGTGGCCCTGGCAACATGGGGCACGGAACTGAAATGGCCGGGCTTGCAGCCTATGGCGACCTCGTAGCCGTATTGGCTACGCCAGGACCCGTGCACCTGCGGCACCGCCTCGAGTCGGTGAAGATTCTGCCCCCGACGGGCGCGAATGATCCGGAGCTATACGGTGCGATCACCGCGCAGGCGGCGGCGCGTCCGGAAATCTCGGCGCCGCAGCGGGTCAGGGTGTTTTCGCTCGCGGTGACTGCGACCGACGAACGCGACCGTGGTCAGCCGACGTCCTGGTCCGCCGCCATCGATGCGCTCGCGGCGGGGCGAGCATTCGATCCCGCGACCCAGGGGCTCCGCTATCTCGACAACGCCGACCCGGGAGCGCACCGACTATTTGTCATCAGTGCAGGAAACGTGTCACCTGATCGGCTCGATGCATCGCATCTTGATCGCAGCGACGTCGAGCCAGTGCACGATCCCGCGCAGGCCTGGAACGCCCTGACCGTTGGGGCCTACACAGAGAAGGGAGTCATCACGGACGCGAGATGGAACGGCTGGTCGCCAATTGCGCCGCCCGGTGATCTGTCTCCTTGGAGCACGACATCGGTTACCTTCCAGGACCTTTGGCCCATCAAGCCAGATGTAGTGTTCGAAGGGGGCAACGTCGCCCGCAACGGCGCCGATGTCGACTTCCCGGTTCCAGATCTCTCCTTGCTATCCACCTACTACAAGCCAGCCGATAAATCGTTCGTCCTATGCTTTGCCACGAGCGCTGCCGCGGCACAGGCGGCCCGAATGGCCGCGATCATACGTGCCGAGTACCCCACGTTTTGGCCCGAGACGGTGCGCGCGCTCATGGTTCATTCCGCAAAGTGGACAAGAGCCATGGAGACGCACCTCCAAGGTGCTGGAGGCAAGCGCGCGAGGGCAAGGCTAGTACGCCGTTACGGCTTTGGCGTACCGAACTTGGAGCGCGCGCTTCGAAGCGCGAACGACTC
>JBOIGA010000187.1:0-6151 GCA_050741875.1 Burkholderiales bacterium
GCGGGTGGCTTCGTGTCAGTGAATAGTTATGGCCGCCCTGACCATAGTGTTGTTGAAAACTATAATGTAAAGGCTTGACCCCATAATCTCGCCCATGATCTCGCTTGCTGCCGCGTCAAGGCGTCCTGCTCAAGTCGTGCCTCCTTAGGCAACTTCCTTATTCTCTCTTGTGTCCAGAGAATCCATGGCGAAAGAGTTTGAGACGGCCGCCCGGGGCCTATTGCCCCGCATTCGTGACATCCAGCGCAAGATGCCGACGCTTCCCGCCTTTCGCCCAGCTCCGAGCCGTAAGCCCAGTCGCGTCCGATTCGTCGAAGAGCAATGTCCCAATTGGTGGCAGATGAGAGGACAGGTCGGGGACGACCCCGAGTTCAAAGCTGTGCTTGAGCCGATCGGCAAGCGTCTTGATGCCATGGAGCCATTTAGCTCGGCTATCGGGAAATGGATCGTCTTCCCCGAGTTGGGCGAAGGTGTGCGCTACGAGTCCGGCCTGGACTTGGCATGGGCCATAGCCGCTACCTATTTTGCTGCGGCTGGCGCGAGCCGGTGGAACCACAGGGTGTTCCATGACGTTTGGGATGGTTTCATGGAATTCGTCGACTCGAGAGTGGAATCGGTTGACCATGTGGTCTATGCGCCAATCCTTGTCTCGGGCGTGGAGCGTAGACTTTCGCTCGAAAAGGATCTCAGGATTCAACGTTTCAGTTCGCTGCACGTCGCTCGAATTGCGACACTGGACCCACAACTCGCTGGTGTGACATTTCGTCACCGACTAACGTTATGGCCATTGACCTTCCTAGTCCTGACAATGCAGCTGAAGAAAGAAGTTCAGGCGCACGACGATCTATCGTCGAACGGACACCTGTTTCGGCCGGCGCTCGTTTCTCGTATCAACGACGAGACTGCACTCTTCCGTGCACTTTTGAGCGAACAAGTCACGATCCCCACATACGCAGTGATCCGGTTCAGTTACCCACCGAGAATGGGAGGTGGATCACTGGGAGAATTGCCTTGGCGGGTACCTGACGGGTCTCTGATTCCCCTGAATCCGCAGGAGTTGCGCAACTACCGACGTTTACGAGCGGCCTTTCTTCGCGCAGAGGGCAAAAAGGGTTGGGAGCGCGTCATGGCGAGCATACGACGCTTCGCAGTCGCTTGGGATAACGAATTCCGGGCCGATATTCTTGCGGACTTGGTCGCTGCGATGGAGGAACTTCTAGTGCGGAGCGATCAAGAGGTAAGCTACAAGTTACGGGTCCGGGCAGCTTTCCTTTTGGGCAAGACCCGGTCACAGCGCCTGCAGGTCGCGAACGACATCCGCGACGCCTACTCGTATCGGTCGAAAATCTTTCATGGGGGCTACGTCTTTGACAACCTCATGGACTACCCCGCTGCAAAGCGCCTGAAACGGGCTAAGGGCAAACATGGGAATCCGTTTCACGATTTCAACGAGGTGGTGCGCCTCACAGCCGCCATGGCTGCGTATTACCGCCGCGCAGCGGTGTTCTTCATCCGGCGTGGGCAGTACGAGTATGACTGGGCAGCGACAGGACTCTAGGCCGCAAGAGTGACGGGGTAGATTCAATAGTCACATTACGGGGTTAGCTCAGGCCTTTACCTTCTACTCTGTAAGATAAAGCCCGACCCGAAAAATTGCGCGAGCCCGAAAATTGCGAATAGCTCACAGGGTCAGGCCTTTACTTTCTATTCAAACCATCAGGGAGCGAACATCTCCGAGAGCACGGTTAGCGCCGGTATGACATCAATGATGGCGATTCTCTTACCCACTCGCGAGCGATCGATAGAGCGCAACTGATCAAGGGCGACTGAACCGCGCTTATTGCGCGGTTTGCACTCGACCCGGAAGGGATAATTGCGAAGCGTTGAAGTGATCGGAGCGACAATGACAGTTGAGAGATATCGATTTAGCTCATCCGGCGAGACGACCGGCGCGGGACGCGTCTTTTGCATCTCAGCGCCAAGCGTCGGATCGAGTGCGACCCAATAAACTTCTCCCCGCTTTGGCGGGGCTACCATACCCACTCTGTCTCATCGAATTCGTTCCAGGGGGCCAAACCTTCCCATAGATCTTCGCGTTCCGAGGCGGCTTGCTTTGCAGCTGACGCCCATCCCTCGCGTGGCTTTCGCGCAGGTGACAGCAGCAAACCTTTCGCGGTAACGGTCAGGTTCACGGTTTCCGAGCTTTCGAGCCTGGCGGCTTCCAAAATCTTTTTTGGTAACCGCACGCCTCTTGAGTTTCCTATTGCGATGATCTTCGCTTCCATATTATTACTCGTGTAATTACAAAGGAATTATGGCAAAGGCAAGAGGGAGAAGCAAAGAGACGGGGTCACAAGAAGGGACGGGTCAGGGCTTCAAGAGAAAGGGTCCGGCCTTTACTTTCTACGATACCTGCGGTTCGCTCGAGAGCCGCAGACCTAGTGAAAGTCTCTCGATTTCGCATCGGGGCTGCCAAGCATCGGGGTGAAATCGGTGAGGCGCTGCGCGATCAGGTGAATGACTTCGCCCTCGCGCTCGACACGGCCTTCGACTCCCAGCAGTTTGGCTTGCAAGAGTTCGCGCCGCTGCGCTTCGTGACTTCAGCAACTCGGCCCAACGGCTTTTTGCGATCAATGGAAATCAATTGCCTTGCATTTTGGGCACCGCGATGCCGCCGAGTCGGGGAGGTCCATGTCATTCGTTAGGCGCCGAGAAAGGTCACCGGGCGTATACTTACGCCGAATAGCCGAGGTGCATCATGAGCAAGGTCGAAAATGTCGAGAAGCAGATTCAGCAGCTGTCCCCCGAGGAGCTGGCTGAGTTCCGGCGTTGGTTCGCCGAATTCGATGCGCATCTTTGGGATCGGCAGTTTGAGGCTGATGTGAAGGCCGGGAAGCTGGACGGGCTTGCGGAAAAGGCGCTTCGCGCCCATGCAGCCGGTCAGTCCACCAAGCTTTGAATCATCACACCTCGCCCGACTTCTGGTCCTGTTACCGAGCTCTTCCCGCTGAGGTTCAGGATCTCGCTGACAAGTCTTTCTCCCTTCTGAAGGCCGACCCGCGACACCCTTCGCTCCATTTTAAGAAGGTCGGCCGCTTCTGGTCGGCACGGGTGGGACTGCATCACCGAGCGGTTGCCGTGGAAGCTCCCGACGGTATCCTCTGGTTCTGGATCGGCACGCATGCCGAGTACGACAAACTCGTAGGCTAAGAACACTGGGCGGTTACTTTCTACTCCGTCAGTGGTGGATAAGCCGGTCGCGCAACTTGCGCACATACACCTGCGGTTCACGCGGGAGCCGTAGACCTAGTGAAAGTCTCTCGATTTCGTGTCGAGGCTGCCAAGCATCGGAGTGAAATCGGTTAAGCGCTGCGCGATCAGGTGAATGACTTCGCCCTCGCGCTCAACTTTACCTTCGACTCCCAGCAGCCTGGCTTGCAAGAGCGCTCTGCGCTGCTGTTCGGCGACTTTCTTCCAGACCACCACATTGATCGTTCCGGTTTCGTCTTCGAGTGTCACGAAGATCACTCCGCTCGCGGTGTCGGGTCTTTGTCTGCACGTGACCAGTCCCGCCACGCGGGCTCGCTTGACCTTTGGCTCACGCATTTTCTTCGCCGTTTGCATCGCCAAGCGATCGAAGCGCGGACGCAAAAGCGCGAGCGGGTGACGTCCCAATGTAAATCCGAAGTGCGCGTAATCGGCGGCGATTTCCTCGCCTTCGGAAGCTTGCCGAAGCATCGGTTCGGCTTCTCTGATCGGCGCTTCATGCAGCACGGGAAAGTCTGGCTCAATGCCGTGAATGGCCCAATGCGAATGGCGACGGCTGCTGTTCAGCGAATTCAATGCTCCGCTCGCGGCGAGCGAATGCATTTCACCTCGATTCAACTGCGCGCGCTGCGCGATGTCGCTGACATCGGAAAAAGCGCTGATGGCGCATGCGGCGACGAGACGCTTCGCCGAAGCTTCGGCAAATCCTTTGATCATGCGAAGCCCGAGGCGAATCGCAGGCTCGCCGTCATCTTTGGCTTCGAGCGTGCAGTCCCAGTCGCTTAACTGCACATCCGCGGCGCGAATTTCCACCCCATGACTGCGCGCGTCGGCGAGCAACTGCGCGGGGGCATAGAAGCCCATCGGCTGCGAATTCAAAAGCGCGCACGTGAAAGCCGCGGGCTCGTGGCGTTTCAACCACGCCGATGCGTAGACCAGAATCGCGAAGCTCGCTGAGTGTGATTCGGGAAAGCCGTATTCGCCGAAACCCTGGATCTGCCGGAAAATCTGCCGCGCGAATTCGGGCCGATAACCGCGCTCGGCCATTCCCGAAAGCAAACGCTGTTCGAATTTGGCGAGGCTTCCCGCCCGCCGCCACGCCGCCATCGAGCGGCGCAACTGGTCGGCTTCTCCGGGAGTGAAACCCGCGGCGACTATCGCAAGCTGCATCACCTGCTCCTGGAAAATCGGAACGCCGAGCGTGCGCTCCAAAATTTTTTGCACGGCAGATGATGGATAGTCGACCGCTTCCAAGCCTTGTCGTCTGCGCAGGTAAGGATGCACCATCCCGCCCTGGATCGGCCCCGGACGAACGATCGCGACTTCGATCACGAGGTCGTAAAACGTTTTTGGCCGCAGACGCGGGAGCATGGACATCTGCGCGCGCGATTCGATCTGGAAAACCCCGACCGTGTCGGCGCGCCCGATCATTTCGTAAGTTGCCTGGTCTTCCGCCGGGATATCGCCAAGCGTTAGCGGTTTCTTTCGGTACACCGAGACGAGATCGAGCGCGCGTCGGATCGCGGTGAGCATTCCGAGTGCCAGGCAATCGACTTTCAAAAGCCCGAGGCTGTCGAGATCGTCCTTGTCCCATTGGATGACGGTGCGCGCTTCCATCGCGGCGTTCTCGATCGGGACCATTCGCGACAAAGCCCCGCGCGAAATGACGAAGCCGCCAGTGTGCTGGGACAAATGCCGGGGAAAACCGATGAGTTCGCTCACGAGCGCGATCACGCGCGCGATCAGCGGATTCCTGGGATCGAAGCCCGCTTCACGCAGGCGCTCGATCATGCGATGGCGGTCTTCCCAGAAAGCGAACGTTTTCGCTAGCCGATCCACCTGATTGAGATCGAGCCCGAGCGCTTTGCCGACGTCGCGAATCGCGCTCCTCGTGCGGTAGGTGATGACCGTCGCGGCGAGTGCGGCGCGTTCGCGGCTGTATTTTTCGTAGACGTACTGCATGACTTGTTCGCGTCGCTCATGTTCGAAATCCACGTCGATATCGGGTGGCTCGTTTCTTTCTTTTGAAATAAAGCGCTCGAAAAGCATCTCCGCGCGAGCAGGATCGACTTCGCTGATCCCGAGGCAATAGCACACCGCAGAGTTGGCCGCCGAGCCGCGTCCCTGGCACAAAATTCCATGCGACTTTGCATATTTGACGATGTCATAGACAGTGAGGAAGTAAGGCTCGTATTGCAATTCGGCGATCAGGTGAAGCTCGTGCTCGATTTGCTCCAAGACTTTCCGCGGGGCGCCTTCGGGAAAACGCGCCTTGACTCCCTCGGCCGTGAGCCGACGCAAATAGCTCGCCGGGGTTTCTCCGGGTGGCGCTAGTTCCTCGGGATACTCGTAGCGCAGACAGTCGAGCGAGAAATGGCAGCGTTCGGCGATGGCGACGCTTTCGTCGAGCAGTTCACGCGGATAAATTCGCGCCAGCGTTTTTAGCGGGCGCAATTGGCGCTCGCCGTTGGGATGCAGAGCGTAGCCGCAATTAGCCACCGTACTCTTTAAGCGGATCGCGGTCAGCGTGTCTTGTAGCGCACGGCGGGCGCGAACGTGCATGTGCACATCTCCCGCGGCGACAAGCGACAGCCCGGTTTCCGAGGCTAGCGTTTTAAGCTCGCGCAAACGTTCGCGGTCATCGCTCCCGCGCAAAAGCTCGGCCGCGATCCATGCGCGTCCGGGAAAGACGTTCGCCAGCCAGCGCGCGGATTCTCTGTTCGGCTCCGCTTCAGGAAGCAGGAGCGCGAGACAATCGGGAACGCCGCTTGCGAGATCTTCTTGTGTGAGCTTGTAGCTTCCCTTGATTGCTTTGCGTCTGCCGAGAGTGATGAGCTCGCTGAGATTGCCGTAGCCTTCGCGATTGGTCGCGAGCAGGACTATG
>JBOIGA010000188.1:0-6042 GCA_050741875.1 Burkholderiales bacterium
ACCTGATCGAACAAGGCAGGATCACTCAGCCGATCAAAGGCGCAACCTTGATCGGCAACGGTCCCGACGTGCTGACCAGAGTATCAATGATCGGCAACGACTTGCAGCTCGATCCCGGAATCGGTACCTGCGGTAAGGACGGGCAGAGTGTTCCTGTGGGAGTCGGCCAGCCGACGCTCAGGATTGATGGGTTGACGGTCGGTGGTACTGCGTAATCTTGTGGAGCGTAAAGCCGAAGAGTATGCCGATTACAGAGGGACAGCACTTAGACGACAAGATTATTCGCCTAAAGGCGCGCGCTGCTGCTTTATGTTCTGGGAAAGGAGAAGGGGCATCTTCGAGAAATCAGAGCTCAGGATACTTACAAGCCGACAGCTCAACTTATTGGGCTTATTGAGCGAGAACAGACTATTACGATTTCGAGAGAAAAACGGGACGGGCGAGGACAGGCCTTGGTGGCCTAACGTTGTGCAGTGGGCAAGACAGGATCTAAAGGGAAAGGGCTTGTTATCGTGGTCACGCCATGGATACTGGCGTCTCAACGACGAGGGCAAGGAGACATATGAAAATCTCACTAGGCTTTGGAACGAGAGCGGACTTCCTTTTGAAAAGTTCGTTGAACGGTTCGTCGAAGACAAGGAGTGAAATGCACCGCATAAACCCATCACATTTCGTTTAGCATATTTCACAGTCTTGTCGGCAATTGCCGATCTTCTGAATCAAAAGATCAGCGCGGTGATAAAAATCCCCACCATCAAAAACGTGAGCGCCAGTTTTGCTGCGGTTCCGAGCAGCAATCCGACCCAGGCTCCATAGCCCGCGCGGCCGGCCTGGTACAAATCGGGCCGGGCCGAATACTCTCCGATGACCGCTCCGACAAACGGGCCAAAGATCAATCCGGGAATTCCGAAGAAAATACCCGCTACGGCGCCGATCGCTGCGCCGAAAAATGCTCGTCCACTTGCGCCATACTTTTTCGCGCCGAGACCCCCTGCCAGAAAGTCGATGAGATAAGCGAGCAGCGTCAACACTGCCAGCACGACGATAGTCCCGACGCCGACTTCCTGGAAACCACCAATCCAAGCGCCGAGAGTCAGCCCAAAGAACACCAGCACGACTCCGGGCAGCGCGGGAAGCACCGTCCCGGCGATGCCCACGGCGACGAGCAAGCCCGCGAGGATCCACCAAAGAATCGCGAAGTCGCCGGCGAATTCAACGCTCATTTTCGAAATGCTTCTTGATCAGATCGATGTTCTTTCGGTTGGCTTTCCAGAAAGCATCGAAGACGTCGCCCGCCGCCGGAACCGCGCCGATGACCGTGTCGACGGCGACATTCCACAGCATTTTGGAGAGGATTTTTTTTGGTACGCCCAGTTTTTTCGCTTCCGCAATGATGTGCAGAGAAACGACCGCGGTGGCGAGATCGCCCAAGCCTGGAATCAGCCCCACAATCGCTTCGAGACCCACTTTCAGATCGGTGCCGGGAATCGAAATGCTGTCGTCCATGAGATGCGCGAGACGCTCGATTCGTTGCAGGCGCGCGGAATCCGGGACAACTCTTCCGTCCATCGTATAAGTCGCCATCAGTCCTTCTCTTTGAGTAGTTGAAATATCACTTCGCTCGAAAAGCCGCGATTTTGCAGGAAGCGCACTTGCCGTCCCCGCTCGTCGTTGTTGCGCGGCCGAACACCGAACTTCTTCCGCCACACTTCCCGCGCTGCTTCGAGCTCGGTTTCCCGCAATTTGATTGCATGCGCGGCAACTAATTCCTCACCGACGCCTTTTTGTCGAAGTTCGTGAGCGATGCGCGCCGCGCCAAAGCGGCGCCGCCGGGTGTTGATCACCGCTTCGACGAAGCGTGTTTCGGAAAGCCAGCCCCGCTGTTCAAGATTGTCGAGCAGAGCGTCGACTTCCGCGGGATTTTCGGCGTGGGCGGAAAGTTTTTTTTGCAGTTCCGCGCGCGAATGTTCGCGCCGGGAAAGCAGTTTGAGCGCGCGTGATTCGAGCGACGGTTCCTGTTTCACCCCGCTCGATTCAACGCGGCGACGCCGGAGTTGACGCGAATCTTGTTCTCGATATCGGAGGCGATCTCGGGGTGCTCCTTGAGATAGTCGCGCGCATTGTCTTTTCCCTGGCCGATGCGTTCGCCGCGGTACGAATACCACGCGCCCGATTTTTCGATGAGCTTGTGGTTGACTCCAAGCTCGATGATTTCGCCTTCGCGCGAAATTCCCTGGCCGTAGAGGATGTCGAAATCGGCCTGCTTGAATGGCGGCGACACTTTGTTCTTGACTACTTTGGCGCGCGTCTCGTTACCGATGATTTCGTCGCCTTTCTTGATCGAGCCGGTGCGGCGAATATCAATGCGGACCGAAGCGTAGAACTTGAGGGCATTGCCTCCCGTCGTCGTCTCCGGATTGCCGAACATGATGCCGATTTTCATGCGGATCTGATTGATGAAAATGACCAGCGTGTTCGAGCGCTTGATGTTGGCGGTGAGTTTGCGCAGCGCCTGCGACATGAGCCGCGCCTGCAATCCCATCTGCGGCTCGCCCATTTCGCCTTCAATTTCGGCGCGCGGAGTCAGTGCCGCGACCGAGTCAATAACGACGACGTCAATCGAACCCGAGCGCACGAGCATATCGGTGATCTCCAGCGCCTGTTCGCCGTTGTCAGGCTGCGAGATAAGCAGCTCGGAAATCTTGACGCCGAGTTTTTGGGCGTACTGCGGGTCGAGCGCGTGTTCGGCATCAACAAATGCCGCCGTCCCGCCCTGCTTTTGCATCTCGGCGAGCGCCGAGAGCGCCAGCGTGGTTTTGCCGGACGATTCGGGACCGTATATTTCGACCACGCGTCCGCGCGGAAATCCTCCGACGCCGAGCGCCATGTCGAGTCCGAGAGAGCCGGTGGAGACAACTTCCAAGTCTTTCGCGACGTCGGCTTCGCCAAGGCGCATGACCGAACCCTTGCCGAATTGCTTTTCGATTTGCGAAAGTGCGGCGGCAAGCGCCTTGCTTCTGTTGTCATCCATGTGGATTTTCCCTAGATAAGTTCGCAAAATTATGTCACATCGTCTGATTCGTCAAAAGGTGAAGCAAGCGAATCCGTTTTCATTTCAACGCCGTCACTCGTTGGGAAACAACTTATGAAATCAATTGTCATGTCTCGTGAAAGCTTTACGGCGAAGAACAATGATGAAAACGACACGGTTTCTTGAACGACTGGCGATGGAACCTCCTTTTAGGGTATTCGTGTGGGCGCTGCTCCACGTTATCTCGCCTTCCGTGAAGACGCGGGCGCGTTGGGCTGTGTCAAAAAGGCCCGCGTATCTTCTCGGTGTGGTGACTGCGGCAGAAGAGGCAATCAAGCAAGGCCTGCACCAGATCTCCGTGATCGAGTTTGGCGTCGCAGGCGGCGAAGGGTTGCTGGTGCTGCAGAAGGAAGCGGCTGCCGTGGAAAAGGAACTCGGAGTCGAGATAAAAGTTTTCGGCTTTGACGCCGGGGGAGGGCTGCCGCGGCTCATCGGCGATTACCGCGACCATCCTGATGTGTACCGGTCCGGAGACTACCCCATGGATGAGAGCGCGCTTCGCGCGCAGTTGACCTCCCGAACGATGCTCATTTTGGGAAACGTTGCGGAGACGGTCCCTGGCTTTTTCGACAATTACGATCCGCCGCCGATCGGCTTCGTCTCATTCGACCTGGATTTTTATTCTTCGACTCGCGATGCGCTCAAGATTTTCACCCTGCCCAACAAAAGGATGTTGCGTCAGGTGCCGCTTTATTTCGATGACATAAACCGTCTGCACAATCACAAGTTCGCCGGGGAACCACTCGCGATCGAAGAGTTCAATCAGGAAAATAGCAACGTGAAGATTGACCGCTGGTACCACGTGAAGTGGCGCAGCGCTTTTCCTGAACGGCTTTATTTCGACGATCTCTACGTGGCTCACGATCTGGACGCTATAAACAAGACCACTCTCGACCGCGGGATTAAGCGAATTCGCATGTAGGCCTTACCCGCGATCGAAAACCAGCCCGGCAAACTCAGGCGCATATTTCACCAACCCACCCTTCGAGGGAATGGATTGCGGACTAAGTTCAATCGCCGCAAACTCGGATTCAGCGCCGTACTCGTTGCGCAGGCCGCGTCCACTTGCAGGCGTGAATCCGAAGCGCTCGTAAAACCCCGGATCGCCGAGAACGACGACGAAACCGATTCCCGTTCTTTGACACGCCGCCAAGCCAGCCGCGATCAATCTTCCGCCGATTCCACGGTTTTGCATTTCCGGTAGTACCGCGATTGGCGCCAGTCCCACGCCATTCACCGGCTTTTCGTCAATCGTCACCGGACTGAACAGAATATGCCCGACGATATCCGAGCCGCATTCGGCGACGAGCGACACCACGCTTTTTCCGCGCGCTTGCAGCTGGTTGACGAGCAGGGCCTCGGTCTCCGTGGAAAACGCCGCGCGATGGACGGAGCAAACGTCGTCACTGTCACACGACGCGCGAATCGTGATGGGGAGAAGCACTTCGAGCATACCGGCGAGCGCGGCCAGGGTCGCCCGTTCGCGCACCGCTTTGCGGTCGCCCGAAAGATGCGTGGTCCGACTCAGCAGCGCGCCGTGCTTGACGGCCCACGCAAAACAGACCGTCCCCACCGGCTTCTCCGCGGTTCCGCCGTCCGGTCCAGCGATTCCGGAGATCGCTATGGCGGCTTCGGCGCGACTGTTTTTGAGCGCCCCCATCGCCATCTCGCGCACGACCGGTTCGCTTACCGCGCCGTATCTCTTAAGCGTCGTCGCTTTCACGCCAAGCAACTCGAGCTTCGAGGTGTTGCTGTAGGTGACGAAGCCGCGCTCGAAAACTTCAGAACTTCCCGCGATCCGCGTTACGGCTTCGGCGATTCCGCCTCCCGTACACGATTCCGCGGTCACGAGCCTGAGTTTTCGCGTTCTCAGCGCGTTCGCGAGCGCTTGCGCGAGGCGATCAAGATCAACCGAAATGGTCAAAGCCTTCCATCTTCATTGCCTCGTAATCGAACACACGTCCATCGGTGTCGCGTATGGTCAAGCCGCAGCCGGCCTCGGCGCGGCCGATTCGGGTCAGAGGCAGTTCTAGCTCGCGCGACAAAGCGAGGACTCTTGCTCGCTCGGCCGCCGCGCAGGTAAAGCATAGTTCGTAGTCGTCGCCGCCCGCGAGCAGCGCGCGCAGCCCGATTTCAGAAGGAAGCTGACGATTGAGCGCTACGGAGCGCGGAATTTTTTCCAGCTCGATGAGCGCGGCAAGGCGCGAGGCGTCGAGAATGTGGGTGAGATCGGCAATAAGTCCATCGGAAATATCGATTGCGCTGGAGGCAATGCCGCGAAGTCTTTGTCCAAGCTCGACCCGCGCGACCGGAGTATGCAAGGCGGTTTCGCAACGGGCCAGATCGTCCGGGACGAGCGCAATTTTTTCTAGCAAGTGAGCGAGGGCGAGCGCGGCGTCTCCAAGCGTTCCCGACACCCAAATGTCGTCTCCCACTTTCGCGCCCACGCGCCGCAGTGCCTGCCCCTTCGGAACTTCTCCCACGATTTGCACGCCGATGTTCAGAGGTCCGCGGGACGTGTCACCGCCAACCAGCTCAACGCCATGAGCGTGTGCCAACGCCATGAACCCGGATGAGAATTCTCGCAGCCAGCTTTCATCGGCGGCCGGAATCGTCAGCGACAACGTGACATAATGCGGCGCGGCGCCCATCGCAGCCATATCGGAGAGGTTGACCGCGAGCGCTTTATGTCCGAGTCGCCGGGGATCGGCGCCCGCGAAAAAATGCGTTCCCGCGACCAATACATCCGTCGAGATCGCGAGCTCCATCTCGGGGGCAGCCACAATGAGCGCCGCATCATCCCCCACACCCAGAATCGCGTTTCGCGCGGGATGGGTAAAGAAACGCCGGATGATGTCGAATTCGCCAGCCATGTCCTTGTTCGCAGCCATTTGAGGAACCTCTGATCCAGTCGCACACGGATCGCGTTTCGACGAGAATGGGTTGTCTAC
>JBOIGA010000189.1:0-6041 GCA_050741875.1 Burkholderiales bacterium
TTCCAGAATAGTCGCCATCTCCGGCGTCAAGCTCTTGAACTGCAAAATGTCCTGCATCTTTAGCGGCGTGACCGCGAAGCGCCGTATTGACAACATTGGTCCGTCTACAGCGACAGGCGGAATGATTGCATTCACGCGCGAACCGTCAGGCAGGCGCGCGTCCACCATCGGGCTCGACTCATCGATGCGGCGACCGACGCGCGAGACGATCTTATCGATGATTTTCAAGAGATGTGCATCGTCGGAAAATCGCGTGCTTGTCAACTCAAGCCGGCCATGACGCTCAACAAAAACCTGCTGGTACGTATTGACGAGAATGTCCGAAATCGTCGGGTCCGCGAGCAACGGTTCGAGGGGACCCAGTCCGAGCATTTCATGTTGAATGTCCCGCACCAGCGATTTACGCTCGGCGTCATTGATGACGACGGTCTCTTCGTTAAGCAGGCGCTCGACGAGGATTTTAATTTCCTGCCGCAGCCGCTCCGGAGACAGACTTTCCATGACTGCAAGGTCGACACGATCGAGCAGCTTCTGATGAACACGTTTCTTCAGTTCGTAATGCGCGGCGTAATCTATCGGCGTCGCCCGCGGACTCAACACCGGAACGCTTTCGGTACTGACGGTTTGCAGCTTGTCGCGTAATGACATCTCAATACTCCCTGAGCAGTTCGTTTTTCATTCCGCTGTTACCGGCCAATCAAACGGCCGAGCCAGCCATTGGCCTCGCCCGGCTGACGGAGTAGACCCTGCGCGAAATCAGTCAGGCTCTTTGTCACTGGATTATTTTTGGCGATGGTCATGATGGGTTTACCGTGGTTTACGGACGCCGCAACCGCTTCAAAATGGTTGGGAATCGTACGGAAAACACTGACGCCAAGAGACCGTTCGACGTCTTCGAGCTTGATCTCGGCGCTTTTGTCGTAGCGGTTAACGACCAGGCTTATTTTTTCTTTTGAATAGCCGAGGGAACGGAAGACAGAAAGCAGGCGGCTCGCGTCTCGAATGAACGGCAATGTAGTTTGCAGTACGGGAAAGACCTGGTGAGCATGATCGAGCGCCTTGATAGTGACCGCATCAAGCACGCGTCCGATATCGAGAATGACGAAATCGTATTGGTTCGCGGCGAGATTGAGCAGCACGTCGATGTGCTCCGGTTTCACTTCCATCGCCTGCCCGGGATCTTCAGGCGCGGCAAGCACGCCGAAATTCGGCGTCACGTTGACGAGGCTGGCGGTGAGAAACGACGAATCCAGCCGGCTGATGTTGCGCGCAACGTCGGCAAGATTCGACTGCGATTTGTGGTCGTGAACGAATAACACCGCATCGCCGAATTGCAGATTTAGATCGATGACGAGCGTCTTTTTTCCTTCCGCCGCCAATTGATAACCAAGATTCGTCGCGATAAAGGTTGCGCCGCTGCCGCCTTTGCACGGGATGAAAGCCAGTACTTTTCCCGGCTGCCTTGTCTTCTTGCCAACGCCGAGCTTCATCTCTACGCGCCGAATCGCCGCTTGCAGCGCCTCGCGCGTTACTGGAGAAGGCAGCACTTCACGCACGCCCGCACGCATCGCGTTCAGCAAGAACTCAGGCGTCTGATTCGCACACAGCAAGATCACCATCGTTTGCGGATAAGCAATTCCCAACTGTTCGAGTCCGGACAGTTCGTCCAGATCGCGGCACATGCTGTCTACGACTATCAGATCCGGCCGCCGCTGATCGGCGACGATTCTAAGCTTGCTCATTCCGCCCTCGACGAGGGCAACGCTATGCGGAGAGCCATCCGCCTGCAGATAGCGTCCGATGATTTCGAGCGATTTCGGATTTGGAGAGATGACCGCGATTTTCATTTCGGTATGGACTCAAGATGAGGAATTTTGCCGACGTAGAACATAAGCCTGAAAGCTCTCATAGAAAACAGACCGGATTCTGGTCACCGTCGCCATTGACATCTTCCATGCTTTCCCTTGGCAAGTAGGTCTGGAACGGCGGTACGGGCGGCAAGACGACACCGATGAACGGTGAGATAGGCTGCACGTCGAAATTGGCAATGCTGACTTCAACCGCTTTGCAATTTGCAGGAGTGCAAGAATTATTAACAACGCCCTCGGGGTTGAAATAATTGATAACGATGTTGGCGTTCGCGAGCTGAGGAAGAATTTTTCTCATCTGGCTACGGATCTGGTCCGGAGTCGCTTTATTGCACACCACCGCTGTTCTTGCTCCCCAACGGGTCGCTTCCACGGCCGCGTTCCAGATAAAAAGGATCCGTCCAAAATCCATGATCGAGAGCAGGACCGTCAGGAACACCGTCGCGGCCAATGCGAATTCGACCATCGTCGCGCCTTGTTGCGCGCAAAACGGTCGAATTCGGTTACGTCCGCTCATGCGATATCTCACTCACAAAACCTGTTTCATGGTGACGCTGATGGCGCCGAAATTGATATCGGCAAGTACAAACGGTATGACGGAATCAAACGGAAAAGGATTGTTCGCGCCACCGATCGTTACCGTGACAAGGTTAATAACCGGAGCCGTACCTTGTGCTTGATGCGTTGCCGGACAGCTCAAAGCGTCGCACACACTCACCATTGCCGTCGTCAACCCAGATACCAAGGCAGGGCCAGAGCAAGTCGGATTTCCATGAACTGCCAAACATTCCGCATCCGCGATCGCGGCTGTGTCCCCCGGCGCGCGCGTTGACAGGAAGCGAGTAGCGTCGCGCGTCGCTTTAGCGAGTGTATTGTATTCGAAGATTGCGCGTCCGAATTCGGTGATTCCGAACACAATCAATAGGAGCAGCGGCAGGGAAATGCCTAGTTCGATAAGTGCCGCACCGCGCTCTTTGCCCAAAACTCTCATCTCTCAATGTACGAGTACCGGAACTAGAGGTCCCGCAGTCCCACCGCCTAGCCCGCCGGTCGCACAGGGGTTGTCAGGGCCAGGATCATTCGCCATTCCACGAAACTCGATCTCCACATCCTCTGGGC
This sequence comes from Burkholderiales bacterium, assembly GCA_050741875.1. GTDB lineage: Bacteria > Pseudomonadota > Gammaproteobacteria > Burkholderiales > JBOIGA01 > JBOIGA01. The sequence continues at coordinate 2,988 of JBOIGA010000189.1, forward strand.
CGCTGATCGGATGCAGCATAAACACGCACGCGTATCCGAGAACGGGCACGGTCTGCGGATTGGACTCAGCCAATTGCGCGCAATCTACGACCGGCGCGACGGCGATCCGTCTGTCGGCGCCATTCGAGGCGTGCTGCGCGCTGGTGATGCCTTGGTACCCATTGCTGATATTCATCGGGTTCGAAGGCTGATAGGTCGAATGACTGGCTCGGGCGGCGAGAAAGTTGGCTGTGGTGCTCCCGCCTCCGGCAGCGCCATTGTAGGCATTGAAACCGCTCGGCCACGTGATCTCAGTGGCGCCCTGTGTCGTTGCGCTGGTATACGCGAGCCCCGAAAAATCAGGCGTCGCATTGCTAAAATTGATGCTGCCTTGGTACAACCCGAAGCGCGAATTCCATCCCTGAGCTATGTTTTGCGCCTCCCCCTGTTGTCCAACCTGCGCTCCCGGCGCAGGTACACTGCACTGTCCCGGACCCGCGAACAAACAGCGCAATTCGTTGGAACCTCCGCCGGAGCAGCCCTCTGTGGTCTCCCCCGGATTGAAATCAATCCAGTTATAACTGCCAGTGCCTCCTTCGCCGGCTCCAAAGCGTCCGTCGTACCACTGTCCTACATTGAAACCAAATGTTGGCGCAGCACCTTGACTACAAAGTCCGATCGGTATCGCGCAGGATATTTGCGAAGGCGCAAGCGTCGCCGTCCCCCACGCACCGACGGTATCGGGAGTTGATGCAAGGCCTAGAAAACCTTCCAGAGCCTGCATGAAGAATGTCGCGATGCCGGTTTCCGATCTCGCGCACATCGCATATCTGGCTGTTGCCGGGGTCGCGGTCGCGCTCGAAACGTAGCCGAAGGGAAATGTCGTCGAGTTGTCGCTCAAGCGGTCGCTGAAGTAAATGTCCCCCGCCCCGATCGAAACAGCAGCCGCCTGAAAACGAACGTTGTTTCGCGTCCCGGCGGTGATCCCCGCGTTCACGGCGCGAGTGATCGCTTGCGCGTCCTGCCTCAACTCCGCGGAAGCCGCCAGAGCGCAAGCGTCCATTGCGCTTTGCAGCTCGGTTTTCGTAACAAACAGACGTCCGAGATCAATGACAATGCCGAGGAAACCGATCAATACCGCAAGGGATATTCCGACAAGGATGATGACGGTTCCTCGCTGACGATTTCCAATTTTCGCGATCTTCACTCTAGCTCCGCTGTCTGCTGTCGGTCTCGCTCACTGCCCGGCGCCGCCCGAGATACCGCCGCCGATGTTGATAATCGTGGGCGGTGGTGGTGGCGTCACGAAAGTATTTTTGTATTCGTCTATCGCTGCATCCGCCGACGGCCCGTCAATTCCGGCAACGGGGTCGGTGTTGAGGGATGCATCGGGATTGACCGTCTGTTGCGCCTTTGCCGTATTGACCGCGTAGCCGAAGCTGTCGTCGAGCCGGGGCGTTCCCGTGTTTCCGCATCCGGCAAGCATCGCAAGACAAATTGCGGCGCATAAAGAGTGGGTAATGTCCATGGTGTCCATCTCCTCTTATTTGACTTCGAATCCGCCCGGCCCCGCCGGCTTCACCGGTGGAATCTCGGACTGTGAACCAGAAGAACCTTCCATCTTTCCTTCGAGAAAGAATTCGGGCCGGCTCGGAGGCGTATAGCTATCCGTCGGAAGCGCGTAATTTGGCGGCAAGGGTTTTACCAAACGCGGTGTAATGATGAACAAGAGCTCCGATCGATCGGCCTGAAACTCGCTGCTGCGGAACAACGCGCCCAGGATGGGGACTTCACCCAGAACCGGAAACCGTCGAACCGTTTCGGTTACATTGCTTCTAATCAATCCGGCAATCGCGAAGCTCTGTCCATCGTTCAACTGAACCGTGGTCGCCGCGCGTCGGGTAGTAAAGCTGGGAATCACCGCGGTCACCCCGCCAATTGTCGTAAACGGCGTGCCGGTCTGCGACAGCTCAGATACTTCGGGCGCAACTCTTAGATTGATGCGGCCGCCATCCAACACGGTGGGAGTAAATCGAAGCCCCACACCAAATTCTTTTTCTTCGAGAGTGATCGTGACGCCGCCGGTGCCGCTATCGCGCGCGACTGGAATAAAAATTCGGCCGCCGGCAAGGAATTCTGCCTCCTGCCCACTGATAGCGATGACGTTGGGTTCGGCAAGAATCTTGACGAGACCGTCTTCTTTTTCCGCATCGATCTGAAACAACTTGTCAGGAGCCTTGAACGCAGTCAGGAGGCCCGCGCTATCGCTCAAGAAGCTGGAGATGATCGAATAAGTCCAGTCGCCGTTGGTGCGCGAAAGATTGAACTGTGCGCCAAGACTTTCCAGAAGGTTTCGATTGACTTCCGCGACCTTCACTTCCAGCATAACTTGCTGCGGAGAAGTGACTTTCAAGCGGTTGATGACAAAATTACCCGCCACGTCCTTTAGGGCTTTTGGATCTGTTCGGCCAATGCTGACGGTTGTTCCACCTTGAGCCTGGCCGCCACCCGCCGTAACTGGCAGCACCAATCCGCGGTTAAGTTTGTTCACATACGACTGCGCGATCTGAAGCGCTTGGTCAACCGCCAGCGCACTCGAAACGGTTCCGTCAAGAACCAGAAACTCCGCGGACATGTCCACCTTGATTCCGGGTTCATTCGGCATCAATCGGCGAAACTGATCACGCAAGCTGCTGATATCGAAATTGACGGAAATATCTATGATCGTCGCCCCTCTTGTCTTGCTCCAGAGGATGAGATTGGTCGTGCCAATGGTTTTTCCGAGGAGGTAAAGCTCTCGCGGGCTAATCAGCGTCACGTCCGCGATATCGGGGCTACCGATGGAAACGCGGTCAACCGGAGCAGGCATTCTAAGCAGTGTGGATTTGCCGATCGTCAGTTGCATGTTCGGGCCGATCTGCGCCGGCTCGATAATCGCGTCTGTGCCAGCGACATCCTGCGGAGCGGGCTTCGGCTTCGCCGCGGCGGAATAATGCACTGGGAAGAGCGACATCAGCATTATCCCGCTCGCGGTAAGCAATGCTTTTGCGACGCTATGTGACCTAAATTTAACTC
>JBOIGA010000190.1:0-6027 GCA_050741875.1 Burkholderiales bacterium
GCGTAGGTCTTGTCGTTGCGCACGTCTTCGAACGAATTCGGCTTGAGCCCTTCGCCGGTCACGTTACCTTGGCTTACGCGCTTGAAGTTGCCGAAGAGCAGACGATAGATGCCTTCGCCCTGCGCTTCGCTGGTGATGCTGTAATTTTTTCCGTCAGAGCGGTAGGTTTCGGTCCCGGTGCCCAGCGTCGAGCCGCCGCGGGTCAAGGTATAAGTCGTGCTGACTGTGCCGGAAAGCGGTTTCGCCTGCGCCGACACGACGGCGAATGCGAGGGCGGCGAGGAGTAGCGAAGCTTTCGCTTTCACGCGATGACCATCGCTTTCGTTGAGATCTTCGTCTGTCTTTCCACGATGACCGAATTGTCCTTGAGCTTGAGCTTGCCGGCGAGGAACCAGCGGATCGCTTGCGGGTAGATGCGGTGCTCCTCTTCGAGAACGCGCGCGGCAAGCGACTCCGCGGTATCACCGGGAAGTACCGGGACCGCGGCTTGAATGATGATCGGCCCATGATCGAGCTGATTGGTGACGAAATGCACCGTGGCGCCATGAATTTTGACCCCGGTTGCGAGCGCGCGCTCGTGCGTGTTGAGTCCAGGGAAAGCCGGCAGCAGCGACGGATGAATGTTGATGAGACGTCCACGGTAGTGGTTGACGAACCAATTACTCAGGATTCGCATGAAGCCGGCGAGCACGACGAGATCGGGAGAGTGTGAGTCAATGACTTCGGCGAGTTCCGAATCGAAGGATTCGCGGTCCAAAAATTTCTTGTGATCGAGGGCGTGGATTTTGATTCCCCGCGCGGCGGCGATTTCGAGTCCGGCCGCTTTCGGATTGTTGCTGATCGCCGCTGCGACCTTCGCCCGCAGCTTCGTCTCGAGAATCGCGCGCAGGTTGCTGCCGCGGCCGGAAATCAGAATGACCAGCCGCTTCATTCGATGATCGTTTTGGCTTCGGAACCGTGCCGGCGGCGAACCCGACCGATGCGATAAACGCTTTCACCGGTTGCGCGAAGCTGCGTCTCGGCGGCTTCGATGTGCTCGGGCGAAACGATAACAATGAAGCCGATTCCACAGTTGAAGGTCCTGTACATCTCGTGATCGTGCACGGTCCCTTGCGCTTGCAGCCACTTGAACAGCGGCGGACGCGTCCACGCGCTCGCATCGAGCTCGGCGGTCAATGCGTCGGGCAGAACGCGGGGAAGATTCTCGAGCAATCCTCCACCAGTGACGTGCGCCATCGCTTTCACCGGAATCTTGGGCAGGAGCTTAAGCACCGACTTCACGTAGATCTTCGTGGGAGCAAGCAAAGTCTCGCTTAACGGTTTGCCTTCGAATTCGGACGACAAGGATATTTCTCGCGCCGCGAGAATTTTGCGGATCAGCGAATAGCCGTTCGAGTGCGCGCCTGACGAGGCGAGTCCGAGGACGATGTCCCCTTCCTTCACCTTGGCGCCGTCAATAATCTTGTTCTTTTCAACCACGCCGACGGCGAAGCCGGCGAGATCGTATTCGGATTCGGCGTACATGCCCGGCATCTCGGCGGTCTCGCCGCCGATCAGGGCGCAACCGGCTTCCTCGCAACCTTTGGCTATTCCGCCGATAACCTGACGCGCGATTTCAATCTCAAGCTTGCCGCAGGCGAAGTAATCGAGAAAAAAAAGCGGCTCGGCGCCGGAGACGAGAATATCGTTGACGCTCATCGCGACAAGATCGATGCCGACGGTGTCGTGACGGCCGGTCTGGAAAGCGAGCTTGAGCTTGGTGCCGACGCCGTCGGTTCCGGAAACGAGCACCGGGTTGCGGTAGCGTTTGGAAATGTCGAAAAGCGCGCCGAATCCGCCAATACCGGCGAGCACTTCGGGGCGCCGGGTGTTCTTCGCCAGCGCCTTGATGTGGGTGACGAGACGGTCGCCCGAATCGATGTCGACGCCGGCGTCCCGATAGGTCAGGGAATCTCTGATTGAGTCCTTCATGGATCGCGTTTCGACGAGAATGGGTTGGCTACTAGACGAGCGGCTGAGGACAGTAGTGTTCCTACGGCCTCCTTACGCAGCGGCTTGGCCGCTGCGTTCGTCGAATGGTCCGGCACGCTGGCAGGCGCAAAGCGCCTGCCACGGGCTCGGCGACGTAGACGGCCCATTATCGTCGAAACCCAAAGGGACGATCGCTTTGCGAGCGACCTGCATCACCGGGCCGCTTGTGAATGGAATGACCATTCACCGCGCGTCCCGTGTCGCATCTCATCTCGCAAAGTATCGTCGCGACCATGGTGGGACTCAATCGGAGATTCCTTACATTGAGTTCTACGACTTCAGAGGCTAAAGTTACGGCGGCCCATTCTAACCCAAGCTTTCGACCACATTGACCTCCGATCGGCCCTTGAGCGCGCAATCGCTTTTCTGGCTCGCATTCGTCGCGCTCGCCGCGTATCTGCTTTATCTATTGAGTCCCATTCTCACGCCATTTTTGCTCGCGGCGATTCTGGCGTACATGGGCGATCCGCTCGTCGACAGACTCGAAGCCGGCAGGGTTCCGCGCACGCTCGGGGTGCTTATCGTCATGGCGCTTTTGACTGGCTCGGTCGTTCTCGTCCTGGTTATTCTCGTGCCCCTGTTCGAAGAGCAAGCGGTGATCTTGATGCAGAACTTCCCGAAGTATCTCGAAACCTTGCGCTTGCATCTTTCTCCTTGGCTCGAACGTCTTGGGATCGACATCAAACTCGATATCGCCGGAATCCGGGAAGCGTTTCGCGAAAGCTTTCCCGCCGCCCAGGGCCTCGCGCGCAGGCTCATTCCCACCCTGACGACCGGCGGGCTCGCGTTGATCGAGTTCGTCACTAATCTCGTGCTGATGCCTGTGGTGCTGTTCTACGTCCTGCGCGACTGGGACCGGATAGTTGCCGCGATTGACGGCGTGATTCCCTTGCGCTGGCGCGATGAAACGCGCTCACTCGCGCGCGACGTGGACAACGTCCTGGGGCAATTCCTGCGCGGGCAGTTGTCGGTGATGTTTCTGCTCGCAGGTTTTTACGTGACGGGGCTGTGGGTCGTCGGACTCGACTTCGCGCTGCCGATAGGGATTCTCGCCGGGCTTCTCACTTTCATTCCCTATCTTGGCGCGATCGTCGGCTTTGTTCTGGCGACGCTCGCCGGACTCATTCAGTTTCAAAGCTTCACAGGATTGATTCCAGTGTGGATCGTTTTCTTTCTCGGACAATTCCTCGAAGGCATGGTTGTGACCCCCTGGCTCGTTGGCGACCGGATCCGCCTGCATCCCGTGCTCGTGATTTTCGCGCTGCTCGCTTTTGGCAAGCTTTTCGGTTTTTTCGGCGTGTTGCTCGCGCTTCCTGTCAGCGCCGCGCTGATGGTCGGTTTCAGGCGTCTGCATCGGACTTATACGGAGAGCCCGCTTTACACCGAGCCCGCCGAAGAGGTCGTTATCGCCGCCAGGAGCGAAGCGACGAGTGAGGAGTAAACCGCTCAGCTACTTCTACGCGGCGACCCAAAGAGGGAGATTGCTTTTCCGCCTGCCGTCCTTCGACTTCGCTCAGGACAGGCCTCCTGCCTCCCGCCTGCCGCTTTAGCGATGCAACAGTTGGTTCTCGATCTCGCTCCCTTCGTCGCGCAGACTTTCGCCAACTTCATTCTGGGAAGAAATCGAGAAGCTCTCGCCGCGGTGAGGGAAGTCTGCGCCGGAGGTTCGGCGAGCTGCCTCTATCTGTGGGGCGCGCCGGGCGCCGGAAAAAGTCATCTGCTCAATGCCGCGGTGAGCGAAGTTCGAACGCGCGGCGGCCGCGCCGAACATTTCGAGGGGGCGAAGTTCTACGAGCTCTCGAACTGTGATCTCGTCGTGGCCGACCGCGTCGACGATCTCGACGAAGACGCGCAGAGCGCGCTGTTTTCGCTTTACAACGATCGCGCGTCGGTCAAGCTTCCTCTCTTGATCGCCGCCGACACGCCACCGTCGCGGCAGCGCTTGCGCGACGATTTGCGCTCGCGTCTGGCGTGGGGGCTCGTTTACGAAATCCATGTGCTTTCCGACAGCGAAAAGGCCGAAGCGCTCGAAAGCCACGCACGCTCGCGCGGATTCGAGGTAGCGGGCGAAGTCGTGAACTACCTTTTGTCGCGCGAAGCGCGCGACCTGCCAACGCTTTTCGCTACGCTCGACGCGCTCGATCGTTATTCGTTGCAAACTCGGCGCGCGATCACTCTGCCGACCTTGCGCGAACTGCTGCGCCAAGGCCAGTGACCGTAAAGGTGAAGGTATAATCTTCGCTGAATGATCCGTAAGTTTTTGCGACGCGTGTTCGCCAGCGATGACGCGCCTATTGTCATACCCCGCGCACGGCACGGCATTGGCGCTGATCAGATTTCGCCGGCGGCGAGACAAGTCACCATGACGTTGACGCAATCGCGCCACGCTGCTTTCGTCGTAGGAGGCGCGGTGCGCGATCTTCTACTCAAACGCCGGCCGAAGGATTTCGACGTCGTCACCGATGCCACTCCCGACCGCGTGCGGGGACTGTTCCGGCGCTCGCGCATCATCGGGCGCCGCTTTCGTCTCGTGCAAGTGATCAACGACGGCGAGATTGTGGAGGTCTCGACTTTTCGCGGCAACGACGCGGCTTCGGAAGTCGACGAGCGCGGACGGGTGCTGCGCGACAACGTTTTCGGCACGCAGGCGCAGGACGCCGCACGACGCGATTTCACCGTCAACGCGCTTTTCTACGATCCGAAGAGCGAGCGCATTCTCGATTACCGTGGCGGTTACGCCGATCTCGTCGCGCGCCGCTTGCGGACGATCGGCGATGCCGAGGCGCGCTATCGCGAGGACCCGGTGCGAATGCTGCGCGCGGTACGGCTCTCCGCCGCGCTCGGACTCAAGCTGGATTCCGCCACCGCCGCGCCGATCGCGAAGCTCGCCCCGCTCTTGCGCTTCGTTCCTGCCGCGCGTGTTTTCGATGAGATGCTCAAGCTCTTGCTTTCGGGGCACGCGACCGAATGCCTGCGCGCGTTGCGCGCGCAAGGCCTGCATCACGGACTCTTGCCTTTGCTGGACGTCATACTGGAACAGCCTCTTGGCGAACGTTTCGTCTGGCTCGCTCTGGCGGAGACCGACGAGCGCATTCGGCAGGGGAAGCCAGTCTCGCCGAGCTTTTTGTTTGCGACTTTGCTCTGGCACGAGGTGTTGTCGGCGTGGAGCGCAGCGGAAAAAGCGGGAATGTCTCCGCACGCGGCGTTGAAGCAGGCGATGGACCAGGTCATTGACCTGCAGACCGAGACGCTGGCAATTCCGCGCCGCTTTTGCGCTGTCACCAAGGACATCTGGAGTTTGCAGCCGCGTTTCGCGCACCGTTCGGGTGCGCGCGCTTTTCGCCTGCTCAACCACCCGCGCTTTCGCGCCGGTTTCGATTTTTTGAATCTTCGCGCTCAAAGCGGCGAAGTCGAAAGCGAAATAGCCGAGTGGTGGCGGCGCTTTCAAAGCGTGGACGCCGATGAACGAAAAGCGATGCTTCTTCCGGGTGAGCCGCGGCGTAAACGGCGGCGCCGAAAACCAAAAGCCGTCACTCAGGCGGAGCCGGCGACGTGAGCGCGCCATTCGTCGTGGCCTATGTCGCGTTGGGCAGTAACATCGATTCGCCAGCCGAACAAGTCGGCAAGGCTTTTCGTGAACTCGATGAGATCCAAGGGATTCGCGTCATTGCCCGTTCCTCGCTCTATCGAACGGCGCCGGTCGGCTATGTCGATCAACCCGACTTCATCAACGCCGTCGCCAAGGTTGAAACGGCGCTCGGCGCTCGCAAGCTTCTCGACGCGCTTTTCGCCATCGAGCGGGCGCATGGGCGTTCGCGCGAATTCAGAAATGCGCCGCGCACGCTCGACCTCGACCTCTTGCTGCACGGCGATCACGTCATCGCCGAGCCCGGCTTGACGATCCCGCATCCGCGGCTGCACGAACGCGCTTTCGTGCTGGTTCCGCTCAAAGAGATCGCGCCGAAGGTGAATATCCCCGGATACGGTGAGGTGGCG
>JBOIGA010000191.1:0-5983 GCA_050741875.1 Burkholderiales bacterium
GCTAGCGACCCCTCGCCTGTCTCGACATTGATCTGATACCGCGAGTCCGCGCAGGCGCCGTAAACCTTGTCGAAGTTCTCGCAACGCTTGTTCAGAGCCTTTGCCGCTTTTTCGAGCATGTCTTCGTTGTCGAAGGGCTTCACCGGCTTGAGAAATGCTTGTGCCAGCGAACGTGGCTGCTGATTGCCCTTCTCAGCAAGCACATAGCTCGCATAAGCGCGCGATGCGAAGCTATTCTGCATACCGGTCGGCGATACTTTCGTAACGGCGTGGGTCAGCGCCTCTAAAGCCCTCTTCTTCAGTGCATCGTCACCACCGAGATTCTCTCCCAGTAGTTCGCAATTGATGCAGATGTAGAGATAGAACAAGCCGGCTCCATAACCGCGCTCGCCAATATGTCCCGCTCCTCTGTCTTCGAGACCAGCGTTCAGGTCGTCCACGGCGCTGAAGTAATCGTCCTCGACCGCCGTCTTATGAACTGTGATCGCGTGAGCTACTTGTACGGCCGCCTCCATATTGTATGCGGGGGAATCGGCGAGCATGCGGCCGAACATTGCAATGTCGACAGCCGTCTTTGGCTTGAGCAGCAACTTCAGTTCATTGTCTTCCGGCCCTCTTCTGCGCTCTGCACAAACCTTCACGAGGGCATCAATCGCGGCGTCTTCCTCAGGGCTGAGATGGGCGAGCTGTTCGATTTGCAAATCTTCGTCGTTCTCCGTCTTCTTGTCGGACTTCAGCTTACCAAAACAGCCCGCGATCCCTTTTGCCCAGTCGCGAGCCGTCTTCGCGTCCACGCCCTTTTCTTTCAGGGCACGAAAAATTTCGATGCCCTTCATCTTTGTGCGAACACCGAGATGCCCAGCCAGAGAAACATCAAAGACGTCAGAGGTTCTCCACGCCCTCTTTTGACTCTGCGAGGAAATGCGTAGACGCATTGCGTCGCCCAGCAGCGCAGTTTTTGGGCGCCCAGTGTCGTCACGATTCAGGTTGGACGGAGGATAGTTGGTCAACAGATGGAGCTGCACAAAACGGGACATGATCGCTCACTCCTTCTTGAAGTTTGGATGTTGTTCAGTTCCTGGGCTTCTCGGGCCATTCAAAGTCGTAGGCCCATCGCTTCTTCACAGCATCACCCCAGTGCACAATGTCGTTTGCCAGCGCGAGCACGTTTACCCGGTGCCCCATGAGCGGCAGCACACGCCGCAGTCCGACAAAGAGCGCATCGAGATCCGGCGACTCCAGCAAGCGCCGGAATCGCAGCTCGCTGACGCGCGGTCGATCTCCACCTTCATCTCTCAGGCTCATGCCTTTGGCCACCGTGTTCTCATCGTTCTGTTTCACATGCGCCAGCAGACCAACAACAGCGGCTAAGCGATCTTTCCGGTGCTCCGCCCAGTCGCTGATGTTCAATCGCCGGTAAAGCCTCTGATACGGGGAAGTTAGTGCAACCGCCATAACAGAAGAGGCGCGCCGCAGGATCGCGCGGCTGGCGCGGTCACCATCTAGCCCTTCCCACCATTCGAGCAAGACTTTGCCGAGGTAAGGATCTTTGTTGAACTGCGTGCTCATGCTTGCTCCTTATGCCGCGCCGCGCGCGGATTTGGTTCTGCCTTTCGTCTTGGCCGTTTCCGACACCGGCATGCCGAATGCCAACCGAATCTTCGGCCCCCATAGATTCCTTCGCATTTGTTGAAACGCCTTCGCGATGCGTTGTGGGTTCTGGCGCTCAACGGGACCTGTGCCGACGAACTCTTCATCGAAGAGAGTTATAGCTGCTGTCGCAAGGGCCCGATGCCACGCCTCACGCGGGGGAAGAGCGTCGAAATTGCGACCGTTTCGCACCGTTTCGATGAGTCTCTGCAGATGTTGATAAAACATCGGCTCGGTGCGACTCCAAAAGCTCGCATCAATGGCACTAAAATCGCCGCGCGCGCCGCGGCCGAACCAAGCGTCCTTTACCGCGCCACGCACGAAGCGAGCCGCCATCTCGGCACCCGCGAGCCAGATACCAACCTCGGATTCGATGCGCTGTTGGGCATCGCGCTCACACGCCTCCAAACCGTAAAGCGGTAACGTCGATTCGTACCAGCAACGGGCCTTCATGTTGTCCATGTCGTACCCGAACGCCCACAAGCGCAATTGCCCAGGAGTTTCCCGCTTTCGATGGGTCAGTACATGATTAACCACCCGCGCCCGCCGACGCTGCTGCTTGTCGGCACTTATTCCAAATACCCATGCGAGCCAGTGACGATAGCCGAATCCCCCGGGCTGAGGATGCAAAGGCAACCATCCTTCTTTGGTTTCGTAATACGGCGAGAGTGGGTGATCCCAAGGCCCCTTGTAGTTGAGTCCATAATTTTTAGTGATGTACCGTCGTACCAGGCGATCTGAGGCCCGTCCGCAGATGCTGCACTCACCCGCAGTATCGAAGTCCAGCCGGATACGCCTTGGCATTGCCCAAAAGATATGAGCTGGATGGATCTGGATTGGCGCCGTTTCTCCGCCTTCCTTTTGAATCGAGCTAATGTCAGCCAGCCAAGGAAAGCTGAAGTGCAATTCAGTCTTGGTCGGGTCGCCGCAACGCGCCAAGAACGCTGAACGCTCCTGAACGTTCAGCCATAGGTCGTGCCACAAGCTGCGCTGTAGCTGACTCGTCATCAACGTCGTCAGCGGACCGCCGCCGCGCAGCCCGGTACGATGGCCAGCGCCACCCGACGGCGCGTTAGTCTGTAATGTCAGCAAGGCAGTGGCGACGCAGTGGGGGCACATCGCATCAATCTGTCCCCGCTTGACGAAGTGGTCGGCGTTGTTTTTCAGAGTTTGTTCGCCAGGTGACTCGATCAGTAAGGCACCGACCGTGTTCGTAGCGCCCTCATCCGGCTGCAGGCTGCGGTCCTGCATGAATCGCGCACCTGCTCCATCGAACTCGAAGGCTGCCACAACAGCCGCAAACCAGTTCTTCAAGGTCGGCGCGTCCGGCGGATTCGAGAATAGCTGGCTCCAAACGATCGGACTATCGACGGGAGTAGTTGTCTGTAGCAGGCCGATCGCGAACTGCGCCAGCGCGCCGTTGAAGTCAGGCCGGTCGGCGTCGAAAGCGACGAAGTCTGCCTCGGATAACTGGTGCGGTGCGATCCATGCCCGATTGCCGTCGCGTCGGCGGACGGGTATCCAGGGTTCGTTCAAGAGATTCATTCCACCCCCTCGTCCGTGGAAACGTCTCGCTCACACTGACGAAGTCCCATGAGCGGGTCATACACCCACTTCAGTAATCTTTCGGGTTTGTAGGGCGTAGGCGCACTCCACGCCGCACCGATCCAACCTTTCGGCATCTCTTCGAGCGGCAGCAATACCGACCAATCACCCTTGCCAGGAAACGACTGCAACAGCTGCAGCACCGCGGTCTCTCGCGCTGCAATGGAGGCTTCTGCACGGCGAGCGATCAGGCGCTCGGGGATCCGCACACTGCTGTAGGCCCAGCCATGATGCCCGTCTATCCAAGGACGCAGACGCTCACCGTCCCATCGCGCAAGCAAAACTTTCATGGTTGCTTCCCCCAAGCGCGAAGGGGTCTTGGCCTCTGACCACCAGTCCATGCCTCCGCGCTCGTAGCCGACGGCCAACTTTATGGTGTTCTGCCGGGCAAGGCTCGCATCAGCGTACCCTTTACCCTCTGCCGTGTCGGCATTCGATTGAAGGCCGGCGGGAAACTCGGCCTTTTCACCGAATACGCCCTCGATCAGGCGACGCGCATCTTCAGGCATCGCGATGTGGCCGTCACGCAGTGACTTGGTGGTCAACCAGAGTTGCCCGTGATTGGGATAGACGCCAGCGGCTTTGGGGAACGCCTTTTTGTACCAATCGGAGGGGGGGTCGTCTGACCAAGGCGGCCCAAAGACCCACACACAAGGTTTGCCGCGCCGATCGCGCGCGGAGGCATCGCGTAGTCGCCGGCCACGCTCATCGCGGGGATGGCGTTGCAGACGGCCGGCCCGCTGGATCAGTCGGTCTACAGGAGCAAGGTCAGTGACCACAAAATCGAAATCCACGTCGAGCGACTGTTCGATAACCTGTGTGGCAATCACCAGGCGTCCGCGACGCCGCAAAGGAGTGCTGCGCTCCCCAAACCAAGCGAGCACCTTGCGCTCGATCCGAAGCCTGTCCCATAGCGCGAAACGAGCGTGAAACAGTGTGAGCCTTGCCGCAGGGCATTTATTCCTGAACATCTCGAATGCGGTGAGGGCATCAGCCACCGTGTTGCGTATCCAGCAGACGCACTTCCCCTCTGCGAGTGCCGCCTCGATGGCTGCAACAACCGTATCTTCATCACGAACATAACGTACATCGATCACACGTGGCACGTCGTCACGTGTCGGCAAGGAATGCTCTACCGGATCGGGTTCCCCGCTGTACCACGATGTGACAAGCGGGTACTGCTCGGCCAGCAGGGGGGTAGGCATTGACGAGCGGCAACCTCGTGCAAACGCGTTCAGCAGCGCCTGTTTCATTCGTTGTGGCAGCGTGGCGGACAGCAAGATCGCGCTGCCACCAACGCGCGCATGAAACTCCAGCAAGGCTTCGAGGACGCCTTGCATATACACATCACAGGCGTGAACCTCGTCAACCAACAGCACTTTGCGGAATAAGCCGAGAAGGCGCAGAGACTGGTGCTTGCTGTGCAACACGGCCAGCAGTGCTTGATCGATCGTGCCGACACCAGCGGGCGCGAGTAAAGAGCGCTTGTTGTGATCAGCCAGCCAAGACGTGCAGCGGGCGGTTGCCGTGTCATCGGCTTGTTGTGCATCCGATTCCCTCGGTCCAGGAGGCAAAATCGATTCTGCAAAGGCCTCGACCAGATTGCGCTGGCTATGCGCAAGCGCGAGACTTGCGCTGCTTAAGAACAGCTTGCCGTAGACCTGTGCGATTCGGTCATACATGGCATTGGCGGTTGCCATCGTGGGCAAGCCTATGAAGAATCCATCCGCGCAGCCGGCTGCGATCAACCGGTGTGCGAGCATTACTGCTGCTTCGGTTTTTCCCGCACCGGTCACGTCTTCGAGAAGGTGGATTTGTGGCCCTTGCCCCAGTTCAACTGTGTCGGCCCAGGCTTGCAGCGGCGAGGGAACGATGATTCCAGGAAACAGTTCAGCGAAACCCAGCGCCGACTTATTACGTAGTGGTATCACCCCTGCAGCGTCTAGCGCCAACACCGCCTGTCCCTTGGCGTACTTCCAATATTCCGTGAGGTCAGAAGGGTGATCGGAATCGGTACGATAAGCAAAGAAATCGGTATTCGATCCGAGCCAGTCGGCAAGCACAGCAAGGCCGGCGATCCACCAGGAGAGTTCCATGCTCACCAGACGAAAGTTTTCGGCGTCCATAGCGCTCGGAACTGCCGCGACGGTCTCGTCCACCAGTAGTGAACGGATCCTGGCAACGAACGCGAATATCGCAGCGCGGTCCTGCACGCTGTCAAAATGCTGTTCCCAAAACTCTGCGGCTTCCTTGGGTGGCTGACCGTGGTGACCGGTGACAGCACGCATCCAGTAGTCGAGTCCATACAGATGGGATTCTGTGTCAGGACCAAACCACGCTTCATCTGCCGCAAGTTCTGCGAGCTTGGCGCTCCAAAACAGCATGCCAAGAGTGTCGTGCCGCACACGGTAGCTCTTGCTTGTATCTGGCGGGCGTCCGCGCAAGTCCTCGAATAGGTCCGCCCTCTGGCTCTGAAAGGCCTCGGAGAATTTGCCGAGATCGTGCAGCGCGAGCCAGAAGGCAACCCATCCCTCAAGCGCAGCATCCGACTTGATTCGAAGCGCTTGAACTAACAGATGGCGGACAGAGGAGGCACGACGTAGATATTCAACTCCCACTGCCGCTACATCCAGGCTGTGATATGGCAAGGCGTGAAATACAGGGCCGTGGTCCGTAACGGGCCTCGCCTTGCCCCAGTAGCGAAAAATGTGATCTGTATTCGATTCCC
>JBOIGA010000192.1:0-5945 GCA_050741875.1 Burkholderiales bacterium
GATCAGTCGGCCGAAGTCGCGCTCGGAAGATACAAAGCCGGCGTAGGAACGCTCCTCGATTTGCTCACGGCGCAAAGCGACCTCGCCACCGCGCGCGTGCAGTTCATTCAATCGCAACTCGACTGGTACACGGGGCTTGCGCGACTGGCTTACTCGCGCGGAGCGCTTTCCGTCGATCCCATTGTAACGATTTGGGAGACGACGCAATGATCAAAGCACTGCTCATCGCCATCGTTCTCGCGGTCGCCGCCACGGGGATTTATATGACGACCGGCAAGGACCGGGCGCAGACATTCGACCGTAAGGCGTCGAAGGACGAACCGGTCGCGGTCAAGACGATAGCCGCGAAAGTGCAGTCGATGCCAGTGATTATCGAGGCAGTTGGAACGGTCGAACCGCAGCATAAAGTTGAAGTGCGTGCGCAAATCGCCGGTGTGCTGACCGGCGTCGAATTCGCCGAAGGCGATCGGGTCGAGAAAGGGCAGCTCCTCTTTCGCATCGACGAGCGCGCGGCGCGTGCCGCGCTCGCTCAGGCACAAGCCAACGTCGCTCGCGATCAGGCGCAGTTGCAGGAAGCGCGCGCACAGGCCGAGCGCCTCGAACCGTTGGCGCAGAAGGAATACATCACACGGCAGGAATACGAGCAGGCGCTTGCCTCGTCAAAGGCACTCGCCGCGACCGCCGAGGCGAATCGGGCGCTGGTCGAGGCGGCGAAAGTCAATCTGAGCTATGCGACGATTCACGCTCCGATCACCGGACGAACAGGAAGCCTGACCGTAAAAGAAGGCAATCTCGTCGCCGCAAACTCTCCGCTCGTCGTCATCAATCAGATTCGCCCAGTTGAGATCGCGTTCAATATTCCACAAGGTTGGCTCGATCAAGTGCGCGCGCGGGGCGGTGATATGCGGGTCGAGATCACTCGCGACCAGGGCGGCGTTATCGCCGAAGGCAAAGTCGTTTTCATCGACAACGCAGTCAATCCGCAGACGGGAACAGTATTGCTCAAAGCGCGCATGCCGAACGAAAAGGAAACGCTTTGGCCCGGCGAATTCGTGACCGCGCGTCTGATTTTGAGAGTCGAGCCGAATGCGGTCGTCGTTCCTGCGATCGCCGTGCAACCCGGGCAGCAAGGATCTTTCGTCTGGGTTGTCGAGAGCGGCAGAGCGAAAATGCAGCCGGTGAATGTCGCGCGGCAAATCGAGCGCCTTGCCGTCATCGCCGAAGGCTTGCAAGGCGGCGAAAACGTGATCGTCGAGATTCCCTACGATCTGACGGCGGGCAAGGCGGTGACCCTTCGGGAAAGCCCGCGGGCGGAAAACCCCAAGCATGGTTTATGAGCTTCCATCTTGCTCGAAAGGACCGCGTAACTTGTCATTCCCGTGAAAACGGGAATCCATACGCCTGTGATTAGAAACTTCTACGTTTACATTCTGGCTAGCAAACGTAACGGTACGCTTTACATAGCGTTACTTCCGACCTTGTTAAGCGAGTTTGGGAACACAAGAATAGTCTCGTTTCTGGTTTCACGAAGAAATACGGTGTCAAAAATCTCGTTTGGTATGAAACGCACGAAGATGCGATGGCGGGAATTACCCGAGAGAAACAAATTAAAAAATGGAATCGAGCATGGAAGATCAGTCTTATCGAAGAAAAGAATCCAAAGTGGAATGACTTGTATGACGAAATTTGTGCTTAACACCGCACTGGATTCCCGTTTGCACGGGAATGACGCCTCTCGTTTTGACGCGTCGATTCACGGGTCCAGTGAAATCCGCTTGCGCAAGAATGACGCTCTCTCTTTGACATCGTCGATTCACGGGTCCAGTGGATTCCCGTTTGACGGGAATGACGTAATTTTTTTGCCTCCCAAATCGTGAACCTCTCCCACATCTTCATCCGACGCCCGGTTGCGACCGCGGTGCTCGTTGCGGCGCTGTGTTTCTTCGGCTGGTTCGCCCACGAGACGCTTCCCGTCAACGATCTGCCAACGGTGGATTTCCCCACGCTTTCAGTCTCCGCCAGTCTTCCCGGCGCCGATCCTGAAACGATGGCGAGCGCGGTCGCGACGCCGCTTGAGCGCCAGTTCACGACGATCGCGGGCTTAGAGTCCATGAGCTCGGTTTCGAGTTCGGGCTCGACCCGGATTAGCTTGCAGTTCGCTTTGGAGTACGACATCGATACGCTCGCGCAAGACGTGCAGTCGGCGATCGCGACCGTGATGCGAAGACTTCCCGAAGGCATTGATCCACCGCAGTTGCGCAAGGTCAATCCGACCGATAGCCCGGTTTTGTATCTCGCGCTCACCGCCGAGACCTTACCGCTGACCGAGTTGAACGAGTTCGCCGACAATCGTTTGACGCAGCGGCTTTCTACCTTGCCCGGAGTCGCGCAGGTCGTCGTCTACGGCTCGCAAAAATATGCTGTTCGCATTCACCTCAATCCCAATGCGCTCGCGCAGCGCAAGCTCGGACTCGACAAAGTGGTTTCGGCGGTGCAGGCCGCGAATAGCAATCGGCCTTCGGGAGTCATGGAGGGCGCCGAGCGCAGCTATCCGGTCAAGGCCGACGCCGACTTGAAGCGCGCCGCCGATTTTCAGAACGTGATCGTCGCCTGGCAGAACGGCGCGCCGGTGCGCCTGAAAGACATCGGAACCGCCGTGGACAGCGTCGAGAACATCAAGACCGTGACGTGGTTCAACGGCAATCGCGCGATCATTCTTGCCGTGCAGCGCCAGCCCGGCGCCAACACCGTCGAGGTCGTGCGCAGTATTCGCGAGCTTCTTCCCGAAGTGCGCGACGAGCTTCCTCCCGGAGTCGATTTGGATGTTCTTTCCGACCGCTCGGAATTCATCGCCGAATCCATCCATGACGTCAATTTCACGCTGCTGCTGGCGATGGTGCTCGTTGTCGGGGTCATCCTCGTTTTCCTGCGCAACCTCTCCTCGACTCTGATCACCGCGCTCGTTCTGCCGGCTTCGGTGCTCGGCACTTTCGCCGTCATGTATTTGCTCGGCTACTCCTTGAACAATCTGTCGCTGATGGCGTTAACGCTCGCGGTCGGCTTCGTTGTTGACGACGCTATCGTCGTACTCGAGAACATCAGCCGCCACATGGAAATGGGCAAGGATCGTCTCACCGCGACCCTGGATGGCACGCGCGAAATCGGTTTCACCATCGTCTCGATGACCCTGTCGCTTTCCGCGGTGTTCATTCCGATCCTGTTCATGGGCGGAATATTGGGCAGGCTTTTTCAGGAATTCGCCGTCACGGTCGGCGTCGCCGTCCTGATTTCGGGGCTTCTATCTCTTTCGCTCACGCCGATGCTTTGCGGATTATTTTTGCGGCCAACGCAAGAGCATGGCCGCATGTACCGGATGCTCGAGACCGTTTTCGATCGCTCGCGCGACGGCTACAGGCAAAGCCTGGAATGGGCAATGCGCCATCGCCGACTGATGCTGCTCGCATCGGTCGCGATTCTCACCGCGACAGCGTGGCTCGCCGTTATCGTTCCCAAAGGCTTTATTCCAAATGCGGACACGGGTGTGATCGCCGGCAACACGCGGGCGCCCGAAGGTGTCGCTTTTAACGATCTCGTTGCGCGGCAGCGCACGATGACCGACGCGATCCGCGCGAATCCGAACGTCGAAGCGTTGATGTCCACCGCCGGTCAGGGAACCGGCGGCGTCACCGGGAGCAACGTCGGACGCGTCGTCATTCGACTCAAACCTCCGTCCGAGCGAGATGTCAGCGCCGACGAAGTGATCGCCGAGTTGCGTAAATCGGTGGCCGGTGTCGAGGGAATGCAGCTCGTTCTTTCCAATCCTCCCGCGATCAGGCTGGGTTCGATCGTCGCTTCGGGCAATTACGGAGTGGTGCTGCTCGGCTCGAATTTGCAAACGCTTTACGACGCGACGGAAGCGCTGGAAGCGCGAATGAAGGAGCTACCCCTGATCGAGGATGTCACCACCAGCCTCGAAGTGCGCAATCCGGAAATTCAGATTCACATTCTGCGCGATCGGGCCGCGGCGCTCGGCGTTTCTCCGCAGCAGATCGAAACCGCGTTGAACAGCGCATTCGGCGGGCGCGAAATCAGCACTATTTACGGCGCCTCCGATCAATATCAGGTCTATCTCGAGCTCGGCAGGGATTACCAGCGCGATGTCAACGCCCTCTCGGCGCTTTACGTGCAGAACTCAAACGCTCAGCTGGTTCCGCTGACGAGCGTCGCCGATGTCAAGACCGGAATCGGAGCGGTGTCGATTCAACACTACGGACAATTGCCGTCAACAACTTTGTCTTTCAATCTCGCGCCCGGGACTTCGATCGGCGCGGCTTTGTCCGAGATCGACGAGCTCGCGCAGCAAACTTTGCCGAAGGGAATCACCACCGCGCTCGAAGGCGCCGCCAAGACTTTCGCCGAATCCATGCGCGATTTGCCGATTCTGCTGGCGGTGACGATCCTCGTCATCTACATGATTCTCGCCATCCTCTACGAGCATCTCGGGCATCCGCTCACAATCCTGACCGCGCTGCCCCTCGCGGGATTCGGTGCGTTGGTCATGCTGCTTTTGTTTCATCAGGAGCTCAATATTTTCAGTTTCGTCGGAATCATTCTGCTCGTCGGTTTGGTGAAGAAGAACGGCATCATGATGGTCGATTTCGCGCTGCAACTACAGCGCGAAAAAAAGCTCACCCCCGAGCGCGCGATCGTGGAAGCGAGTGTGACGCGCTTTCGACCGATCATGATGACGACTTTGGCCGCGATCCTGGCGACTTTGCCGATTGCGATCGGCTACGGCGCGGGAGGCGAAGCGCGCCAACCGCTCGGAATCGCGGTCGTCGGCGGGCTTCTGTTTTCGCAGTTTCTGACGCTCTATATCACTCCGACTTTCTACGTGAGCCTTGAACGCGTCGTGCAGCGTTGGCGCGGCCAGCGCTCCAGGGCGATTGCCGCGCCATAGAACTAACGTCCCGCCGGCCGATTCAAACCCGAGTGCCCTAGTCGGGAATACTCAATGCAAACCATTTCGCTCAAGAACCAGAAGGCGCTCGTCACCGGCGGCGACTCGGGAATCGGCGCGGGAATCATTCACGCGCTCGCCGACGCGGGCGCTTCCGTCCTCATCAACTTCCACGAGGAAGATGCAAGCGACGCGGAAAAAATAGTCGCGTCGATCAAGCAGAAAGGCGGCGAGGCCGCCGCGTGCCGCGCCGACGTGAGCAGCGAACGTGATGTGCTCGAATTATTCGATTGCATGTTCAAACATTTCGGCACGATCGACATCCTCGTCAACAACGCCGGAATTCAAAAAGACGCACCGATCGAGCAAATGACTTTGGACGATTGGCAGCGCGTGCTCGCCGTGAATCTCACAGGGCAGTTCCTCTGCGCGCGCGAAGCGATCCGTGAATTCAAGAGACGCGGAGTGATTGAAGCCGTGTCGAAGTCAGCCGGAAAGATCATTTGCATTTCTTCGGTACACGACGTCATTCCCTGGGCGGGACGCGTCAACTATGCGGCGTCCAAAGGCGGAGTCATGTTGCTAATGCGCTCGCTCGCGCAGGAAGTCGCCGCCGACAAGATCCGGGTCAACAGTATTTCGCCGGGTGCGATCAAGACGTCGATCAACAAGGAAGCGTGGCGGACACCGGAAGCCGAAAACAAATTGTTGGAGCTGATTCCCTACAGGCGAGTGGGGGAGACTGAAGATATCGCCAAAGTCGCGTGCTTCCTCGCCTCCGACTTGGGCGACTACATCACCGGCGAGACGATTTACGTTGACGGGGGAATGACGCTGTATCCGGGATTTCGCGACAACGGTTAGCAGGCTGTTGAAATTCGCTTGAACATGACGACAGATCCGATGCTCGAAGGCGAAACGAATGCACTCGATGCGTGATCCCCGGGGGATAAGCTTGTCGGAGTATTGCCGAAGAACTCGATTT
>JBOIGA010000193.1:0-5934 GCA_050741875.1 Burkholderiales bacterium
GCAGCTCGAATGAAGGCGCGGGTTTGCCGATAAAGGGTGAAGGCACTTCGCGCGGATTGAGATTGAGTCCCACGCCGAGAAACGCCACGAGCACGGCAAACAGAATCAGCGGCAGAATGAAGCGCGCCATCAACGCTCCACCGACGCGGCCGCGGCAATGGGAACCGCTGCACTGCTCGCAGCCGCGACGCGATAACGCCGGTCGGAGGCCGCGAGGGCGCCACCCAGCGCCGTCAAAAACGCGCCGCCCCAGATCCAATCCACGAAGGGCTTGTGATATACGCGCACCGACCAGGCGCCGTCTCCCGCGGGCTCGCCCAAGGCGACGTAAAGATCGCGGGTGAAGCCGGTATCGATGTCGGCTTCAGTCATCGCGCTCTCCTGTGAAGCATAGACTCGTTTTTCGGGATGCATTGTCCGTAATAACTGACCGCCCCTGCCGACGGCGATCGTCCCTCGCAGCGCGCGGTAGTTCGGCCCCTCCACTTCTTTGACGCCATCGAAACGAAACATGTAGCCGCCAACGACGATGGATTCGCCGGGCGCAAGCCGCACGTCTTTTTCGGTCTCGTACCCGTTCACGAGCGTAACGCCGACGATGAAGACGGCGACGCCGAAATGCGCGAGCAACATTCCTGCATAGTGGCGCGGAAGCCGCTTGATTTTGGCGGCGACGCTTTCGCCCGCCGCGGCATTTACTTTGTTGATGAAGCTCAGTACGCACGTCGCCGCCACCCACGCAGCAAGCAATAGGCCGAAACTAACCATCCAGCTCCATTTGCCCATCGCGAACGGAACAAGCAAGGCGCTGATCACGGCGACGGCAAACGCCCACTTGAGCCGGTGCGCCAGTTCGGGGACTTCGGCTTTCTTCCAGCGCGCGAGCGGCCCGACGCCCATGAGAAAAATCGCCGGCGCCATGAGCGGCACGAACACCAGATTGAAGTAAGGCGGCCCGACCGAGATTTTTCCCAGATTCAACGCATCGAGAACGAGCGGATAGATGGTGCCAAGCAGCACCGACGCCATCGCCGCGATGAAGAGTACGTTGTTGGCGAGAAGCATCGATTCGCGCGAAATGAGATCGAATTTGCCGCCCAATCCGACTTTCGGCGCGCGATACGCGAACAGCGCGAGCGAGCCGCCGATGACGATCGTGAGAAAACCCAGAATAAAAATTCCGCGCGTCGGATCGGTCGCGAACGCGTGCACCGAAGTGATTACCCCGGAACGTACGAGGAAAGTGCCGAGCAGCGAAAGCGAAAACGCGACGATCGCGAGCAACACGGTCCAGCTCTTGAACGCGCCGCGCTTTTCCGTCACCGCGAGCGAATGGATCAGCGCGGTACCGGCGAGCCACGGCATGAACGACGCATTCTCGACGGGATCCCAAAACCACCAACCGCCCCAACCCAGTTCGTAATACGCCCACCAACTGCCGAGCGCGATACCGACGGTCAAAAAAGACCACGCGGCGATCGTCCACGGCCGCGACCAGCGCGCCCACGCCGCGTCGAGTTTTCCCGACAACAGCGCCGAAATCGCGAAAGCGAACGCCACGGAAAAACCAACGTAGCCCATATAGAGCATCGGCGGATGGATGACCATTCCCGGGTCCTGCAACAGCGGATTCAGATCGCGTCCTTCGGCGGCCTCGGGGACGAGGCGCGCGAACGGGTTCGAGGTGAGCAGCATGAACAAGAGAAAGCCGACGCTGATAAACCCGAGCACACCGAGCACGCGCGCGACCATCGCTTCCGGCAGACGCCGGCTGAAGACGGTGACCGCGACTGTCCACACGCTCAGCATCAGCACCCACAGCAGCAAGGAGCCTTCGTGCGATCCCCAGGTCGCGGCGAAGCGGTAATGCGTGGGTAATCGCGAGTTGGAATTGGACGCGACATTCAACACCGAGAAATCGTTGTTCAAAAAAGAGTACGCAAGACAACCGAAAGCAATGGCGATGAAGACGAACTGTCCTTGCGCCGCTGGACGCGCCAGCGCCATGAACAATGAACTGTTTCGCGCGGCGCCGAGCAGCGGCAATGCACATTGGGTGATTGCCAGGCAGAGCGCGAGGATGAGGGCGAATTGTCCTAGCTCAGGAATCATGTTGCGCCGCGAACGAGCTACGCGATAGAGGACCTCAATCGGTTAAAGTTCGCCGCGGCGATACTATAACCTTTCGCGCGCAGGCCTAGCCAATACGACGCGCGAACTGTCAGAGGTAAAGGCTGGAGCGCTGCGTTTCAGGCAGCGGCACTCTCTTGGGAAATGGCAGGATTTGCGAACGGGACACTGCCGCCGGCAAGTCCGCACGAATCAGACGTGAAAGCTGCCTCACCGTTTCCTCGCGCGGATAGCGCCTGCGCCACACCAGCCCAATAGCGCGGCTGGGAGCAGGATCGGTAAAACAGCGGATCTCCACCGAGCCATTCTTGGTACAGCCGACTCCCGGTGCGACCGCCAGCGCCGGCAGTAACGTACAGCCGATTCCCGCCGCGACCATCTGACGCAGCGTCTCCAGGCTTCCCGCGGTCACCTGATCGGACTCCGGGCTTCTCGCGGCGCCGCAGATTTCCAACGCCTGATCGCGCAGGCAATGACCCTCTTCCAACAACAACACGCACTCGCCGGTTAAATCGAGCTCGCGTATGTGCTGTTTTCGAGTGAGCGGGTGGCCCGCCGGCAGCGCCGCGACAAACGGCTCACGATACAGCTCCATCGAATTCAGACCTTCGCCCTGCACGGGGATCGCCAACAGCAATACGTCCAATCTTCCCGTGCGCAAATCCTCGAGCAGATGCGCTGTCAGGTCTTCTTTCACGAACAATCGCAGTCTGGGAAACGCGGAGCGAATTTTTGGCAGGAGCGGCGGGACAAAATACGGCCCCACCGTCGGAATCACGCCCAGACGCAGCGATCCGCTCATCGGGTCGCGCCCGTGGCGCGCGAGCTCGCGGATTTTTTCCATCACTTCGAGAGCGATTCGCGCCTGTTCGATGATCTCTTCGCCGATCGGAGTCGGCATCAGACCGCGATGGCTGCGCTCGAACAACTGCACCGACAGATAATCTTCGAGTTTCTTGAGTTGCGTGCTGAGCGTGGGCTGACCGACATGACAGACTTCCGCCGCGCGCGAAAAATGGCCTTCCTCGGCCAGAGCCACCAGGTAACGCAGTTCCTGCAACGTCACTGCCCACCTCCTCCGCGATTCAAATTATCAATAACTGATATTGAGCTCGTGAATCAAACGCGTGCGCGGACTTCCTCGACAAATTGCAAAAAACGAATGATGTTCAAGCCCTTCGCGCAAATCGACCCGCTTCCAGATTGATCGTGGCGATAGGCGATATTGAGACATTGAATTGGTCAATCGCGCGGAACGCTGCTAATTAACTATAGGAAAGTAATTGAGAACCGCACTACAGAATATCCGTATTAGCCATACCGTCTTTTCATCGTTCTTCCAGGAAGAGGAAGCCCAATGAGATTCCCGCCTGCACTCGTGTCTGTACTGGCCGCTGTCTGTAGCTTTCCCGCGCTTTCGTACGAAGTCGTCAAGATCGAAAACGGCGGAAAAATCGAAGGAAAGGTGACCTACAACGGCGCGGTGCCGACAAAAAAGATCATTCCGACAAAAGATAAGGAGGTGTGCGGCGGCCCGCGCGACGAGCCGCAGATTCTGGTCGGGCCCGACAAGGGTGTCGAGGACGCAATCGTCTATCTTAGGGACGTTGCCAAGGGAAAAGAATGGGGCAAGCCCGACAAGAATCCACTGCTCGATCAGGAGAATTGCAAGTTCCGGCCAACGGTCCAGATCATCCGCCCCGGACCGCTCGACATTACCAGTTCCGATCCGGTACTCCACAACACGCACGGCTTCTACGGCAAGCGCACCGCGTTCAATCTCGGCCTCTCGAACAAGGGCGACAAGGTCACTAGGGAACTGGAGAAGCCCGGAATGGTTCGGGTCGAATGCGACGCGCACGGCTGGATGCTGGCATGGATCTATGTCGCTGACAGCCCGTACTACGCGCTTACCAAGAAAGATGGCAGCTTCAGCATCGCCGACGTTCCGCCCGGCGATTACACCGTGGTCGCAACGCAGGCTTACGCGGGCGACACCGAAACCAAAGTTACGGTGAAACCCGGCGAAACGGCGAAAGCAACGATCGAATTGAAGAAGAAATAGGGGATTCCGAAGTTTTCAGACCAAGGAGGAGCGTATGGACAGACGCGAACAAATACGTTTGATGGATAAGGAGCTGCGTAAACCCGGCGAACACCCCGACCGCTCGGTATCAATTTCCCGCCGGACCTTTTTGCATCGGTCGTTAATCGTTGGCGGCGCGAGCGCGGCGGCCTACGGCTGGTTTCCGTTGATCAACACGCTCGATCTCGCGTTCGCGGGAGAAGCCGGCGCGCAGTCATTCAAGTTCGCGTGGCTTTCCGATACGCATTTGTATCCGAAAGACGTGAACGAGCGTTTTGTCGAGAAAACAGTACGCGCGGTGAAGGAAATCCAGGCGCTGAATCCGCCCGCCGATTTTCTGATCTTCGGCGGCGATCTCGCGCAACTCGGCGATCCGGTCGAGTTGAAACTCGGCGCCGAGCTATTGAAAGAACTGAAGATCAAGCAGGTATTCATTCCCGGTGAGCACGATTGGTACCTCGATATGGGCGCGCTGTGGAACAAGCAGTTCGGCAAGGCGCCCTGGTTCTTCGACCACAAAGGGGTGCGCTTCATCGGACTCGACACCGTCAGTAAAGCCGACGATTTCTGGAGTTCGCGCAAATACTCGCCGAAAGAGCGCATGGGCCACATGGCGACCTTGGACGGCACGCTGGGCGGCGCGTGGGCCGGGGTCGGCGACAAGGATCTCAAGTGGCTCGATTCGACGCTCAAGAGCTGGGGCAAGGACAAACCGGTCGTTATCTTCAGCCACAACCCGCTGTACGAATACTATCCGCCGTGGAATTTCTGGGTGCGCGACTGGCGCCAGGTGCATGAAATCGTCAAGCCGTACGACAACGTCACCAACATCCACGGACACACGCATCAGGTGCTCTACAACGAGATCGGCAAAATGCGCTCGATCGGCATGCTCGCGACCTCGTGGCCATGGCCTTACGCGCCCGAAGGTGTGCCGATTCTGACCAAGCCGATGCTTAGAGTCGATCCGGGAGACCACTTCGATGGCGTGGGCTGGTCCAAACACACGATGGCGAGCGGCAAAGTCGATAACGAGTATGTAATGTGGCGCGGAAAGGACCACATCTTTGCCGACAAAGCCGTCGATTCGGGAACCGGCGACAACCGCAATCAGGTGTTGAGTCCGCGTATCGTTGACCGTCTATAGCGCCCAAAGAGGAGACGACAATGAAATGGAAAAGCGTGATTTACCGCTGGCTTGGGGCAGCCGCGATACTGACCAGCGGGGCATGGATGATCTCGGATTTGGCCATGGCGCACAAAGAGAAGCACACTCCGGAGCACTTGCAGGCGTTCGACGATGTGTTCATGGAGCAGGTGAAACTCGGCGATGCGCTATTCCACGGCGATCCGGAAGCCGAGAAAAAAATGGGGGTCAAGCTCTCGAATACCGGAATGGCGTGTGCGATGTGTCATCCGTACACGTCCGACAACCATCCGCATGAATTCCCGAAATACCAGGAACAGATGCAGGAGTTCGCGACGCTGCGCGACATGATCAACTGGTGCATCGAGAAGCCGAACGAGGGTGAAAAAATCTCCAGCGATTCGCCGGCGATGAAAGCTCTGGAGGCGTACATCTATTACTCGAACCGGAATTCGAAACTCGACCCGGGAAGGCATTAAGTAACCTCTGAACAAGTCCTCCATGAGCCGCGTTTCGACGAGAATGGGCTGGCTACTAGACGAGCGGCCAAGGAGCAGTAGCCGGACTACGG
>JBOIGA010000194.1:0-5930 GCA_050741875.1 Burkholderiales bacterium
CTTCAAAGAAAAGCCCCATCGAAAAGGTGGGGCTTTTTTTTGAAAGTTGTTTGATGAACCTACTTTCGGAACGAAAAGACGGCGGCAAATCTAAAGTTGCGGAGCGAAGCGGAACCTTTTCGTTTAACCGGCTTGTTGCGGCGGACCGGCCCCCAATTTTTCGGACAAGAACGAAGGTGAGTTTTGCGGCAAGATCGAGTCTATCAAGACGGAGGTTTTGCCATGAAGAAGAAGCGGTTCGCGGTGGAGCACATTGCCGCGATTTTGAAGCAGGGCGAACTAGGGACGCCGGTGGCCGAGCTGTGCCGCCAGCATGGGATCTCAGAGCAGTCGTACTACCGCTGGCGCAAGGCCTACGGCAGTTTGGAAACTACCGAGCTTCGCGAGCTCAAGCAGCTGCGCGAGGAGAACACGAAATTGAAGCGCATGGTGGCGGATTTATCGCTGGATAAAGTCATGCTCCAGGACGTTCTCAAAAAAAAGTTTTAAAACCGGTCGGCAAGCGTGAGATGGTGCGCTACCTCATGGCCCGCTATGGCATCGGGGCGAAACGCGCCTGTGGCTGCATACGCTTCAGACGCTCGGTGTATTACTACCGAAGCTGCCGCGACCCGCTCGTCGCATTGCGCCAGCGGGTGCGTGAGATCGCAGCCGGGCGCGTCCGCTTCGGCTACCGAAGAATTCTGATGCTCTTGCGACGCGAGGGTTGGGAGGAAGGCTGCGAGCCGTCTCTATCGCGTCTATTGCGCGGAAGGGTTGGCCTTGCGGCGCAAGCGGCCCTGGCGCCATGTGAGCGCAGAACAGCGTTCGCAACGCCGGCCGACAGGCGGGGCGAATGAAGCCTGGAGCATGGATTTCGTTTCCGACGAACTGGCGGACGGAAGACGATTCCGGGCGCTGACCGTAGTCGATTTATACACTCGCGAATGCCTGGAGATTGAGATTGGTCAGCGTTTACGATCGGAACACGTGGTGCAGGCGCTCAACCGGCTGAAGTACGAGCGCGGGCTACCCAAGCGCATCGATTGCGATAACGGCTCCGAGTTTGCGAGCGGCCAGATGGACCTTTGGGCGTATACCAACGGCGTCAAGATCGATTTCAGCCGTCGCGGCAAACCGACTGACAACGCCATCATCGAGAGCTTCAACGGCTGGTTTCGCGAAGAGTGTCTGAACACGCATTGGTTCGATTCGCTCGCGGATGCAAAGGCGAAGATCGATGCCTGGCGATGGGACTACAATGAGCATCGTCCTCACCGATCTCTCATGGGGCTAACCCCACGGGAATTTGCGAGGCAAACGATGCAAACTGGCGCCGCAAACTCACCCAGTTAGCTGTCCGGAATTCCGGGGCCCCTCACTGGCGCCGCAAACTCACCCAGTTAGCTGTCCGGAATTCCGGGGCCCCTCACGGCGGACCATGCCTTGTATGTTTATGTGGACGCCAAAGTAGGTCATCCTAATTTGCAATCTGCCGCTAACGCTTACGGCCAGCAAGTGTTTAGCCGTTTGTTGTGGCGTCTACTAACGTGCCTTGCATGTTATGTGGACGCCAAAGTAGAGCTTGCCCGGACCTGATCCGGGTCATCCCAATTTTCGATTCAGAGTGCGATTTTTTCATCCATGGCAAAATCACGCCATGACAGCCGCTATGGTCTTGGCTCCCGCGAGACGCGAAACCTTTGGATGAGAACGGCGCGAGGAGCGTGGTCTTAGTTCGTGCGATCGAAACCAGTGATCCCGCGTACGAAGTCCTGAGCCAAGGCGATCGCGAGTTCGCTACCCGAGAAGCCCGCAGGCACGACTCGGGGCCAGCGATTCAGGATTCAGGAGCTTCAGCGCCGCTTTCGCAGGCCGGGCGCCCGCGCGAAAGAACGCTCAAGAATTCGCTCTCAGGCGAAGAAGAAGTTTTCTTCGTTCGCCGCGCAAGACACCTTCAAGAACGGCTGGCCAAGAAATTTCCCGCATTGGCTGATACCAAGGATTTTTCGGCCGTTTCGGTCGTTTTCTCAATAGCCATCGTCGCGTTTCTGCTTGGGATTGCAACGAATGCGCTTGGCGAAAGCAACCGCGTCAATATCATCGCATTCCCGCTCTTGGGAATGCTTGCTTGGAACGTTGGCGTTTATCTCTTGCTTAGTGTCGGCTGGTTCGGCACTCGTGGGCGGACGGTGAGAGTTCAATCGCACCCGCTGCAAAGAGCAGTCATGGCGTTAATGTTGCCTTCGCGCATGCTCAAATCACACGCCGCCCCCAATGCACTCGCCGCGGGCATCAGGCGCTACCACGACGATTGGACCAAGCTCGCCGCGCCGCTGTATTCCGCGCGGGCGAAATATGTGCTGCACTTCGCCGCCGCTCTGCTCGCGCTCGGCGCGGTGGCGGGAATGTATCTGCGCGGAATCGGCCTTGAATATCTCGCCGGGTGGGAAAGCACCTTCCTCAGCGAGCGCGATCTTCGCTCCCTGCTGAAGTTCGTTTTGGCGCCAGCCTCGGCGCTGACTGGAATCGCGCTTCCGGATGAGCGCCAGATCGCTGCGCTGCGCTGGTCGGCAACTCAACCCGGCGAAAACGCGGCCCGCTGGATTCACCTTTGGGCGATGACCGCGGTGCTCGTTATTGTCGCGCCAAGAATCGCGCTCGCGGTGGCGGCGTGGGTCAAGAAAAAACGACTCGCGTCCGACTTTCGCTTGCCTGATGAGCCTTACTTTCGCCGCTTGCTCCGCCGCAACGGTGGAGAACGCGTTCGCCTATTGCCTTGCAGCTACCAACCTTCCGACGAAGTGCGCGAGAACATTCGGAAGTCGCTTGCGCGAGTTCTGGGTGAAAGCGCGCGTGTCGAGGTCGACGAAGGAGCGCCTTATGGCGCCGAAGAAAGCACTCTTGCGGGCATAAGTGAACCGCATGCGGCGCTCGCCGATTTTCTGGTGGTGCTGTTCAATCTGGCGACAACGCCGGAAGAGGAAAATCACCAATTCCTGCTTCGCGGGTTGCAACGTTTGATCGCCGACGGCCGCGTCGCGCGCGAGCTCCTTGCGCTCGTTGATGAATCGAGTTACCGCGCTCGTCTCGCTTCCGATTCGCCACGAATTGAGGAGCGTCGCAAAGCGTGGCGCGACCTTCTCGCGCCTTATAGACACGCGTTCGTTAATTTCGATGAGTCCGACCATAGTGCCCTGGAAACGGTCTTCGGCAGCGGTGAGGGTTCGAGTTGAGCGAAGTCATCCATCTCGGACTCATTTCCCACACCAATGCCGGCAAGACGACGCTCGCACGCACGCTGCTTGGCCGCGACGTGGGGGAGGTCCGCGACGCCGCGCATGTCACCGATCTTTCCGAAGCGTACACGTTGATCGAAACTGCGGAGGGCGATTCGCTCAAGCTTTGGGACACTCCGGGCTTCGGCGATACTGCGCGTCTCGTCAAGCGGCTCAAACACGCCGGTAATCCCCTCGGGTGGGTGCTCACCCAAGTGTGGGACCGCTATAACGATCGTCCTTTCTGGTGCAGTCAGCAGGCGGTACGGACGGCGCGCGACGATGCGGATGTCATCCTCTATCTCCTCAATGCCGCGGAAGATCCCGGTGGCGCCGCTTACATCCGTCTCGAGATGGAGGTGCTGGCGTGGATTGGCAAGCCGGTCATCGTTCTCCTCAATCAAACGGGCCCGCCGCGCAGCCGCGAAGCCGAGCAGGCAGAGGAGGAAAGATGGCGCACGCACTTGCGGGCATTCGGAATGGTTCGGGCCGTGCTTACCCTCGACGCTTTCGCTCGCTGCTGGGTGCAGGAAGGCGAGCTCCTCGATGCGGTTCATGAGACGCTTTCCCCCGAGTTCCAGCCAGCGTTTTCGCGCTTGAGCCGGGCATGGCGGCGAAAGAACACCGAGCGCTTTCGCGCTTCGATGGCGGTGCTCGCCGCGCAACTCCAAAGCGTCGCAAGCGATCGTGAAAGCGTCGAAGCCGCGACCGTGTCCGACCGTGCACGCGAGTTCCTGCGCTCGCTGATTTCGGGAAGCGATGCGACCGCGGCGGACAAAGTGAAAGCAATGGCCGCGCTGGCGGAAAGCCTCAACGAAGAAATTCGCGCCGCGACCGACAAACTCATTCGTCTGCACCAACTGGAAGGGCGCGCCGCGAACGAAATTCAGCGGCGGCTGATCGATGACTATGCGATCGACGAGCCGGTGAACGAGGGTGCCGCGGCGGTGATCGGCGGTTTTGTATCCGGCGCGCTCGGTGGTCTCAAGGCGGATCTCGCTTCCGGGGGGCTCACTCATGGCGCGGGAATGATAGGTGGAGGAATCCTCGGTGCGGTGGCCGCAGGCGGACTCGCCAGGGGTTACAACATCGTGCGAGGTCATGACCGTGCCTGGTTGCGCTGGTCGCCGGAATTCTTCGAAGGCCTGGTGCGCTCGGCTTTGCTGCGCTATCTCGCTGTCGCCCACTTCGGGCGCGGGCGCGGAGAGTACGCCGAATCCGAGCACCCGAGGTTCTGGCAGGAGGCGGTCACCAACACGGTTGAAGCTAGAAGGCGCGAAATTCGAGCGGTTTGGGAGCGCGGCGACACCGCCTCCGCCACCGAAATTGAACGCCTGATTACTGAATGCGCCGTGAGCCTGCTTGAACAGTTTTATCCTGAAGCCCACGCCACCGCCGCCGAAAACGAAAGATAGCGCGAGCGGCGATCGCTTTGGGCTTGGGGGTTCGCGAGTGAATTCCCCCTATGAGAAATTTTCGTTTTCCCTCGATAAAGTCATTGACAAACCCTTTCTCGTTATGCATGCTCCCTCTCGCTTTTACCGTATTGGTAAAGGATGATTACGTTCACACGAGATAGAGGAGGCATGACAATGGCAAAAGCGAAGAAGAGCAGCAGCAAGAAAACCGCGAAGAAACCCGCGAAGAAATCAATGGCGAAAAAGCCAGCGAAAAAAACCGCGGCGAAGAAGCCGGCCAAGAAAGCCGCCCCAAGGAAAAAAAGTTCAGGCGCGAAACGCGCACCCAATCCCGCCTTCATGAAACCAATGAAACCGAGTGATTCGCTCGCCGCGGTGGTCGGTAACGGCGCAATGCCTCGAACCGAAGTCACCAAGAAAGTCTGGGCCTACATCAAAAAGAACGGACTGCAGGACAGCGCCAACAAACGCATGATCAACGCTGACGACAGGTTGAAGGCCGTATTCGGCGGCAAGCGGCAGGTCTCGATGTTTGAAATGACCAAGCTCGTCAACGGCCACTTGAGCTAGACCTTTTTTCCGACAAGACGGCCGGCCGCGTTTTCGCGCCCGGCCGTTTTCTTTTCATGCGACGAATCGGCGCGCAACATGCCGTCTTGAGAGAAGGATGTCATGTTTGGCCGTCTAATGCCGCGTGAAGGCCGCTTCTTCGAATATTTCAGCAAGCTTGCGGAGCATGTCGTGCAAGCAAGCCACGAGCTCAATGCGCTGATGTCCACATTCGAAGACCTCGAACGCCGCGCGCGCACCATCGAGACCATCGAAAAGAAAGGCGACAAGATCACACATGCCACGATCGAGCTCCTGCATAAGACCTTCATCACCCCGATCGACCGGGAAGACATTCACAAGCTCATCACCAGAATGGACGACATCCTCGATCTCATCGAGGATTCAGCGCACTCGGTTTCGCTTTTTGACATGCGCGCCGCCACAGCGGAAGCACAAAAACTTTCCGAGCTTTGCGTTCACTGCACCGAAAAGGTGAAAACGGCAATCGGCCTGCTGCCGAACACGGGCAATGCAAGGGTCATCCTCGAAACCTGCGCCGAGATCGACAAACTTGAGTCGGAGGCCGACCACGTGATGCGCTCAGGGAGGGCCAAGTTGTTTCGCGACGAGCCCGACGTGCGTCAGCTGATCAAGCTGCGCGCGATCTATCTTTTGCTCGAAGACGTAACCGACACTGCGAGGA
>JBOIGA010000195.1:0-5892 GCA_050741875.1 Burkholderiales bacterium
CGCAAGGACTGCGCCAATCTCAGCGAGCCAATGAGGTGGCTGACAAAGACTGATGTCTCCCTGATTGACCGCAGACAATATCTCGAGAGCGTTGCTTAAGTCCGCCTCGTCCCGGCTCGGCTCAAACCACTTGACCGTGACGCTCGCATCTACGACGATCAGGGCCACTTGCGCAATTCTTCCCTGGCATTGCGAAACTCCACATCGGAAATTGGCCTTTTCGTAGCCCGGCGCGCCAATATGCGCTCTATGGCCCTTGACTGCTTCTTGCGCGATTTTTCTTCCTCTACCGCTCGCATCATCAGTTCGGCAATGACCGCGCTCTTGTTCTTGTTGGCGAAGGTGCGGTTGAAAGCGTCCTTTACCTTCTCGGGAACGCTGAAATTAACGGTTGCCATGAGTCTCTCCGGTTGTTGAAGACTTCAACAATCGTAGAACAGCGCTTGAGCCGGGTCAAGGCGTGCGCTCAAGCGCTTTGCGCACCGCTTCCAGAAACTCCTTGATGTCGAGCGGCTTGCGCTGATATCCGTCGAAACCCGCGTCCAGGATTTTTTTCTGGTCGTGTGACATGACCGAGGCGGTGACGGCAATGACCGGAATGTCTTTGGTTTGCGCGCCGGCGCGCAAACGCGCTAGAGCTTCGATGCCGTTCATTCCGGGAAGCTCAATGTCCATGAGAATCAGCGCAGGCCGCTTTTCCTTTGCTAAGCGTAACCCTTCTTCGGCGGTTTCCGATTCGATGGTTTGGTAGCCTTTGAACTGCAGCACATCGCGCATAAGTTTGCGGTTTTTCTCGTTGTCTTCGACGATGAGAATCAATTCATTTGCCATGGCTTCGCACCTTTATTCGTGGACGGGCAGATTAAACGTGAAGGTCGAGCCTTTCCCCACTTCGCTTTCCACCCAGATTCTACCGCCGTGCATCTCGACAAATTTGCGCGCCAGCGCAAGGCCAAGCCCGGTTCCTTCACGCTCGCGCGAATCGCCGTGTGGGGCCTGGCGAAACTCTTCGAAAATAATTTCCTGATCGGCTGGCGCGATGCCGATGCCCGTATCGGCGACCGAAATTTCCACTCTCGGATTGTGCGCTACCGCCGTGATCGTGATCTTGCCGCCTTTAGGAGTGAACTTGAGCGCATTGGATAAGAGGTTCAAGAGAATCTGTTTGAGCTTGCGCTCATCGGCCTTGATCTCGCCGAGACTTTCGGGCACAGCTACGTCTAAAACAATATCCTTGCTTTTCGCACGCTCATGCACCACCGTGACAGCGTCGCTAATCAGAGAATGCAAATCGAACTGGCTTAACTGAAGTTCCATGCGCCCCGCTTCAATCTTCGACAGATCGAGAATATCGTCGATCAGCGAATGCAAGTGGCGGCCGGCCGTATGAATGTCCTGCACATACTCGGCCTGCTTGGGATTCAGATCGCCGAACATTTTGTCTTTCAGCACCTCGGAAAAACCGATGATTGAGTTCAGGGGTGTGCGCAACTCGTGCGACATGTTGGCGAGGAATTCGGATTTATGGCGGTTTGCCGCTTCGAGCTCTGCATTCTTGCGCGTGATTTCTTCGTTGCGCCGCCGCAATTCGCCGAACAGGGTCTTCAATGCGTAGTGTTGGTTCAAGAAGGCGGCGGAGACGAGCGCGATAAAAGCCGCGGTCTCGATTGCTTTCATGTAGCTGATATACATGACCCCAAGCAAAATCGCGAGCGCTGCAGCGCCGACCAACAGAGGCAAAAAACTTCGATGTTGTCTCCTGTCGATCGCTAGGCCGACGACGGCAATGAGTGCAAACCCGCAGATAAGCGCGGCCTGGAGGTGTACGTTGATTGTTACATCGTAGGGTCGGCCAAGTAGCAGAAGTAAGCCGTCGGTAATGTTATACGCATAACAGGCGAGAATCGAAAGTATGGTCCCTGCGAGTGCAAGTCTACCGAAACCAAGGATTGCCTTCATGTTCGTACTCCTCCACCAGATCCCGTTTCTCTTAAGGCGGCAATGAGCAGTTTCCAGTCGGTGGCGATGAGAACCAGGTTCATATCCGCACCGGCAGAGTAAAAGTAAATGTGGAGCCTTTACCGAGCTCGCTCTCGACCCAGATTTTGCCGCCGTGCATCTCGACAAATTTGCGCGTGAGCGCGAGGCCGAGTCCTGTTCCCTCGCGCGGAGCCCCATCGCTTTTGAGCTGACGAAATTCATCGAAAATAACTTCCTGGTCAGCGGCAGCGATGCCGATGCCGGTGTCCTCGACTGAGATTTCGATTCCCGGATTTTTCGCCATCGCTCTGATAGTGACCATGCCGCCTTCCGGAGTGAATTTCAATGCGTTCGACATAAGGTTCAGCAGGATTTGTTTGAACTTGCGCTCATCGGCGACGAACGGCCCGAGCCGTTCGTCAACATTGACCTTGAGCTCGATTCCGTGCCGGCTCGCGCGCTCGTGCACAAGAGTCAACGCGTCGTGAATCGCGGTCGGCAAATCGAACGGGGCGAGCTCAACTTCCATGCGCCCGGCCTCGATTTTCGAAAGATCGAGAATGTCGTTGATCAGCGCGTGGAGGTGACGGCCGGAGGCGTAAATGTCCTGCACGTACTCGGCCTGCTTCGGATTCAATTCGCCGAACATGCGCTCGTTCAGCACTTCGGAGAAACCGATGATCGCGTTCAGCGGCGTTCTCAGTTCGTGTGACATGTTGGCGAGAAACTCCGACTTGTGGCGGCTGGCGGCTTCGAGCTGCTGGTAGAGTCGGCTTAACTCGTCATTCATACGGTTCAAGTTTGTCGCCAGCGTTCCTAGTTCATCCTGATTCGGAACGCTCACATGATTGGAGAAATCGCCCGAGGCGATCTTCGAAAGTATCAAGTCCATTTGCTTGACCGGCCCGACCAGCGATCCTGAAATCGCAAAGCCGAGCAAGAGCGCCAATGCGACGCTTCCGAGCGCGAAGGCAATGACCATCCAGCGCGAAGTCTGATACGCCGCATGGCTCGCCTCGATGCTTGCGATGATGTCCGTCTGGGCTCGATTCACCAGTTCGTTCATGCGGCGCTCAATGCGATCGGCCAGCGGGCTCGCCTGCGTAAGCTGCAACCCGAGCCCCTCCGCCGCCTTGCCCCCGCGGATCAACCCCACGACTTGCGTAACCACGTTGACGAACTGCTCATAGTCCTCGCGCACCCCTCTGATCAACTCAACATCGCCCCGGGCCACGACGTGAAGCCTGTCGACGTCGTAAGCGAACTGGTTTAGCTGGCGCAGCGTCGTCTCGAGCGTCTTTTCTTCCGGGACCAGAAGCGCTGAGGCAATGCCGTAGAGTTGCGCAGTCGAGTCGTGTTGAAGCTGCTGGTAGGCGGCGATATTGCGCTGGAGCTTTACCAGCTCATCGGCGCGCTGGTTGGCGCGGTTCAAGGTCGCAAGGCCAACCGCGCCCAGGATGATGAGCAGAATGACATTGGCAAGAAAGGCGGCGAGGAGCTTGGCGTGTACGCCGGACGGAACGCGGGCGACTACGCGCGGCAGCCACGCGATCATGATTTCGGTGAGGAGAAAGGAGTGAAGGTTGAGGAGCAAACCCCAAACACATTCATCACTTTTCCCGCAGTAGAAACCGGATGTCCTTTAGCAACTCATCTGGATCGAAGCGCGTCCCAATATATTGGACTCGCAGAACTCCACTTCGGTCAATGAGAGAAGTGAGAAAGGTGTGGTCCACGTCGCCGCGCGCTGTCTTTTTATAAACCACTCCATAAGCTTTAGCGACGTTCCGGATCTCAGCCTGGCTCCCGGTTAGAAAAGCCCAGCCGGAAAGCTTCGCGCCATGCGCTTGGGCATAGCGCTTAAGCACTTCCGCCGTATCGCGCTCGGGGTCTACCGTCACGGACACGAAGTATGCTTGCGGACCAAAGTCGCTACCCAAACGCGACTGGAGCATCGCCATCTTATGCGTGAGCATCGGACAGGTGTCAGCGCATGACGCGAAGATGAATGTGACCACCACGACTTTCCCGCGCAGCTCTTCAATCGAGAGCTGCTTCCCGTCCTGAGTGGTCAGGGTGAATTCGGGCGCGGGGCCTATCGTCGGCAGGCTATCGCTTCTCGCGGTGGCGGGGCCCAAGCCTAGCAAGCTGGTCGCAGCAATCGCCAATAGCAACCTGCAGAAAAAATATCCGCCGTCATTGCGAGCGTAGCGAAGCAATCTCGCCTTTAGAACAACACTGAGATTACTTCGTCGCACAAAGCGCTCCTCGCAAAGACGGCCGACGCTACGCCTTCAACTCCTTCTTCAGCTCGTTGAAGAAGCGCCAATCGGTGCTCTGGGCGAGCAGTTTTTTCGGGTTCGATTTGACCACGCCGACCTCCTGCAGGCGCAGTGCCCAGAACCGCATCGTGTCCTCGGGGTCGTAGTCCCGCCACTTCGGGAAGCCGATCTCCTTGACCGACTGCAGCACATACTCGTAGTTGTCGGCGATGCCC
Source organism: Burkholderiales bacterium (assembly GCA_050741875.1). Taxonomy (GTDB): domain Bacteria; phylum Pseudomonadota; class Gammaproteobacteria; order Burkholderiales; family JBOIGA01; genus JBOIGA01. The sequence continues at coordinate 4,478 of JBOIGA010000195.1, forward strand.
CTTTCCACCATCAAACGGGCCGCCCGCTCCGGCTGGCTCACGCACAGGTCGGTGGCCTTCAACATGGCACGAAGCGTCCGTTTCGTCGCGACTGGGTGCTTGCGCGCGAACTCCCGGTTGGCGGCAACCAGACAACAGAAGTACTGGGACCAGGGACGATCTGTCCCGAAATTTACCAGCACGTGGCCGATCTTCTTCGCCCGCAGCTCCTGGGGCTCCGGCACGAAGCCCATGAAAGCGTCGATCTTTCCTTGCGCGAACAGCTGCATCGAATCCCGCGACTCATGGTTCACCCAGGTGATGTCCTTGCGCGGGTCCAGGCCGACGGAGGCGATCAGGGCGGCGACGAACGCCTGGCGGCTGCTCTTCTCGGTCGCGGCGACCGTCTTGCCCTTCAGGTCGCGCAGCGAGCGGATCGACTCGTTCGCGAACAGCTCCCAACAGCCGGTATGGATCCCCGCGAGAACGACGATCGGCGCGCCGGCGTCGAGGCTCATCATATGGGCCGCGGTATCGTTCTGCGCGAGGTCGATCTCGCCTTTGGCAAGCGCTTCGTTCGGCCCCTCTGCCAGTGGCGTCTTGACATACTCGACGTCGGTGAATCCCTCGGCCTTCAACAGGTCTTCAGCCACATAGAGCGGCGCGAAGCAGGTGATGGGCGCATCCTGTATCCGGATCCGGGTCGTCTCCGGCGGTGGCTCCGCGGCGGCTGCCCTGGGCTTCAGCCCAAGAACTGCGGCGGTTCCTGCGACGCTCAAGCCGCTAAGAAACTGCCGCCGGCTCCAGCTTTGTTGTCTGTCCATTTGATTCTCCTTTGAGCGGGTTACGCATCTTCAATATAGGCCTTGAGTAGCCGATATCATAGTGGCGCCAAAAACAAAAAAGGCGGAACAGTCACGCTCCGCCTTGGTTCAGCCCACTCTACGGTCTTTCAATGTGCGTTGTCGCGATCGGCTTGAGCAAGCTTGAAATCCATTGCGTCATGCGACCATCGAGCGAACTCGCGATAGTTGGCGAGATCATCTCCGGCAAGCCTCGCTGCTTCTCCGCGCAAAGCCTGTCCTCCCTTGCCTAACGGCAGAAGTGTGCCCACTCCTGCGTAGAGATAACGGTCGCCGAAGGTCTTTTGCAGAATCGCAAACGCCGGTTCTCCGGTGCAATGCGCTGCCGCGAGCCACTTCACATTGTCCTTGAGCGACGCGGCGATGCGTTGAATGTCGTCGTCTTTCGCCGGCAGCAGATGCGTCCCGCCGACGAGGAGATGAACCGGCTTGTTGATCGCCGTTTTCGCCGCCTCAACGATCTTTTCGATCGTCGGATGGCTACACCAGACGACTAGTACTATCCCATCCGGGGTATCAATTGGCTGCGAGTGTTCCATCACTGGATGATCATCGCCCCTTTCGCCCTTTAAC
>JBOIGA010000196.1:0-5862 GCA_050741875.1 Burkholderiales bacterium
CCTCGACACGGGGCGCGTGATGATCACGAGCCAAAACCATGGTTTCGCCGTCGATCCGGCCACCCTTCCGCCAACCGCGCGAGTGACGCACGTATCGCTTTTCGACGGCAGCCTGCAAGGCTTCGAGCGCACCGACGTTCCCGCCTTCTGCTTCCAGGGCCACCCAGAAGCGAGCCCCGGCCCGCACGATGTGGATCCCTTGTTCGACAAGTTTGTCGCAATGATGCAGGAGCGCAAGGCAGAGGAATGAAGGCAAAAGGCTTGCATTCATCCTTCATCCCTCATCCTTCATCCTTCCGGGGCCATGCCCAAACGCACCGACATTAAGAGCATCCTCATCATCGGCGCTGGACCGATTGTGATCGGACAGGCGTGCGAGTTCGACTATTCCGGCGCACAGGCATGCAAGGCGCTCAAGGAGGAAGGCTATCGCGTCATCCTGGTCAACTCCAATCCGGCAACGATCATGACCGATCCCGAGATGGCGGACGCGACTTACATCGAACCCATCATCTGGCCCATCGTCGAGAAGATCATCGCCAAGGAACGGCCTGATGCGCTGCTTCCCACCATGGGGGGGCAGACTTCGCTCAATTGCTCTCTCGATCTCGCGCGCGAGGGCGTGCTCGCCAAATACGGAGTTGAACTGATCGGCGCCTCGAAGGAAGCGATAGACAAGGCCGAAGACCGGGAAAAGTTCAAATTGGCGATGAGCAGAATCGGGCTCGACAGTCCGCGCTCGGCGCTCGCCCACAGCATGGAGGAAGCACTGCAGGTGCAGACGATGGTCGGCTACCCCGTTGTGATTCGTCCTTCGTTTACGCTCGGCGGAAGCGGCGGTGGAATCGCTTACAACCGCGAGGAATTTGTCACAATCTGCGAGCGCGGCCTCGACGCGTCTCCAACGCGTGAGCTGCTGATCGAAGAGTCGGTCCTTGGCTGGAAAGAATTTGAGATGGAAGTCGTGCGCGATCGCAACGACAACTGCATCATTATCTGCTCGATCGAGAACCTCGATCCGATGGGAATTCACACGGGGGACTCGATCACCGTCGCCCCGGCGCAAACGCTGACCGACAAGGAATACCAGATCATGCGCAACGCCTCGATCGCGGTTTTGCGCGAAATCGGCGTGGACACCGGAGGGTCGAACGTGCAGTTTGCGATCAACCCCGACAACGGCCGCATGCTGATCATCGAGATGAATCCGCGCGTGTCGCGATCGTCGGCGCTCGCGTCGAAGGCAACGGGTTTTCCGATAGCCAAAGTCGCGGCCAAGCTCGCGGTCGGTTACACCCTAGACGAACTCAAAAACGACATTACCGGCGGCGCGACTCCCGCGTCGTTCGAACCCACCATCGATTACGTCGTGACCAAAGTGCCACGTTTCGCTTTCGAAAAATTCCGCGAAGCCGATTCGACGCTCACCACACAGATGAAATCGGTAGGCGAAGTCATGGCGATCGGCCGCACCTTCCAGGAGTCGCTGCAGAAAGCATTGCGCGGACTCGAAACAGGAGTCGACGGACTGGATGAAAAAACCGGCAGCCTTGAGACGATCGAGCGGGAGCTGGCGCACGCGGGGCCCGATCGGCTTTGGTATATCGCCGATGCTTTTCGCGCCGGGATGACACTCGCCGAGATTCAATCGCTCACGCGCATTGACCCCTGGTTTCTAGCCCAGATTGAAGATCTCGCGCGGCGGGAAACGAATCTGCGCGATCAGACCCTCCTGCAAATTGACGAAGACGAACTGCGCAAACTCAAACGCGCGGGTTTTTCCGATCGAAGACTGGCGACGCTTCTCGGGAGCAACGAGGAAGAAGTGCGAAGGACAAGGCATGCATTCGGCGTCCGCCCGGTTTTCAAGCGCGTGGACACCTGCGCGGCCGAATTCGCCACCCGCACCGCATATCTGTATTCGACCTACGAGGAAGAATGCGAAGCCGAGCCGACCAACAGACGCAAGATCATGGTTTTGGGCGGCGGCCCCAACCGGATCGGCCAGGGAATCGAATTCGATTACTGCTGCGTGCACGCCGCGCTCGCGCTGCGTGAAGACGGGTTCGAGACGATCATGGTCAATTGCAACCCCGAAACCGTCTCAACCGATTACGACACGTCCGATCGGCTCTACTTCGAACCGCTTACACTCGAAGACGTGCTCGAAATCGTCGCGGTGGAAAAACCCGAAGGCGTCATCGTCCAGTTCGGCGGCCAGACTCCGCTAAAGCTCGCGCGCGCCCTCGAAGCCAACGGCGTCCCGATCATCGGCACGAGCCCGGACATGATTGACTGCGCCGAGGACCGTGAGCGCTTTCAAAAATTGATTTCCGAAATCCGCTTGAAACAGGCGCCCAATCGCACCGCGCGCAATGCCGAACAAGCGTTCGCGCTCGCGCGAGAAATCGGCTACCCGCTCATCGTTCGCCCCTCTTACGTCCTGGGCGGCCGCGCCATGGAAATCGTCCACGAGGAAGCGGAGCTCGAGCGCTACATGCGCGAGGCGGTCAAGGTTTCCAACGACTGTCCGGTGCTGCTCGACCGCTTTTTGAACGACGCCAAGGAAATTGACGTCGATGCGGTCAGCGATGGCACGCAAGTTTTCATCGGCGGAATCATGGAGCACGTGGAGCAGGCGGGAGTGCATTCGGGGGATTCAGCCTGTTCGTTGCCGCCTTACAGTCTTTCGGTCTCGATCCAGCAGAACCTCAAAAAACAAACGATCACGCTAGCGAAGGCTTTGAATGTGGTGGGACTCATGAACGTGCAGTTCGCCATTCAAGACGGTGGAATCTACGTACTCGAAGTCAATCCTCGCGCATCGCGTACCGTGCCTTTCGTGTCGAAAGCGATCGGCCTTCCCCTCGCTAAGATCGCGGCGCGCGCAATGGCGGGAAGAAGCTTGGCGGACCAGGGCGTGGGAGAGGAAATTTCGCCGCGCTATTATTCGGTCAAGGAAGCGGTATTTCCGTTCATCAAGTTTCCGGGAGTGGACACGATCCTCGGGCCCGAAATGAAATCAACCGGAGAAGTGATGGGAGTGGGTTCGAGCTTCGCCGAAGCTTTCGTCAAATCGCAGCTCGCTGCGGGAGTGAAACTGCCGAAAGCGGGCCGGGCATTCATCAGCGTGCGCGATTCCGACAAGAAGAAGATTCTGGAAATAGGACAAACCCTCGCACGGCTCGGGTTTTCGCTTTGCGCGACTCGCGGGACCGCCACCGCGCTTGCCGAAGCCGGCCTCACAGTCACAACCGTAAACAAGGTCGCTGAAGGACGCCCGCATGTCGTGGACATGGTCAAGAACGGCGAAGTCAATTTCATTGTCAACACCGTCGAGGACAGGCGCTCGGCAATCAAGGATTCGTATTCGATTCGCCACGCCGCGCTCGAAGCGAGAGTCACTTACTACACGACGCTTGCCGGCGCGCGCGCCGCTTGTCTCGGCCTGGTGCAGGCGCAGGAGCTCAACGTCTACGATTTGCAAAGCCTGCACCGCGATCTGCCCAAAATGAGGTCTTATGCCTAAAACTCCTTTGACGCTGGCCGGCGCGGAACGCTTTCGCGCCGAACTGCACGAATTGAAAAGCGTTGCACGCCCCTCGGTCATCAACGCGCTTGCCGAAGCGCGCGATCACGGCGATCTCGCGGAAAACGCCGAATACAACGCCGCGCGCGAGCGGCAAAGCTTCATCGAGGGGCGCATCTCCGAGCTTGAGAGCAAGCTTGCCGACGCGCAGATCATCAACCCGGCGCTCGTGGACGCCGACGGCAATTGCGTATTCGGTTCAACCGTGGACTTGCAGGACTTGTCCAACAACGACGTCGTCACCTACCAGATCGTCGGCGAGATCGAAGCCGACATCAAAGAGAAAAAAATCTCCATCACCTCTCCCCTCGCCCGCGCGCTGATCGGGAAATACCCCGGCGAGGTCGTCGAAGTCCAGGCGCCGGGGGGGGTGCGCGAGTACGAGATTCTGGATGTGAAGTACATCTAGGCAATAGGAACTGGGCTGGAAAACCTTTCCACGCGGTTCCCGTCTCTGAGTGAAAACCTCCAAATCGAGCAAGGCGTGGCTGCATCGGCAGGAAAGCGACCCCTACGTCAGGCGCGCAAAATCCGAAGGTTATCGCTCGCGCGCGGCGTTCAAGCTTCTCGAAATCGACGAACGCGACCGGCTCATCAAACCGGGAATGACTGTGGTCGATCTCGGCGCGGCGCCGGGAGGTTGGTCGCAGGTCGCCGCGGAAAAAGTCGGCGCGCAAGGTCAAGTTTTCGCGCTCGATCTGCTCGACATGCAGCCGATTCGTGGAGTCACATTCATTCGCGGCGACATCGCCGACCCAAAGATTGTCGCCGAATTGAGACAGGCGGTCGAGGGCCGCTCTGTGGACCTTGTTCTTTCAGACATGGCCCCCAATATAAGCGGCATTGGCCACGCGGATTCGTCGCGCGGCATTGAGCTGGCGCAGCTTGCCCTCGCGATTTCGACGATGATCCTCAAACATGGTGGAAGCTTTTTGGTCAAGTTCTTTGAAGGCGCCGAGAGCCGCGAATTCAGAGACGAATTGAACACATGCTTCAAAGAAGTGGTCACACGTAAACCGAGGGCTTCGCGCGATCGAAGCCGGGAAATTTATTTGCTGGGTAGGAATTTCAAGGGTGGTACAATCGGTTTGAGTTCGGCGCACAGCATTTCACAGGAGAATCGTTGAACAATCTGATCAAAAACGTCGCCATCTGGCTCGTCATCGCCCTCGTGCTGATGACGGTTTTCAATCAGTTCACGCAACGCCAGACGACGCAAGGTCCGATGGAGTATTCCCAGTTCATCGAGGAGGTGAAACAGGGAAAAATCGCCAAGGTCACGATCGAAGGCCGCACACTCAAAGGCACCAAGCAGGACGGCAAGCGGTTCACGACCTACTCGCCTTCCGATCCGTGGCTGGTGTCCGATCTTCTGAAGAACGGAGTCATCATCGAGGCGAAACCCGAGGAAGAGCCTTCGCTGCTCATGAATATTTTCGTCTCATGGTTTCCGATGCTGCTTTTGATCGGCGTGTGGATTTTCTTCATGCGCCAGATGCAGGGTGGTGGGCGCGGCGGCGCGTTCTCTTTCGGCAAGAGCCGCGCGCGAATGGTGGACGACCACAACAATCAAGTGACTTTCGCCGATGTCGCCGGCTGTGAGGAAGCGAAGGAGGAAGTTTCCGAATTGGTCGAATTCCTCCGCGACCCGAGTAAATTTCAGAAGCTGGGCGGGCGTATTCCGCGCGGCGTGCTCATGGTTGGCAATCCGGGCACCGGCAAGACGCTGCTCGCGAGAGCGATCGCGGGCGAAGCGAAAGTGCCTTTCTTCTCGATCTCCGGTTCGGACTTCGTTGAAATGTTCGTCGGCGTCGGCGCGGCGCGCGTGCGCGACATGTTCGACCAGGCGAAAAAACACGCGCCCTGCATCGTCTTCATTGACGAAATTGACGCGGTGGGCCGTCAGCGCGGCGCTGGATTAGGTGGCGGCAACGACGAGCGCGAACAGACGCTGAATCAACTTCTCGTCGAAATGGATGGCTTCGAAGGTTCGGCCGGAGTCATTGTGATTGCCGCAACCAACCGACCGGACGTGCTCGACCCGGCGCTGCTGCGTCCCGGACGTTTTGACCGGCAAGTGGTGGTGCCGCTTCCAGACATTCGCGGCCGCGAGCAGATTCTCATGGTCCATATGCGTAAGGTTCCGGTCGCTCCCGATGTTCGTGCCGACATTCTCGCGCGCGGCACACCCGGATTCTCCGGCGCTGATCTCGCCAATCTCGTCAATGAAGCGGCGCTTTTTGCCGCGCGACAAAACAAGCGCCTCGTAGATA
>JBOIGA010000197.1:0-5768 GCA_050741875.1 Burkholderiales bacterium
TGGTAGATCAGGCTATCGGCGCCGATGAGCTTGGCAACTTCGGCGGCGCTGCGATTGGTCGCGATCAGCTCGCGTGGTGAAGGCATGTCTATGCCATAGACGTTGGCGAAGCGGACGGGAGGGGCGGCGGAAGCGAAATGCACTTTGCGCGCGCCGGCTTCGCGCGCCATGGCGACGATTTCACCGCTGGTCGTGCCACGCACGATCGAATCATCAACCAGAAGCACGCTCTTGCCTTTGAATTCGGACGGCATCGGATTCAATTTCTGCCGCACCGATTTCTTGCGCGTTGCCTGTCCCGGCATGATGAAGGTGCGTCCGATGTAACGGTTTTTGACGAAGCCTTCGCGGTAGCGCACGCCGAGACGGCTGGCGAGCTGCAAGGCGCTTGGCCGGCTCGTGTCGGGAATCGGAATGACCACATCAATATCGAGATGCGAAAACGATTTCTTGATCTTGTCGGCGAGCGATTCGCCCATGTTGAGACGCGTTTCGTAAACCGATATTCCGTCCATGACCGAATCGGGACGCGCCAGATACACATACTCAAAAATGCAGGGGCTTAAAATCGAATGCGCGGCGCACTGCCTACTGTAGAAGTTACCATCTTCGTCAATGAGAATCGCCTCCCCGGGGGCTACGTCGCGCAGGAGTTCGAACCCAAGCGTGTCGAGCGCGACCGATTCGGAAGCGAACATGTATTCCGGGCCGGCCTCACCTTCGTTTCGCCCGACGACGAGCGGGCGAATGCCGTAAGGATCGCGAAAGGCGAGCACCCCATACTCGGCTATCATCGCCACCACGGCGTAGGCGCCGCGGCAGCGGCGGTGCACTCCGGCGACGGCGGTAAAAATGGTCTGCGGATCGAGGCGGTGGCCGATGCTCGCTTCCTGCAGTTCATGCGCGAGCACGTTCAGCAGAATCTCCGAGTCCGAGTTAGTGTTTACGTGCCGGAGATCCTGACGAAAAAGATCGCGCTTCAGCACTTCCGAATTCGTCAGATTTCCGTTGTGGCCGAGGACGATGCCGAAAGGCGAATTGACGTAGAAGGGCTGGGCTTCGGCGGCCGAGTATGCCGATCCCGCGGTCGGATACCGGCAGTGAGCGACGCCGATGTTGCCGAGAAGGTAACGCATGTCGCGGGTGCGGAAAACATCGCGCACCATGCCGCCGCCTTTGTGCATGTGGAAGGTGTCGCTTTCCGCGGTAACGATTCCCGCCGCATCCTGTCCGCGATGCTGAAGCACGAGCAAAGCATCGTAGAGAAGTTGATTAACCGGTTTCTTTGCGACGACTCCGAGGATTCCGCACATGAAGTCTTATCTCACAGCACGAATGGTGGCAATCATTTGGCCGCGACCAATCCGCTGTAGCCCATCGCTTTGAGCCTGTCGCGTATCTTTTCCGCCTGTTCACGCGAGGAATAGGGGCCGGCGCGAACGCGGATGGTCTTGCCCTCTCCGGATTCGACCGTTTCGGTGTACGTTTTGATCCCGGCGCTTTTCAATTTGTTCTGCGTCTGTTTCGCATTCTTGGGGTTGGAAAAAGCGCCGAGCTGCACGACGAACTCATCGTTTTGCGCCGAGGGTTTTTCCGCGACCTCGGCGCGCTTTTCCGGGGCCTCGACCGGTTTTGGCCGATCTTGATTGGCCAGCGTGGGCGGCGTCTCGGCTGGTTTCTTTTCGGCGGGCTCCGGCGGCGACAAAGCAGCCGCGGGTTCGGGAGGCGCGGCTTTCCCTGACACGGCGGATTCCGGCGCGCCGGCCGGCGTAGCGGGAGCGGGCGTTTCCTTGGCAACCGGCGGCGTTGTGTCCTGAGGCGGGATTTGAATCGAAACATTCTCGCTGATCGGCTGCGGTTCGTCGTCCAAAACAAAGGGCAGGATCGCGACGGCCAGAACAACGAGCGCGATGGCGCCAATCAAACGGCGGCGTGCGCGCTTTTTGAATTGCTCTTCCTGATCGCTGAATTTACTCATGGCTCCTTTGGCTTTCTAAAGAAGTGCCCGATGGCGAAGCACATCGCCAACGGTATGAAATGATCCGAAGACAAGAATTCTATCACTATCGCGCGCGCTCAAAACTGCGTGCTCGTACGCTTCAACGATCGAGGAGAACACTCGCGGTCTGATCCCATGCCTTTCCAGCTCGCGCTCGATGTGTTCGCGGGGCGCGCCGCGCCGATCGCTGATGCCGGCAACGTGCCATTCGTCAATCTCGCTCTTCACTTCGCCGATGACCCCGTGAATGTCCTTGTCGCCAAGCATGGCGAAGACGGCAAGTGTCTTGCCTACGTGGCGCATCGCCTTCAAATTTGCCGCGAGGCTTGCCGCGGCGTGTGGATTGTGCGCGACGTCGAGGATGAGCAAAGGTCTTCCGGGAAGAATTTGAAAGCGTCCTGGAAGCTCGACTTGCACAAGTCCGGCGCGAATATCGTTCATGGTCACAGGCAACGCGGCGCGCAACTCGTCGAGCGCCGCCAGCGCCGCGCAGGCGTTGTGCAACTGATACGCGCCACGGAGCGCGGGAGCGGGCAGACCCGAGCGCCTGCCGCGGCGCCCGGAAAAGCGCCACTCGTTTGTTTCGGCGGTGAAAGAGAAGTCGTGACCTAAGCACTGCCAATCGGCGCCGATGTTTTTTGCGTGCGCGATGGCGCTGGCGGGCGGATCCGAATCGGCGCAGATCGCCGGCTTGCCGCCGCGAAAAATTCCCGCCTTCTCAAACCCGATCTGCTCGCGTGTGTCGCCGAGATAATCCATGTGATCCATGGCCACGGAAGTGACGATCGCGCAATCGCCGTCGAAGGCATTCACCGCGTCGAGTCTTCCTCCCAATCCGACTTCGAGCACCGCTGCGTCCAACTTCGCACCGGAAAAGATGACGGCCGCGGCAAGCGTGGCGAATTCGAAGTACGTGAGCGGCGTATCGCCGCGCGCGTTCTCGATTCGCCCAAACGCCTCAATCAATGCCGCATCGCTTGCCGGCGCTAGACCCACTCGGACGCGTTCGTTGAAGCGTTGCAAGTGCGGCGACGTGTAACTGCCGACGCTGTAGCCCGCGGCGTGCAGAACGGCTTCGAGCATGGCGCAAGTCGAGCCTTTGCCATTGGTGCCGGCGACGGTGATGATCGGGAACGCGGGGTCGAGTTTGAGCGTCTTCTTGACCTTGAGGACCCGGTCGAGCCCCATCGCGATCGACTGCGGATGGATCCGCTCCATGTAGGCGAGCCAGTCGGAAAGACTGCTGAGCGCTTGAACGTCGCCGGTTGAATGGGCGGGCACTTCGAGATTCAAGGCGGGATTCACTTCACTCAGGCGTTTTGAGCCGCGGGAAGCTCCATCAAGAGCGTAATCAGATTCGCCAGCTTATCGTGCAACTGGCGGCGGTCCACGATCATGTCTATGGCGCCATGCTCGAGTAGAAACTCGGCGCGCTGAAAACCTTCGGGCAACGTTTCGCGCACCGTCTGCTCGATGACGCGCGGGCCGGCGAAGCCGATGAGTGCGCCCGGTTCGGCGATGACAACATCACCGATCATCGCGAAGCTCGCCGAAACTCCGCCCATCGTCGGGTCGGTCAAGATCGAGATGAACGGCAGCCGTGCGTTGGCCAGCTGCGTCAAGGCGGCGCTGGTTTTCGCCATCTGCATCAGCGACAGCAAACCTTCCTGCATGCGCGCGCCGCCGCTCGCGCTGAAACACGTGAGCGGCAGATGCTGTTCGATCGCCGCGCCGACGCCGCGCACGAAACGTTCACCGACAACCGATCCCATCGAGCCGCCCAGAAACTTGAACTCGAACGCGGCGGCAACAAGCGGAATGCCCTTGACGGTGCCTTGCATGACAACCAGCGCGTCGGACTCGCCTGTTTCCTCCAGAGCATCCGCAAGCCGCTGAGAATAGCGCTTGCTGTCCTTGAATTTGAGCGTGTCCACCGCCTCGACTTCGCTGCCGATCTCGAATCGCCCTTCCGGGTCGAGCAGCAGATCCAGGCGCTCGCGCGCGGACAGCCGGTTATGATGATTGCATTTCGGGCAGACGAAGCTGTTGTTTTCAAGATCGGCGCGATAGAGCACGGCTTCGCACGAAGCGCACTTCGACCAAAGCCCCTCAGGGACGGTTTTTTTCGCGGCGCCGACGTTGCGTTTGATCTTCGGCGGAAGAAGTTTTTGCAGCCAGCTCATAACTCAAAAACAGGACTGAGCGCCGAGGACCGGGGACTGAGGGCGATGTTTTTCATCTCAGTTCTGAGTCTTGATCCAATGCCGAACGGATGCGCGAGACGAAATTGGATACATTTTGCAACACTTTTTCTGGCGGCGAGGATTGTATCTCCTCGACGATGCGGCTGCCGATGACGACTGCATCGGCGATCCGGCCGATCGCACGCGCGGATTGCTCGTCGCGAATGCCGAAGCCGACTCCGATTGGAAGCTTGACGTGTTTGCGAATGCGCGGCAACTTTTCCTCGACTTCGGAGAGATCGAGATGCGCGGCGCCGGTCACGCCTTTTAACGAGACGTAATAGACATAGCCGCGGGCGAGCTTGGCCACTTCGGCGATTCGCGCGTCAGTCGAAGTCGGGGCGAGCAAAAAAATCGAGGCGATCTCATGATCGTCCAAGCACATGGACAGCTCGTGTGATTCTTCCGGCGGAATGTCGACAACGAGGACACCGTCTACGCCGTTCTTGCGAGCGCTTTGCGCGAATACTTCAATTCCCATCGCTTCGATCGGATTGGCATAGCCCATCAAGACGATGGGCGTTTTCCGGTCGTCTTTTCGAAACGCCGCGACCAACTCGACCACGTTTTTGAGCGAAACGCCTTTTGCCAACGCGCGTTCGCTCGCACGCTGGATCGTCGGGCCGTCGGCCATGGGATCGGAAAAAGGTACGCCCAATTCGATAATGTCGGCGCCGGCGCTGACGAGCGAGTGCATGAGTGGCACCGTCAGCGAAGGTTGCGGGTCGCCCGCGGTGATGAAGGGGATGAGGGCTTTTTTTCGCTCGGATTGCAATCGCGCGAATGCGGATTCTATGCGCGACATAAGAGACGCGGTGAAAGGTGAAGGGTGAAAGGTGAAGGGCCAAGAACAACTCCCTCCCCCAGCCGGGGGAGGGCTGGGGTGGGGGCGTCGCCCTTCACGCATTCACCCGTCACAGCTTTATCCCGGCTAAACTCGCGACGGTGTTGATGTCTTTGTCGCCGCGGCCTGACAGGTTTACAAGCACGATCTCATCCCCGCGCATCTCGCGCGCAATCTTTGCCGCGTAAGCCGCGGCGTGAGCCGATTCAAGCGCGATCAAAATCCCTTCATAGCGCGCGAGATCGTGAAACGCCGCGAGCGCTTCGTCGTCGGTGACGCACACATATTCGGCGCGGCCGCTGTCTTTCAGCCATGCGTGTTCGGGACCGACCCCCGGATAGTCGAGCCCGGCCGACACCGAATGCGTTTCCATGATCTGGCCATGTTCGTCCTGCAAGAGATAACTGCGCGCTCCGTGCAGCACTCCTGGTTTCCCTGCACATAAGGTTGCCGCGTGCTTTCCGCTCGCAAGGCCGTGTCCGGCAGCCTCGACTCCGATCATGCGCACGTCTTCATCGGCGATGTAAGGATAGAAAAGTCCAATGGCGTTAGAGCCACCGCCAACACAAGCACAAATCACATCGGGGTGGCGACCCGCTAGCTCCAGCATCTGTGTTTTCGCTTCGCGCCCGATCACCGATTGAAAATCGCGCACCATCATCGGATACGGATGCGGGCCCGC
>JBOIGA010000198.1:0-5721 GCA_050741875.1 Burkholderiales bacterium
GCAGGTGAGGACTTCAATCGAGGCGATGTTTTCTGCGGTTTTCCCATGTTTAAGCGAATGCGCGCCGCATGAATTGTTGCCGATCATTCCGCCGATCGTGCAGCGGTCGTGTGTCGAAGGATCAGGAGCGAATGCGAGACCTTCCGACTCAACCGCCCGGTTGAGTTCGTCGCGCACGATCCCCGGCTCGACGTGCGCGACTCGGTTGGAAACATCGAGGTGCAGAACGCGATTGAAATACTTCGACGTATCGAGCACGACCGCGACGTTGCAGGCTTGCCCGGCGAGGCTCGTGCCGGCGCCACGCATGAGAATTGGCGCTTCGTGCGCGCGGCATATGTAGACGGTTTCGATGATGTCTTGCGCCGACCGTGGAACGACGACGCCGATGGGAACGTGGCGGTAATTCGAAGCATCGGTCGCATAGAGCGCGCGGTCGCCGTCGGTGAAGCGGATTTCTCCGGAAATCGCGCGGCGCAACTCGCTCCCCAGGCGAATCGCATCAATCATAGGCAGCATTATCGCTGACATGGCGTGCGGCCACTATTGTTCCTTCGCCGAAGGCGGTGATGCGGTGTTTGCGATCGACCCGCCTTCTGAATCGGCGATCACGCGCAGATGCCAGAGATGAAGCGCGTCGCGCTCCTTAGCGAGAAGCGCGGCCGGGGCTCAATCACGCGGCGCCACTTCGATCAGGACCGATATTCTCTCGCTTGACGGTTCCATAGAAGCGAAAACCGTATCGGATTCGGCGATTCAAGCGGCTGCCGTCCTTACGCGGAGTTCCTCGCAGGGAAATCTACACGCGCCCCCAAACGCTGGGATAGGACTGTCGCCAGACGCCGCACGGCTTCGGTCGCAACTGTGGCCCGCGACGTGTTCGAATCCGCTTTCAACATGCTGATCGCAACTCCCGCGACGGCGTCATTGCCTCGTGAGTCGAATACCGCGGCCCCATAGCACACCATTCCTTCGCGGGTTTCCTCGTCGTCCACGGAGTAACCGTTCTGCCGGACTTTCTCCAGATCAACCTGCAACGAGTCCAGGTTTGAAATGCTGTTCTTGGTGAGTGTCCGGAATCCCTGAGTGCGAAACAGTTCGGAAATACGCGCCGGGGTTAGTGTGCTGAGCAATGCCTTTCCCGTCGCCGTGCAATTTGCCGGCAATCGCATGCCGATGCGGAAAGTAACTCCCAAAGGGCGCGAGCCGTTACGGCACGCGAGATAGACTACATCCGTTCCATCGAGCACCGAAAGGATGATGGTTTCTTCGGGCAGCATGGCCATCGAGTCCCAGACTTTGACGAATTCCGCCGTCAGATCGGTGCGGGAGAGATAAGCGTGCGCAAGATCCATGACATGGGACCCGAGATGGTAAGCGCCCGTCTCAAACCGGGTCAGCAGGCCGGCTTGAACCAAAGTACTGCACAAACTGTGTGTCGTACTCTTGGGCAATCGAAGAAGGCTGGTTAGCGCAGCGAGGGTAAGCGGCTCGCGCGCGCCCGCCAGGATATCGAGCAGACGGACGGCGCGAGCGACCGCGGGCACGGTGCCCTTCGGTTGTTTTTCAACCTGCTTGGCTGCTGCTGCCGCCGAAACGTGCTCCTTCACCGTTCAGTATTCTGAACGAAATTCCCAATCTTGAACAGATGGGTTGGAATAACGTTAAATTGCCAGGCGTTGTTCAATATACTGAACAGTATTCGATATACTGGACACGGCGAGTTATTGCTGTATATACTCAAGCTGCAACTTTCGTGTGAGGAGCAGGCGCCATGCAGTTCAAGGATTCTGCGCTATTCCGTCAGAACTGTTACATCAACGGTAGCTGGGTGAGCGCGGACAGCGGCGCGACCCTCCCGGTAAACAATCCTGCGAACGGCGAACTTGTGGGTAAGGTGCCGGATTGTGGCGCCGCGGAGACCCGTCGCGCGATCGAAGCGGCGGATTCGGCGTGGCCCGCCTGGCGGGCAAAGACGGGAAAAGAACGCGCGAACATCCTGCGCCGGTGGTTCGACTTGTTGATCGCACATCAGGACGACTTGGCCTTGCTTATGACTGTAGAGCAGGGCAAGCCGCTCACCGAATCCAAAGGCGAAATCGCCTACGCTGCGTCCTTCATCGAATGGTTCGCCGAAGAAGGAAAGCGTGTCTACGGCGACACCATCCCCTCTCCGCAGCTCGACAAACGAATTGTTGTCATCAAGGAACCCGTCGGGGTTTGCGCGGCGATCACACCATGGAATTTTCCTGCAGCGATGATTACCCGCAAAGTGGGGCCGGCGCTCGCCGCGGGTTGCGTGATGGTCGTGAAGCCCGCCGAGCAGACTCCGTATTCGGCGCTCGCTCTCGCCGAGCTTTCGCAACGCGCGGGAGTGCCCGATGGCGTGTTCAACGTGATCACCGGGAAACCCGAGCCGATCGGCGCCGAGCTCGCCACGAATTCGCTCGTCCGCAAGCTGACATTCACGGGATCCACCGCGGTAGGCAGGTTGTTGATGGCTCAGTGCGCCGGGACGATCAAAAAACTTTCGCTCGAACTTGGCGGCAACGCGCCCTTCATCGTTTTCGACGATGCCGATCTGGACGCTGCCGTGGAAGGGGCCATTGCCTCCAAATATCGCAATGCCGGGCAGACGTGCGTATGCGCGAACCGCATTCTCGTGCAGGACGGGATCTACGACGCATTCGCCGACAAACTGGCGCAGAAGGTGCGGACCTTCAAGGTTGGCAACGGTCTCGAGCCGGGAGTCGTCCAGGGCCCGCTGATTGACGACGCCGCGGTCGCCAAAGTCGAAGAGCACCTGGCCGACGCGTTGACTCATGGCGCGCGGGTGGTCACGGGCGGCAAACGCCACTCTTTGGGCGGCACGTTCTTCGAACCCACGGTGCTCGTGGACGTAACTCCTGCGATGAAGCTCGCACGCGAAGAAACCTTCGGCCCGGTCGCGCCCTTGTTTCGCTTTCAAAGCGAAGAAGAAGCGATACGCCTCTCCAACGATACCGAGTTCGGGCTCGCTTCCTATTTCTATAGCCGAGACATCGGCCGCGTCTGGCGCGTCGCCGAGGCGCTGGAATATGGAATTGTTGGCGTCAACACCGGAATCATTTCTAATGAGGTCGGTCCGTTCGGCGGGATGAAGCAGTCGGGTCTCGGGCGCGAAGGCTCGAAGTACGGCATCGAGGAGTATCTCGAGGTCAAGTATTTGTGCCTCGGAGGAATAGAGCAGATTAGATAGGCCCTGATCTAGATACGAACTTCAAGGAGAATGAAATGAGCAAGAATCCAACGAGTGCAATCAGGATCGCTGCGCTTGGCGTATTCACGCTAGCGCTTGCATTGGCGGTCGCCGCCGTACCCGCGACCGCGCAGGAAAAAGCGGAAAAGCCCGTCAAGATCGGCTTCGTTACGTTCTTGTCCGGCCCTGCGGCCGCCCCTTTCGGCGTGCCGGCGCGTAACGCCGCGGAGGTTGTTATCGAAGCGCTGAACGCCGGTAAAGTGCCGGCCCCTTACACGACCAAGGGCTTGGGCGGAGCGCCCATCGAGTCGCTATTTGTCGACGAAGCCGGGGGCACGACCAAACAGGTAAACGAATACCGGAATCTTGTTCAACGCGACAACGTGGACATGGTCATCGGCTATATCTCCAGCGGCGACTGCCTGGCGGTCGCGCCGGTTGCCGAGGAACTCAAAAAACTGACGGTGTTTTTCGATTGCGGCACACCGCGAATTTTCGAAGACGCAAGCTACAAGTACGTGTTCCGCACTGGCGCAACCGCGACCATGGACAATACCGCCGCGGCACTGTACGTGACCGAACTCAAACAGGACGTGAAGAAAATCGCCGGCATTAACCAGAACTATGCCTGGGGTCAGGACTCGTGGAACGACTTCGAGGCCGCAATGAAGGTGCTCAACCCCGGCGTTGAAGTCACCACCTCACAAATGCCCAAGCTCTTGGCCGGACAATACGGCGCGGAAATTTCCACGTTGCTGACCAGCGGCGCCGGGGTGGTGCATTCGAGTTTCTGGGGCGGTGACGCCGAAGCCCTCATTCTGCAGGGCGCTCCCCGCGGGCTGTTTCAGAAAAGCACGGTGGTCATGACCGCCGGCGAACCGACCGTGGTCCGGTTGGGAACACAGGTTCCCGACGGAACCGTGATTGGAGCGCGCGGACCGTTCGATATGTTCGCGCCGGATACGGAGTTGAACCGCTGGTTCCGCAAGGAGTACCAGGACCGCAACGGAGTCGCTCCGAGCTATCCCGCGTACAAAATGGCGCAAGCCATCCTGGGCGTCAAAGCCGCCTATGAAAAAGCGCAGGCCGCCAACAAGCAGCCCAGCCATGACCAGATTATCGCCGCCTTCGAAAACTTGAGCTTTGAAGGGCCCGGCGGCAAAGTGGACATGTCGCTCGGCAAAGGTCATCAAGCGGTTTATGGGACTGCCTATGGCACGACCAAAAACGTGGATGGCAAAGTGACCATGACGAAGGTCAAGCATTATCCGGCGGCTCGTGTCACTCCCCCTCCTGGCGTCAACAGCGAAGAGTGGATCAAGTCCGGCTTCAAAGCCGCGAAATAATTCAGCCGTGACCAATCTGCCGGCGGCGACACGCGCCCCGGCAAACGAAGGAACATGCCATGACCGGTTTTGTATCCGTTCTTGTTGATGGCATTGTCTACTCCTCGTATCTGTTCATCATCGCCGTGGGCCTGACTCTCATTTACGGTGTGATGAAGATTCTCAATATGGCCCACGGCGGGCTGTATGCCTTGGGCGCGTATGCCGCGGCCACTTTGATCGGAGCATGGTTCAGCGCCGGTCTCAATCCTTACGGCAGTTTTGCCCTCTTGTTCCTGGCCGCCATTCTGGTCGGAGTAACGGCCGGGCCCATCATCGAGCGCGGGCTGTTGCGGTTTATGTATGGCAAGGATGAGGTGGTCCTGATCCTGGTCACGTATTCGGTGTTTCTCATTCTCGAAGACCTGATCAAGCTCGCGTGGGGCGTCGAGTCTTACTCCGCCTATCAGCCGTATGGCTTGCTCGGAAATATCGATGTCGGCGGTCTTCCTTATACGGTATATGACGCGATGCTGGTGGTGATTGCCGTGCTCGTCGGTATCGCCTTGACCTGGGCGCTGACTCGAACCCGGCAGGGAAAGTTACTGCTGGCGGTGATTCATGACCGCGAAGTCAGCGCCGCCATGGGAATCAACGTGCAGCGGGTTTACCTCATCACGTTTACGATCGGCACCATGTTGGCTGCGCTGGGCGGCGCCCTCATCGCGCCCAAAGTTTCAGTCGTGCCGGCGATGGGAGTAGAGGTCATCGTGCTTGCCTTCGCGGTGGTCGTGATCGGCGGCCTGGGCAGCTTGCCCGGTGCCGCATTGGGCGCGCTGATCGTCGGCTTGGTGCGCTCCGCCGCCGTGCACTACCTGCCTGAAGTGGAGTTGTTCAGCATCTATCTCGTCATGGCGCTGGTCCTGATCGTCCGTCCCAAGGGGCTGTTCAGCGCAGCGGAGGCGCGCAAAATATGACCGGCATCGATCGCACGCCGCTGTTTCTCGGATTGGGGTTGGTTGTTTTTCTCGGCGGCGGGTGGTTTCTCCCGGACTGGACGCAAAGCCTTGTCATTCTCGCGCTCGGCAAGGGCCTGGTCGTACTGGGATTGCTGCTGCTCATGCGCATGGGTTTGGTATCGTTCGGACAGGGCCTGTA
>JBOIGA010000199.1:0-5628 GCA_050741875.1 Burkholderiales bacterium
ACGGCATAGAAAACAGGAGTTAGGACTGAGGACTCAGGACTGAGGCGAGAAGCTTTCGAGCTAACGGGAAACCGTCATTGAAAACGCGGAGCGCGCCGTCTAATATGCAAACATCCTAAGCGCTCGCGAAGAAGAACAATGGTCGTCGCTCTCATTGTGTTCATCCCGATCATGTGTCTTATCGCCGTCGTGAGCCGTTTGAACGAAAACTGATCCGAAGCCTACTCACGGACCTTTGGGTGATCGTGACGTTGTGGCTCCAAGCCATCCACTCGAAGCAAATGTTGTCGTTCTTTCCCGCCGCTGCAAAAGTTACCAGGCTCATTTGCCGAGACCCGTGCCTAACCCCTTGTGATGTAAGGATTCAGGTTATGGCATGAGCATTGCTCCCGATCATGCGTCTTCCAACCAAAGGAGTTGAACAGATGAACTTCATTATTTGGCTTATCGTGGGCGGGATAATCGGCTGGCTGGCGAGCCTGGTCATGAAGACCGATGCTCAACAGGGGATTCTGCTCAACATCGTCGTGGGAATAATCGGCGCGCTTCTGGGCGGCTGGTTGCTGTCTCCGCTTTTCGGCGAAGGCACGATCAATCAGAGCGACTTCAGCGTAGGCGGGCTGGTCGTGTCGTTCCTCGGCGCAATCATTCTTCTCGCGATCGTCAATCTCTTCCGCCGCGGCGCGGTGCGTTAGAAAGTCTAGGCAGCGGTCAAAGTCTGTTCACCGGGGCGAACGGATAACTGGCTTGATTCGCCGCCGCTTTATGCGGCGGCGAATCTTTATATATCTTCGCCGCCCTCCGCGGGGAACATCCTCCAGTATTCGCTCAGGAACTGGGCGAAAGTTACGTTCTCAACTTCTTCTCCGCCATCCATGATGAATGCGGAGTATGCGGCGCTCGCTTCCACATTATTGTCAATAGGAACCGCAGCTCCGTAAAAACCTCCGACATAGTTCGTCCAGCTCATGATCAACTCCTTTACGCAGCGCTGCGGATACGCTTGACGGTTGGGGTTGCTTCCACTTTTGGCTCTTCGCCGTTCAACATCGCCATCGCCGCGGCATTGCCCTCGATCAGAGCTTTGTTGATCTGCTCGAGGTTCCCGGCCAATGCGCGGGTGGAATCGCGCATGAGTTCGTCGGCGATTTGCCTTGAGCGGGTTTGCGTTTCACGGGTGGCTTCGAGAAAAGCGCGGGCGACGTCCTGCATGCGCTGCACGCTTTCCTGATAGAGACTCGCCCATTCGTCCGCCATCGAATCGCGATCGGCAGCCACAATGCTTTTTGCATTCCTGAGATATTCGTCGTAAGCCTTGAGTGCGAAGCTCACTTGAAACTTGAAAATATTTTCAGCGCTTTCAAGAAACGTTTTCGAGCCCATCCGCCACGCATTCGCCAGCGCGGCCTGCGTAATTTCGTTCATTTGTTGGGAGTAGTTGGTCACGGTCGATCCCTCCTGCGAAGTGGAACTTAAATGCTCGTCTCATAAATAAGGAGCGTCTATAGGACAAAGAAAAAAAAACTTGTCGGCGTCTGTCCTACGTAGCTACCCAAACTTCCTGGAAGAGGCAGCTTTTCCAGGCGAGGCAAGTTTGACACGCGAGCGATTTCAAAGGCATGACGGAAAAACGTCGACTGCGTTGCAGCAAGCGAGGGGGCTCGGTGCGAAGCAATACGAGAAAGCGTTCGTTCGCCGCGTCGGAATAGTCCTACGTCGCCGGATCGGCGATTTCGATCGAGTCGACGCGGTTTTCTTTGAACCGTAAAGCGGCCATGAGCGGCGCCTCATCGCGCTCGTACTTGAGCGACCATTGCGCCTGACGGACCAGCAGAGCCAGCGCGAGCGTTCGCCCCAGCGTGAGCGCGAGGCGTCTCCCTCCCGCTTCCAAGTCAGCCGATCGGCTTAGCCATTGTTGAGCGTGCTCAAGGCTTAGCCTGACCGTTTGAACCGGACTAGCGAGACGCGGATCGCAGGCGTCTTTGAGATGTTCCGTGACGAAATGGACAAACAGCGTGAGATTTTGCTCGCGAGCCACGCGCAAGGCGTCGAGCGCGAGGACGTTTGTCGTCCCTTCCCAGATGGGAAAAACCTGCGCGTCGCGCAGCAGCATCGGCAATCCCGTGTCCTCGATGTAGCCGGCGCCGCCGAAAGCTTCGATCGCTTCGCTTAGAACCGCGACCGATTGCTTGGCGGTCGTGAGCTTGATGATGGGAGTGAGCAAGCGCAGATGTGCCTTTTCGTCCGGCGACAGCCCTGAAGCTTCCTCTTTGCCTATCCATTCAGCGAGATGGAACGCAAGATGGAACGCGGCTTCGAATTCGGCTTCGATGTCGGCGAGCGTTTCACGGTGAAGCGGCTTTTCCGCGAGTGGCGCGCCGAAGGCGAAGCGATGTTTCGCGTACTCCCGCGCCAGCGCGAGACCGCGCCGCATGTACGTGGCTGCCGAAATCGCGTTCCAGGCACGAGTGATATTGAGCATCGGTGCGATCGCGCGAATGCCGTCCTCTTTTCCGCTGACGAGCACTGCCGGAGTGTCGAGCAACGTCAGTTCCGCGGTCGGGACTTTGCGCGTGCCGAGTTTATCTTTGAGGCGGTTGACGACGATGTTTTGCAGTTTGCCGTCGCCGCAGCGAGTTTCGACGTAGAAGAGCGCCAGCCCGCGCCCGCCCGGAGGATTGCCTTCGGGCCGAGCCAGAGTCAATGCCATTTCAGAAGTCACCGCCGAGGTGAACCACTTCAAGCCCGAAAGGCGCCAGACTCCATTCGCGTCGAGGCGCGCGGCGGTCTGCGAAAGTCCCACGTCCGAACCGCCCGTGATTTCAGTCATCCACTGGCCGCTCGTCCAGGAGGTTGCCGGGTCGCGCGAAGTCAGGTGCGGAATAGCGCGAGCTATCAGTTTCTCGTTGTGCGACGCGATTAGCGCACGCGCGGCTCCATCGGTCATAGCAAGCGGACAGCTGTAGAGATCGCTCGAAGGCGTGAAGAGATAGGCGAGCGCGAACTGGTGAATGCGCGAGAACTCTCCGTGTTTTCGTTCGTAGGCCGTGGCGACGAGTCCGCGCGTTGCCGCAATGTGCTTCGCTTCGTGCCAAAGCGGAGTAAGCGCGACTTCGTCAACCCGATTTCCCCATGCGTCGAACGGAACGTGTTTGGGTTCGTTTTCGCGGTCTGCGAGCTGCATCCCATAAAGCCTGTCCCCGGCAAGCTCGCCCATTTCATGCAAGCTCGTTTCAATTACCGACAAAACATCTGGGGGCAAAGCCCGCCTGAGATACCAGCGCAAAACGCGGTCGTCGTCGTATTGGTTGCCGAGTCGCGGCGGGGTGAGCATGGGCGCATTCATTATAGGTCGTATAATCCAAACGCCGGGTCATTCTAAGCAACGCGAAGAATCTGCTGTCCAGCGACCCGAAAAAAAGCGGATGTTTCCCCCGAATCGCAGTCCGGGGCTGAAGGTGCGCTCAACATGACCTGGTGAAGACAACCGTGCTCGTCGCCCGCTTCGAAATTCATTTCAACCGCTTCCTCGACCACGAGGGAAAAGCCACACAGGATTTTCCCGACTTCGCCTCGCCCAAGGCGTTGATCGAGCTTTATTCGGCGATGGTGCTGACGAGAACTTTCGACGCCAAAGCGGTCGCGCTCCAGCGCACCGGTCAGCTCGGGACTTTTGCTTCGACGCTCGGGCAGGAAGCCGTTGGAGTCGGGGTCGCAAGCGCCATGCAAGCGAGTGATGTTCTCCTGCCGACGTATCGCGAATCGGGAGCGATGCTGCTGCGTGGAGTGAAGATGGAAGAGATCCTCGGCTATTGGGGCGGCGACGAGCGCGGCAGCGACTATGCCGGGCCGCGACAGGACTTTCCGATCTGCGTGCCGATCGCAACGCAGGCAGGGCATGCGGTTGGAGTCGCGACGGCGATGAAGTTACGCAAGGAAGCGCGCGCCGCGGTTTGCATGGGCGGCGACGGCTGCACTTCGAAAGGCGATTTCTACGAAGCGATGAATCTCGCCGGCGCGTGGAAGCTTCCCGTCGTTTTTTTTGTCGCCAACAACCAGTGGGCGATTTCGGTCCCTTGCCGCGCGCAGACTGCGACGCAGACGCTTGCGCAAAAAGCCATCGCGGCAGGAATCGAAGGTTGGCAGGTCGATGGCAACGATGTCATCGCGGTCAGGGACGCCGCCGAGCGCGCCCTCGCCAAAGCACGCTCGGGAAAGGGAGCAACGCTCATCGAAGCTCTGACGTATCGCCTGCACGATCACACGACCGCCGATGATGCGACTCGCTACCGGGCGGCGGAAGAAGTGGAAGCCGCATGGGAGCTGGAGCCCGTGAAACGTCTTCGCACCTATCTTCACAATTGCTCGCACTGGAGCAAGGAGCAAGAAGAACGGCTCGTTAAGGAGTGCGCCGAGAAGGTTCAGAAATCGGTCGAAACGTATCTCGCGGCGCCGCCTCCCGATCCTTCGCACATGTTCGATCACTTGTACGCGACGCTTCCAGCGGCGCTCAAGTCGCAGCGCGACGCTGCGGTGGGGAAAGGTAGTGGCTGAGATCACTCTCGTCGAAGCGGTCAATCTCGCGCTCGCGAGCGAAATGGAGCGCGACCCCGACGTGGTGCTTTTCGGCGAAGACGTGGGAGTTGACGGCGGCGTCTTCCGTGCAACCGTTGGTTTGCTGGCGCGCTTTGGCCCCGAACGAGTTCTCGACACTCCGCTCGCGGAAAGTCTCATCACTGGGATGGCGATCGGAATGGCGGCGCAAGGATTGAGGCCGGTCGCCGAGATTCAGTTCACCGGTTTCATTTATCCGGCGATGGACCAGATCATCAACCACGCGTCGCGGCTTCGGCACCGCACGCGCGGAAGGCTCACGTGCCCGATAGTTTTGCGCTCGCCCTCCGGGGCGGGAATCCACGCCCCCGAGCATCATTCGGAATCGGTCGAAGCTTTGTTCGCTCACGTACCGGGTTTGCGGGTCGTTATTCCTTCCTCGCCAAAGAAAGCTTACGGACTGCTGCTCGCCGGGATCCGCGATCCTGATCCGGTCATTTTTTTGGAGCCGACCCGGCTTTATCGTCTGGTCAAGGAAGAAGTCAGCGATAGCGGCGAAGCTCTGCCGCTCGACACCTGCTTTGTACTGCGCGAAGGCGGCGATATCACACTCGTGTCCTGGGGCGCCATGCTGTATGAAACCTTGCGGGTCGCCGACCAATTGATTGCCGAAGGAATTGGAGTTGAAGTCATCGATGTGGCGACGCTCAAACCTCTGGACATGGGAACGATCAGCGATTCTGTCGCCAAGACCGGGCGCTGCGTCATCGTTCAGGAAGCCTCGCGTACCGGTGGATTCGGCGCTGAAATCGCGGCGAATCTTGCCGAAGCCTCGCTGCTCAATCTGCTCGCTCCGGTCAAGCGCGTGACCGGCTACGACACCGTCGTGCCGCTGGCCAAGCTGGAAAATCAATGGATGCCGAGTGAGAAGCGTATATTGAACGCGGTGCGACAGACGCTGCAGTATTCGTGATGCCGGACGTTTGGCCAGGGAGCGTCGTTAATCTTGGGCCAGTGTCACCTAGTGAGCCAGTGCTACGGTAAAGGTCGCTTCAATGGGGGAATCGAATCCAG
>JBOIGA010000200.1:0-5622 GCA_050741875.1 Burkholderiales bacterium
GGTCGGTTTGCATCCCGAAGTCAAGGCCACCGCGATTCCTTTTGACGTTGGCGGACGCGACATCATTCTCGTCGACGACGTGCTCTACACCGGCCGCACGATTCGCGCGGCGATGAACGTCTTGTTCGACTACGGCCGCCCAGCGCGGATTCGCTTGGCGGCGCTGGTCGACCGCGGCGGCAGACAACTGCCGATCGCCGCACAATTCGTCGGCGCGACGCTCAACGTCACCAGCAATCAGATGCTCGTGCTGGAAAAAAACGCGCAGGGCCGGCTCGAGCTCAAGTTCGAAACCGCGTCGCAGTAAAGGATGCAGCAGAATATTCAGCTCGACGAAGAAGGCGGGCTCAAGCATCTGCTCACGATCGAGGGGCTTCCCGCTTCCCTCATCTGGGAAATTCTCAACACCGCCGAATCGTTTTTGTCGATTGCCGAGCGCGAAGTCAAGAAAGTTCCGCTCCTGCGCGGGAAAGCAATCTTCAATCTGTTCTTCGAGCCGTCCACACGCACGCGCACGACTTTCGAAATCGCGGCGAAGAGACTGTCGGCCGACGTCGTCAATCTCAACATCGGCACGTCGTCCACTTCGAAAGGCGAAGCCCTGCTTGACACGGTGGACAATCTCTCGGCGATGCACGCCGATATGTTCATCGTGCGCCATTCGCAATCGGGTGCGGCGCATTTCATCGCGCACCACGTCGCGCGCGACATCCACGTGATCAACGCCGGCGACGGCCGGCATGCGCATCCGACACAAGCCTTGCTCGATATGTTTACGATTCGCCGGTATCACCGCGATTTCAACAAACTCAAAGTCGCGATCGTCGGCGACATGCTGCATTCAAGGGTCGGGCGCTCGGAGATCCACGCGCTGACGACTTTGGGCGTGCCCGAGGTCCGCGTGGTCGCGCCCAAGACGCTGCTCCCTGCCCACGTCGAGCGGCTCGGCGTACGCGTGTTTCACGACATGCGTGAAGGCCTGCGCGACGTCAATGTCGTCGTCATGCTGCGGCTGCAAAACGAGCGCATGCAAGGAGCACTGCTCCCTTCAGCGCAGGAATATTTCAAATACTACGGGCTGACCGAAGAAAAACTGGAGCTCGCCGCCGGCGACGTTATCGTCATGCACCCGGGCCCGATGAACCGCGGAGTGGAGATTGACTCCGCCGTCGCCGACGGTAACCGTTCGGTGATTCTGCCGCAAGTGACTTTCGGCATCGCCGTTCGTATGGCGGTGATGAGCATGCTGGCGGGGAATTAGAGTGTTCAGTGTACAGCTTGCAGTGGACAGTAAACTCCGCCCTGTACTGCCCACTGTGCACCGCCCACTGCAAACTTCAAAATGAACATTTGGATCAAAAACGGCCGGTTCATCAACCCGGCGAACGGCGCCGACGCGAAGGAAGATGCTTATATCGCCGACGGAAAGATCGCCGCGGTCGGCAAGCGCCCTAGCGGATTCGAAGCCGATCGCGCAATAGACGCGAGCGGCCTCGTCGTTTGCCCCGGCTTGGTGGATCTTTCTGTCCGCCTGCGCGAACCGGGTTTCGAATATAGAGCTACGCTTGAATCAGAAATGAAAGCCGCGGTCGCGGGCGGAGTGACGAGCCTCGCGTGTCCGCCCGACACCGATCCTCCGCTCGACGAACCTGGACTCGTCGAAATGCTCAAGTATCGCGCGAAGTCGCTCAATCAGGCGCGGGTCTATCCCATCGGCGCGCTCACCGCAGGCTTGCGCGGCGAGCGGATCACCGAAATGGCCGAGCTTGCCGACGCGGGTTGCATCGCGTTCTCGCAGGCCAATGTCCCGATTGCCGACACGATGGTCCTCCTGCACGCCCTGCAGTACGCGGCGACTTTCGGATTTCGTGTCTGGTTGTCCCCCCAGGACGCGTACCTTTCGCGCGATGGCGTGGCGCACGACGGGGAAGTCGCGACCCGGCTTGGGCTTGCGGGGATTCCGACTTGCGCCGAGACAGTGGCGCTCTCGACCTTGCTGTTGTTGACCCGGGAAACCGGCGCCAAAGTTCACTTCGCACGAATTTCGAGCGCCGAAGGGGTTGAGATGATTGCCCGCGCGAGACAGAACGGGATAGCGGTGACTTGCGATATCGCCGGGACGCACGCGCATCTGACCGAGATGGATCTCGGCTTTTTCAATTCGCAGTGCCACCTGGTCCCGCCTTTACGCGGACTGCGCGATCGAGATGCTTTGTTGAAAGGCCTCGCCGAAGGCGTAATCGACGCGCTGACTTCGGATCACACGCCGGTGGACGACGACGCCAAACAGGTGCCTTTCGCCGAAACTGAAGCCGGCGCCTCTGGCGTCGAACTGCTGCTGTCGCTGACTTTGAAATGGGCGATCGATCAGGGCGTCCCCCTCGCGCAGGCCCTGGCGAAAGTCACGATCAACCCGGCGAGGATCATGGGGATCGAAGCCGGAGATATCGCCCCCGGAAAACCCGCCGACCTTTGCCTTTTCGACCCCGAAGCCTATTGGAAGATCGAGCCGCAAGCGCTCAAGAGCCAGGGCAAGAACTCGCCTTTCCTCAATCTGGAATTGCCCGGGCGCGTTCGCTATACGCTCGTTGTGGGCGAGGTGGTGCACGAGAACCTCGAGACTTAATGCCGCTGCGGAATCCCTATAAACCTACTTAACTGGTTCCCGGCTTGCGCCGGGACGACGCCTGAATGAACCCTTTACTCGATTTCTCTAGCCTACCGCGCTTTGCCGAGATCAAACCGGAGCACGTGACGCCTGCGCTGAACGATCTCCTCACGGAATGCCGCGCCGTGGTCGGGCGAGCCGCCGACCTCGATCCGGCCTGGGAGAGCTTTGTCGTTCCGATTGAGAACGCCAACGAGAAACTTTCACGCGCGTGGGGACAGGTCGCGCACCTCAACGCGGTGATGAACAACACGGAGCTTCGCGCCGTGTACAACGAGAACCTGCCGAAGATCACTCAGTACCACAGCGAGCTCGCGCAGAACGAAACGTTGTTCGCTAAATACAAGGCGCTGAAAGCTTCGTCCGAGTTCGAACGCTTGAATCGCGCCCGACGGAAAATCGTTGACAACGAACTGCGCGATTTCAGGCTGGGCGGCGCCGAGCTTGCTGCGGCGGAAAAAGCCCGCTTCATGGAAATCCAGGAGGAGCTCGCCAGACTGTCGGCAAAATTCGAGGAAAATCTGCTCGACGCCACCAACGCGTTTTCGCTCTTGATCGCCGACCGCGCCCAGCTTTCCGGAATCCCAGATGATGTTCTGGAAGCCGCGGCGAGCGCCGCGCGTGAAGAACAGAAGAGCGGGTGGAAGTTCACTTTACACGCGCCCTCGTATATGCCGGTCATGCAGTACGCCGACAACCGGGAGCTGCGGCAGAGGATGTACAAAGCTTTCGCGACGCGTGCGTCGGAATTTGGCAAGCCCGAATGGGACAACGCGCCGCTCATCGACCGCATCCTGAAACTGAGGCGCGAAAAAGCCATCCTTCTCGGCTTTCAAACTTACGCCGAATTTTCGCTGGCCAGAAAAATGGCCGACACTCCCGAGGAAGTCCTGCAATTTTTGCGGCAGCTCGCTGCCCGCGCCAAGACGTACGCGGTGCGCGACTATGACGAGCTCAGCGAGTTCGCCCGCGAGCATCTTGGCCTGCCGCGTCTCGACCCTTGGGACATTCCTTACGCCGCCGAAAAATTGCGCGTCGCGCGTTACGCGTTTTCGGACCAGGAGGTCAAGCAGTACTTTCCCGAACCGCGAGTATTGGACGGGTTGTTTGCGTTGGTCTCGAAGCTGTATGGATTAAACATCCATAACGAAGACGCGCCGGTGTGGCATCCCGACGTCAAATTTTTCGCCATCCGCGATGCGGAGGGCAATACGATCGGCAAGTTCTATCTCGATCTCTACGCGCGTCCAAGCAAGCGCGGCGGCGCCTGGATGGACGACGCGATTTCGCGCCGCCGCAAGGCTGACGCGATCCAGACGCCGGTCGCCTATTTGACGTGCAATTTTTCCGCGCCCGTCGGCGACGCTCCCGCGCTTTTCACCCACGACGAAGTCAATACGCTCTTTCACGAATTCGGCCACGGGCTGCACCACCTTTTGACTCAAGTCGACGAGCTTGGCGTTTCCGGGATCAACGGCGTCGAGTGGGACGCGGTCGAGCTTCCCAGCCAGTTCATGGAGAATTTTTGCTGGGATTGGGGAGTGATCGAGCCAATGACCGCGCATGTCGCGACGAAAGCGAAGCTTCCGCGCGCGCTTTTCGACAAAATGCTCGCGGCGAAAAATTTTCAGACTGGGATGCAGACGGTGAGACAGCTCGAATTCGCGCTCTTCGACTTGCACCTGCATCACGACTTCGAAGCCGACGGCAATGTGCTCGAATTGCTCGATGAAGTTCGCCGTGAGGTTGCGGTCGTCTTCCCGCCCGACTATCACCGCTTTCCCAACAGCTTCGCGCATATCTTCGCCGGCGGATACGCCGCAGGGTACTATAGTTACAAGTGGGCGGAAGTGCTGTCGGCCGACGCTTTCAGCCTGTTCGAGGAAATGGGCGTCGTCAGCGCCGAGGCGGGAAAGCGTTTCTGGCGCGAGGTGCTCGGAGTTGGCGGCAGCCGCGACGCGCTCGAATCGTTCGTCGCCTTCCGCGGAAGGAAGCCGGCGATCGACGCGCTGCTTCGGCATAACGGCATGGTGGAGACTTGAATGAGAACGATGGCGATTTTGGCTCTGCTGCTCGCAAGCAATTTTGGCTTCGCGGCGGGCGAGACTTACAAGTGGGTGGATGAGCGCGGACAAGTGCACTACTCGGACCAGCCGCCTCCGCCAAGCGTGAAGAATGTGGAAAAGAAAAAAGCCGCCGGCAACACGATCGACACGAGTGAGCTTCCTTATGCTTTGCGCCAAGCAGTCAAGAAACATCCCGTTACGCTTTACGCGACCGCTTGCGGAGAACCCTGCGACAAAGCCCGAGAGCTGCTGAAAACGCGCGGGGTTCCTTACAACGAAAAAGATCCGCAGCGGCCCGAGCAATCCGAGGAGCTGAAGAAAGTTTCGGGCGGCATGGAAGTTCCCGTGCTGCAAGTCGGCCAATCCAAAGTGCTCAAAGGCTTTGAAGAGGGACAGTGGCACCGTGAGCTCGACGCCGCGGGGTACCCAAAGACTTCAGTTCTGCCTGCGAAGGCAGAACCTCCGGTTGACAAGAAAGCAACGCCGAATTGATTCCTGGGTCGGGAGATGCTTCTTATTTCCCGAGCTTCGCCTGTTCCAATTCTCGCGCGAGTTCACTGACCAATTCGCCGGCCGGCAAACCTCTGGAGAGCCGCGCTCCCTGACCCGCCCATAAAGAGAGGAATTCGGGACGATCGGCGTCCGCCGCGGCGGCGCGAATTTCCATTGTCATCGCATTCATGATCGGGTACGGGGGCAGCTCGCGCTCGCGAGGGTGCATCAGCTGGGTATAGCGATTGGGGATCGCTCGCGCGGGGCGTCCGGAGAAAGCGCGGGTCACGATGGTTTGATCCGCCGCGGGACTCGTGAGCGCGCGTTTCCAGGCGGGATGAATTCCCGCCTCGGGGCAGGTAAGAAAAGCGGTCCCAAGCTGGGCGGCCTCGGCCC
>JBOIGA010000201.1:0-5610 GCA_050741875.1 Burkholderiales bacterium
GTATTCCCGCGTACTCGAGAAGCAGTTGTACTCCCATTGGCGTGCACGGCGGGAACACGGTGTTGCCAATCACCAATCCGCCAACGTTGTAAAGATGGAATCCGTCCACGTCCTTGTCTCGCGCAATCGCCTCGAGAACACGACGCATGTCGAGATGCGACGGCAGTGGAAGCTGCACGATCATTCCGTGGATATCCGGATTGATGTTAAGCGCGGCGATCCGCGCAAGCACGCTGCCCTGGTCGGCGTCGGATGGGAACTCGTGGACTTCGGAGCGCACGCCGACTTCGGCGCAAGCCGAGATTTTTTTGCGCACGTAGACCTTGGATGCCGGATTTTCGCCCACGATGATGACCGCAAGCCCCGGCACGATGCCAAGTGTATTCAGTCGCACTACGCGAGTCTTGATGTCTTCTCTAACCTTCTTGGCGACAGCGACGCCGTCAATGAGCTTTGCGGTCATGGTAAGCGGAATTCAGGATGCCGAAGCGACAAGCCCGGCGACAATGAAAAGTGCAATGCTAATCGCCATAAAGAAGTAACCAGCCAGATTGATGCGCTTTGCCGTTTCTTCGCTGACCTTGCGTTTGGACTGAAGTATCGAAGCCACTAGTGATAACACCGCACCGAGCACGGCCAGGCCAAACACCACTTCGCGCGCGAGCAGCCATTTCATCGCCTCGTCATTTCACGCCACGCTTCGAATAAGCGTCGACAAAATCGGCGGCGGCCTTGCTGCCACCCGCAAACGATTTCATCGCCTCTTCGTGCAGCAACGAGAGCGCTTGCATTTTTACCTCGTTCGCCCGATCGTTCTCCACGAGGGCGGCAAGCTTGCGCGGGCGCGGCACGTTTACTTCCAATGTCGCCCGCACCCGCATCGGGATATTCGTCATGATGAGCATCCGGTCGGCGAGGAAAATCGCCTCATCGATATCTGTCGTAATGAAAAAATTGGTGCGCCGGGATTCTTCATACAGCCCAGCGTAGTATTCCCACATGAGCTCCTTCGACATGGCATCAAGGCCTCTAAAAGGCTCGTCGAGAATCATGATCCTAGGGTTGTTAATCATCGCGCGCGCGAGTTCCGCCCTTCGCTGCATGCCGCCAGAGAGCTGCGGCGGATACTTTTTCCGGAATGCCTTGAGGCCCACTTTGTCCAGTAGGAACTCGGCCATATTCTGCGCCTCGCTCGTGGCTTCGCCCCGCGCTCTTGGGCCGTACATGATGTTGTCGTAAGTAGTCATCCACGGGAAAAGCGCGGTCTCTTGGAATACCACCAGCCGGTCACGGCTAGGACCGGTAATCGGTTTCCCATCTAGAGAGATGCTGCCGCTGCTCGTTTTTTCAAAACCAGCAAGCAGCCGAATCAAGGTGCTCTTGCCGCACCCGGAGGGGCCGATCATCACCGTGAGCTTGCCGCGCTCAACGGTAAACGAACAATCTTTTACGACATCCTTCGTAAGAAGGCCGCCGCCATAGGACTTGGAGACGTTCTTGACTTCAATTTGTCCAGCCTGAACCTGCTGTTTGGCGACTGCCGCTGCCTTCGCGCTGGCGGCCTGCGTCTGAGCTGTGGGATTTGCCATGTTTTGTCCGGATAGATTCAGTTTGAAGATGCCGGCAGCACTACTTCGGCGCTTTCGCGACGTCCTGCGCCTTGATGGTTCGAGGGGTAGTGGAGCGCCTGCCCTCCTCGGCCACTTTGCGGGCGACGGTATCGTCTAAAGCACCAGCTGGCGCTTTGTCGATGTTGATGACCTTGGTCTCATGAAGAAACTTGTAGATCGAGTCAAGCTGCGTGTGAATACGGTCGTCAAAAACGAATGGCTTTTCGTCTCGAATCGGGCTTCCGCCGGCGGAGGGAGGGATCTGGCCATAAATCGAAAACCACGCCAGGGGAATCGTGATCCCCGTGGTCTGTCCCTTCACGATCTCAGCTACTTTGTCCCAGTTCTTCGGATCCAGCACGAAGCGCTGCGCTTCCAGTTCTGTTTTCAACCAGGCTTCGACAATATCCGGGCGCTGCTTCATGAAATCCTCGCGCATCGCGATATATCCAGAATCGGGAATTCCGAATGAGTACCCGGTGATCGCGTACTTGGCGATGCCTCCCCAGCCGGTGTTCGCGACCAGGTTGATGTTGGTGATTTCGTGCTTGGTGGTCGATACGACCGCGGGCATGTCACCGAGATAGCCGATCTGCTGCTTGTTTGCGAGCATCTGGTTCACGATGATCGACCCTTGCAGCGCGTTCTGAAATTCGACCTCGCTACCTGGTGGCAGATTTTTCTTCCGCAACTCCAGCGCGCGAATGACCGCGGCGGAATAGGAGATCGTGTCGTAAGACTGGTACCCCACGGTGAGTTTCACCGGTTCCGCTGCAAAAGTGGTTTGGAATAGGGCGGAGCACGCCAGTGCCAGCGCTGCGACTAAAACTTTCAATTTGTTGTCCATAATTGCCTGCAGAGCTAATAGGACTTCTAGCGGCGCAGCCAAGGGGTGAATAAGCCACCGAACATGCGCAGCAGCTCGCTACAGATGTAGCCCGCGATACCGATGCTGATCATGCCGACGACGATTTGCTCGTAGGAACCGCCGACATACGAATTCCAGATGAAAAATCCTAGTCCACCGCCCGAACCCCCCGTCTGGCTTCCTCCGCCGGAAATCATTTCGGCGGCGACAACCACCTCCCAGGTGATTCCCATCCCGACCGCCGCGCCGACCACGATGGATGGCAGCGTTCCTGGAAGCACAATCCGGCGGAAGATGTCCCATTGTGAGGCGCCCATGGACTGAGCCGACTGAAAATAGCGCCCATCGATCGATTTCGCTCCACCGAGCACGTTTATGACAACGGTAAAGAAAGCCCCCAAAAATGTGACAAAGGCGATCGAGAGCTCCGCCGTAGGCCAAAAGATGATGGAAGCGGGAACCCATGCGAGCGGTGGGATCGGCCTTAACACTTCAAAGACGGGAAAGGCGACGCCTTGGAAGCCGCGGCTCACCGCCATTGCGAGGCCGAACGGGATGCCAACTAACATGGCCGCAAAAAATCCCGCCAGCACCCGCAGGAGGCTCAAGTACCAGCTTTGCCAATATCCAGGATCGCCAAGCAGTCCAAACCACGCAATAAGGACCGCGCTCGGCGCGGGCACTTGACCGATCCAGGGTAAGGGGAAGCCCAACCACTCTTTCGAGCGCGAACCAATTTCCCACAGCAAGACAAAAGCGACGATGGAAATGAGGGCGCGAATGACACTCCCGCCTTCGTGCTTGGGTGCTAATCCGCCCGCCATTTATTCAACCCTCCTTCTCGCCCAGTTGAAAAGCTTTGAGCGCTTCTTCGTGGACCGCGTCGGTGGTTTCATCCATCAACTCGCGGAAGCGCTTGCTGGTGAGCACGCTGTAATCGCGCGGGTGGGGAATATCCACTTCCAGCAGCTTTTTCGGCTTGCACGGACGCGTGGTCATGATGACAAGGCGATGGCCGAGAAAAATCGCTTCTTCCAGATCGTGCGTAATGAAGAAGATGGTGACCCGGTTCTTGTAATAGATCTCGAGCAGCGCCTCGTGCATGACGGATTTGGTAAGCGAATCCAAGGCACGGTATGGCTCGTCAAATAACAATACCTTGGGGTTGTTCATCAACGCCCGCACGATCTCCACCCGACGCCGCAGTCCCGAAGACACTTCCCCCGGGTAATTGTGTTCAGCCCCGGAAAGCCCGGCATCGGCCATCATGCTGCGAGCTTTGTCATACGCCTCTTTCTTGCTCAGCTTGCCTTGCATTAAGGGACCGAACGCGACGTTTTCCAGGTTGGTTTTCCACGGGAATAGGGCGCCGTTCTGAAACACCACGATTCGGTCGGAACCGGGTTCGGCTTTCGGCTTGCCGGGTCCGCACAGCATCTGGCCGTCCATATAGATGCTTCCAGAGCTAATACTGTGGAATCCGGCGATGGCGTTCAACAGGGTGGTTTTGCCGCAGCCCGAAGGTCCTACGATCATGCAGATCTCACCGGCGCCGATCTCGAGTGAGCAGTGATCGACCGCCATCACCGCCGCGCCCTCAGGATCGTATATCTTGACCACATCGTCGATGCGAATAGCACCTAGCCTCGCGGGATCGGAAGTCGCCATTCGCGAAGTGACCGGATCCAAGCGTTGCGCCTGCATCACCGGCTTCCCAATGCGAGCTCACGAACGCGCCACTGCATCATGTAATCTCCTGTTAGGCGCACCATCGCGCTCGTGATGTAGCCAACTGCGCCGAGCGTGATCATGCCGATGACTATGGTGGGATAGCGCACCATCGTGTATGAGGTGTTGATTACGTAACCGAGGCCAAACTGTCCCGAGACCATCTCTGCCGCGACGAGGGAGAACCAGGCTACCCCGACCGAAATCTGCAGCCCGGTAAATATGAATGGCATGGCGCCCGGAACGATGACCTGGCGGAATGTCTGCCAGCGACTCGCGCCGAGGCAGTACGCTGCGCGGGTATAAGATTCATCAATCGATTCCACGCCCAGCATCGTATTGAGCGCAGTAGCGAAGAACGAGGCCAAGAACGTGAGGAAGATGACCGGAGTTTCGGTGCCGGTAAACATGATGATGGAAAGCGGCACCCAGGCCAGAATCGGAATCGGCCGCAGCGTCTCAAAAACCGGGAACACGTAATCGCGAAATGTTTTTGACCAGCCGAGAAACAGGCCTAGGGTAACGCCAAGCGCAGTCGCGAGCAGGAACGCGATCCCGACTCTGCGAACACTCACCCAGATGTGCTGGTAATACTCCGCCGTGTAGAGGGACAGGCCGTAGGTGGGATCTTTGCTCACCCATTCCTTCACCACCGTAGTGAGTCCCGGCATGTCCTGGAAACGGGGCAGCCGCAGGACTTCGACCGCCAAGTACCAGAAGCCCAGAAACAATGCGAAACCGAGCACCATCAGATAGGGCTTCGGGCTCTGCAGCCATTGCGACACCCGAAACATCGTGAGCGCCAGTCCGGTGGCCGGAGCCATCTCTTCACGCCGCGCGACTTCCTGCATCTCAGCGACAGATGCGGGAACGTCGAAATCCTTGGTAATCATCGTGGCAAACCGGCTCATCACGACGTCCCCGGTCGTCGGATCTTTGTCAAAGAGCTTGAGCAAATCGGCGCCGTTTATTTTTATGACGTCGGTCTTCTCGAGGCAAACGGTCTTGGCGAGACGGTTCGGCTTGGCTTTGAGCAATGCGGCCCAGCCAAAAACGTCGCCCGGTCCCATGGTCTTCTCCACAGTCACGGCACCGGCCCCTGTGCCCAAGCTGTGCTGCACCCGACCCGAGACCACGATGTAGATATCATCCGCTTTTTCGCCGAAATGGTAGATGACATCCCCCTGCGCGTAGGACAAGCGCCTTGCTAAACCCGCGATTTTTTCGAGCATGGATTGGGAGACGACCTGAAAGGGCATCGTCTCCTTCAACAACGCTATAACTTCAGCGGTTTGAACGGCAGTAAGTTCGGGGGGTCGAGCCATCTTTAAACTGCGTTAAGTGTGTAAACAGCTGCGTGAGCTTTAGGTTTCCACGCCAATGATCAGCGGTTCACCTCTGCGG
>JBOIGA010000202.1:0-5608 GCA_050741875.1 Burkholderiales bacterium
GCTGGAACCAGTCTTCCATGCGGCCGTCGAGCTTGATGGGAGAAGAAAGCGAAGGAACGTAAAGGCTGTTGTCGTCTTTGAGCGAGACCAGATAGCTCGGCTGCAATTCGAATAGCTTCGGACGATTGTGCAGCGCCGTGGCCACGGCGCGCGCTGTTCCGACCAGCGTTTTTTCCTGGCCCTGGCGAAGGAACTTCTCCATTTCCGAGACATACTCGTAGCCGAGCCATGGAATCGTCAGCAGGAAGCACGACACCAAAAGCACTTTGGTGCGGATTCCCGGTGCGTAGCCGAAGCGGCGCTGCATCTTATCTCCCGACGCCTCTCCACGAGAGGCGAGCCATACGTTCCCTTCTCCCTTTGGGATAAGGGATAGGGATGAGGGTATGAAGGCCGCGATTTTTCACGCGATAGGGTGGTTGACCAGCTCTAATTTGCGAGACCGCTCCAGCGATAGCCCATTCCGTACACGGTTTCGATGCAGTCGAAAGCGGGATCCACCGCGGTGAACTTGCGCCGCACGCGCTTGATGTGTGAGGTGATCGTGCTGTCGTCGACCGTGAGCTTGGCGTCGCTCATCAACTGATCGCGATCTTTGACGTGTCCCGGAAATTTGGCAAGCGCGTGCACCATCCAGAATTCGGTAAGCGTGAGCTTGATTTCCTTGCCCGCCCACAGCGCGGTCATTCGCTTCATATCGAGCGTGAGTTGACCGCGCTCGAGAATGTCCTCGCTTTCGGGCGGTGCGTCCATGATGTCCACGCGCCGGAACAAAGCGGAGATGCGGGCAACCAACTGCGGCAGGCTTACTTCCTTGGTGAGGTAATCATCCGCGCCCATCCGTAGCCCCGAAACCGCGTCGATGTCGCTGTCGCGCGCGGTCAGGAAAATAATCGGAAGCGTCGCCGACAGGGCGCGGAGCTCGCGGCATAGCGTGAATCCGCCGTCAATTTCGTCTTCGAGTCCGATGTCGATGATCGCCATGTTCGGCAGACGAACTTTGAGAGCCTGCATCGCGGCTTTGCGATTGGGATAAGCCGCGACTTCGTAGCCCTGCTTTTTCAGCGCGTCGGCGTAGTTTTCGCGAATCGCCGGTTCGTCCTCGATGATCGCAATTCTTCGGGTCATGTATGAGTTGCTAGTCGTTAGTCGCTGGTAGCTAGTTTATAACCACAAACCACACGCCACTAGCGATAGCGGCTGCCTTTTTCTTGCCACAATTCATCTCCGTTTTTTCGCTTTTCGGCGCGGCGGCGACACAAATCGGGTTTGTAATACCGGCATGAAAAGGCGTTTGTTGCGCAGGGCGGAAGAAGGACGGGCGGCATGCTGAAATTGATCAGAAAAGAGTTCGATCGAGGCTCCATGATTTCCGATTTCCTTTTCGCTCTGGTGACGAGTCTGGTTAGCGGCTGCCTCGGCGCTTTCGCGCTGATTCTTCTCGTGCTCGCGCTGTCCGGGCCATTGTAAGAGTTTTATCAGGCAAACTTCCTCCGAGCCTGGTCGCCGCCTCGAAATTCGAGGCGGCTTTTTTTTAAACCAAACACTACGCTGCGCCTCAAAACCGCATGGCCAAGATTTACATTGGCACCAGCGGCTGGATGTACAAGGACTGGCACGAAGCTTTTTATCCCGGCGATGTGCCGCAGTCGCGCGTGCTTGCGTTCTATTCGAGCCAATTTTCGACTGTCGAGATCAATGCGACTTTCTACCGGCTGGCGACTGAAAACGCGGTTGCGGCTTGGCGTGAGACAGCGCCGCGCGGGTTCGTCTTCGCGGTCAAGGGCAGCCGCCTCATCACGCACAATAAACGCTTGAAAGCGGTCGCGCGGCCGCTCGCGCGCTTCTTGAAGCGGGTCACCCCTCTTGGAAAAACGCTGGGGCCGATTCTCTGGCAGTGTCCGCCGACGTTGAAGAAAGATGTGAAACGATTGCGCGAATTCATCCCGCGTGTGCCGGAAACGCTCAAGCACGCGGTCGAGTTTCGGCACGATTCGTGGCTCGAACCCGATGTTTTCGATGTCCTGCGCAAGCGAAACGTTGCGCTTGTCTGGGTCAGCTCGACTACGATGCCAATGTGCCACGAGTCGACCGCAAATTTCGTTTACTTGCGATTTCATGGACTCGCGCAAGGTTCGCGTCACGACTACACGAAACGCGAGCTGGAGTCGTGGGCCGAGAAACTGGTAGACGCCGCGCGCAAGCGGAAATCGGCGTACGTCTACTTCAACAACGACGTTTCGGCGCGCGCGCCAGCAAACGCGCGGTTGCTGCGCCGAATGGTCGGCGACTACGCTGCACTCCCACAGGCGTGATATCGTTCGGCCGTGCAAGAGCAAAGCATCAGCCGCAACGCGCCCTGTCCCTGCGGGAGCGGAAAGAAATACAAGCACTGCTGCGGGTCGGAAGATGGCTTTCGCGCGGTGGCGGAGCGCGGAATCGCCGAGTGCCGCAAAGGAAATTTTTCGCAAGGGGTTGCGTGGTTCAAGCGCGCGCTTGAAAAACAACCTGACTCAGCGGAGTGCTGGCTCAACCTCGGCAACGCTTACAAAGAGCTAAGCAACTCGGCGCAAGCAATTCATTGTTATCGGCGCGTGATTTCGCTGAAACCGAACGTCGCCGTCGCGCGCTACAACCTTGCCGTCGCGCTCGAAGCGACGGGGCAAACTGAAGAAGCAATCGCGAGTTACCACGCGGCTTTGTCCATTGAGCCGGGGTATGTTCAGGCGAGTTACAACCTCGCCGCGGCGCTTCAAGGAGAAGATCGCCTGGAAGAGGCGATTGCCTGGTACGAGAAGACGCTAACGCTCGAACCTCGCCATGCCAACGCTAGTTTCAATCTCGGCGTCGCCAACGCCAAGCTCGGACGCAATGACGAAGCTATCGAGTGCTATCTGCGTACGCTGCGCCACCAGCCCGACGCTTTCGACGCGCTCACTAATCTCGCGGATTTGTACGCCGGTCTCGGCCGCGATGATGAAGCGCGGGACTATTACCAGCGCGCGCTCCAATCGCATCCTTCTCTTGCTCGCGTGCATTTGGGTCTAGGTAGACTGCACGGGAAACGCAACGAGCTCGATTGCGCTCTCGATTGTTTCTCGCGGGCCTTGCAATGCGATCCCGATTGCATCGAAGCGCATCAAAACCAGGGAACGACGCTGTTCGAGCTCGGCCGGCTCAATGAAGCAGTCGCGCCGCTCAGACGCGCGCTCGAACTGACTCGTAAGACAGGAGCGCATGAGATCAATCCGTCTCCCAACTTCGCTAAAACCTCGAGATCGAAACTCCGGCACGACTTAGAACAGTTCGACTATCTCATCGAGAAACGATCCATCGCCGAGGGGTATTCAGCGGTGGCTGATCAATACCGCGCTCTTCTCGACCGGCTCGATTTCGACCAGACGCATCTCGTGGACTTACCCGACGACGCTTTACCGGGGCTCGCTCCCGTCTACAATCGGCTGGTGAATTTTTATGACGCACCGAGAGTTTCGTGCGCAATCAATCCTGCGTTGAATGCCCGAGCGATCGCGGATGCCTATCGCGCCAATGCGCCAGGAATCGCCCATGTGGACGAACTGTTAACGCCGGAGGCATTGAGAGAATTGCGCCGTTTCTGCCACGAATCCACAATCTGGTACAACTTCAAGTATCCGAACGGCTATCTCGGTGCTTCAGTGGATGACGGATTCTATTGTCCTCTGCTTGCGCAGATTGCCGAGGAGCTGCCGCGAGCGCTGCCAGAGATTTTCAAGCAACACCGTTTGACCCATCTCTGGGCTTTCAAATACGACAGCCGCATGCGTGGGATCGATGTCCACGCCGATTTTGCCGCGGTCAACGTCAACTTCTGGATCACTGCCGATTCAGCCAATTTTGATCCTAAAAGCGGCGGACTGGTGTTGTGGGACAAGGAAGCGCCCGCCGATTGGGATTTCGCGGTCTACAACAATGATGTCGAACGCATCCACGAGTTTTTGCGCGCAAGTTCGGCGAAGGCAACAACGATTCCGTACCGCGAAAATCGCGCGGTCATTTTTAACTCCGACCTTTTTCACAAGACCGACGATATCGATTTCGCCGATGGCTACGAGAACAGGCGGATCAATGTCACTTTGCTCTACGGCGTGCGGGAGAAAGCGTGAGCGTCGAAACCGCTGTGATCGTTGGCGCGGGACCGGGACTGGGAAGCGCACTCGCTCGCCGCTTCGCTCAAGAAAAAATGCAGGTCGCTGTCGCTTCGCGCAAGCTCTTCCGGCTCGAACCGCTGGCGCGCGAATTGATCGCGCTCGGCGCTAAGGCCCGGGCCTATGCGTGCGACGCGACCGACGAAGCTTCCGTCGCTTCGCTCTTTTCAGAAGTCGGTTCCGATTTTGGCGTCCCCGATCTCGTGGTCTACAACGCGGGCGCTTTCGCGCCGAAAGGGATCATCGAGACTTCCGCGGAAGAATTTGAACGCTGCTGGAAAGTTTTGTGCTATGGGGGCTTTCTCACCGGACGCGAAGCGGTCAAGCTCATGCTTGCGCGAAAGCCTTACCCACAGGGCACGATCATTTTCACCGGCGCGACGGCGAGTTTGCGTGGCAGCGTGCGATTTCACAATCTCGCTGTCGGCAAGTTCGGCTTGCGCGCTCTCGCGCAAAGCATGGCGCGCGAATTTCAGCCACAGGGAATTCATGTTGCGCACGTTGTCATCGACGGGCAGATTGCGGCCGACCGAAACGGTTACCGCGAAGTGGAGCAGGGAGAAGACGCGGTGCTCGATCCTGCAGCCATTGCCGAAACCTACTACCAGATTCACCGGCAGCCTCGTTCCGCGTGGACCCTGGAGACCGATCTCCGCCC
The DNA here is from genome assembly GCA_050741875.1 of Burkholderiales bacterium. Lineage (GTDB taxonomy): Bacteria > Pseudomonadota > Gammaproteobacteria > Burkholderiales > JBOIGA01 > JBOIGA01. The sequence continues at coordinate 4,846 of JBOIGA010000202.1, forward strand.
ATGGGTGGAGCGCTTTTGAAAGGCCGCTATAAACTGATTAACACAGGTTTGTCGTCCCGGCGGAAGCCGGGACCCAGTGACTTTTCAATGCTGACGCTGGAGTCCGGCTTGCGCCGGAATGACGTGCCCTTACTACCGAGCAGTTCTGCAACGCTCAATAACCTGCTTCCGGCAGCGGATTCGAAAACTCGATCGTGCGTATCGGGAAGGGGATTGTGATCTCGTTGGCATCGAAAGCGCGCTTGAGCGCTTCGATCGCATCGCTTCGCGCTCGCAGGAAATCGGGTTGCCGATCAAACGAAATCCAGAACCGCGCGACAAGATTTATTGAGCTTTCGCCGAACTCTTCGTAGTACAGCTCCACGTCGCGCGACGGATCGCGCGCCGGCAAACCTCGCAGCTCCCCGATCGCGATCTCCTTCGCCTGATCAAGATCGGTCGAGTAGGAAACGCCTACCGCGATATCCACGCGCCGGCGTCCGAATGTACTGTAGTTAACGATCGGGTTCTCGAAAATCTTTTTGTTGGGAATGAGAACGAGCTGGCCCTCGGGAGTGAGAATTTCCGTCTGGCGCAGAGTGATCCGCTCGACCGTCCCGAAATAATCATTGCTCTTGATCAGATGCCCGGCGCGAAACGGGCGCTCGATGGACATGTAGATTCCGGAAAGCAGGTTCGCGCCGATGTCCTGAAAGGCCAGACCGAGTGCCAAGCCGATGATGCCCGCACCGGCGAGGAGTGAGGTTACTGTCTTGTCCAAACC
>JBOIGA010000203.1:0-5596 GCA_050741875.1 Burkholderiales bacterium
TTCCGGTACCGATGTTGTAGATGCCGTCATCGATTCCGCGTTCCATCAAAAACACGCAAGCGTCCGCGAGATCGTCAACATGTAGAAACTCGCGCCGCACATTGCCCGATCCCCAGATTACGAAGCTGCTATCTCCACGCAATTTTGCGTCGTGCGCGCGGGCGATGAGCGCGGGCACAACGTGGCTCGTTTCCAGGTCATAATTGTCGTTGGGACCGTAAAGGTTGGTGGGCATGACAGACACATAACGCGTGCCATATTGCCGGTTGTAACTTTCCGCGAGCTTGATACCCGCGATTTTCGCGATGGCATACGGCTCGTTGGTTTTCTCCAAAGGGCCGGTCAACAGATATTCTTCCTTGATCGGTTGCGGACAATCGCGTGGATAAATGCAGCTCGAACCCAGAAAGAGCAAGCTTTCCACTCCCGCGCGATACGCGGCATCAACCACATTGGTTTCGATCGCAACATTCTGGTAAATGAAATCGGCGGGACGGGTGCTGTTAGCAAGAATGCCGCCCACTTTGGCAGCGGCAAGAAATACGAAGTCCGGTTTCTCTGATTGAAAGAAACTGCGTACCGCAGACTGGTCGAGCAAATCGACTTCGGCATGGCTTCTCAGGATGAGATTACGATAACCGCGGGCTTTGAGTCTGCGTACCAGGGCGGAACCCACCATTCCACGATGACCGGCAACGTAGATTTTCGAGGCGATGGAAAGTGATTTACTCATGGGGATTCGGCACGCGGAAGCCGCGTTCGTGCACCAACTGATCACGCTGCGCAAGCTTCAAGTCTTCGCGCATCATTTCCGCTACCAATTCTTCGAAGCTGGTCTTGGCCGCCCAATCAAGTTTGCTGCGCGCCTTGGTCGAATCTCCCAAGAGCGAATCCACTTCCGCTGGGCGGAAGTAGCGAGGATCCACGCGGACCACAGTCTTCCCGAGGCCTGGTCCCGAGGGGCGCTCCGTCTTGGCGACGATCCCGATTTCCTCGCGCCCTTCGCCTTCCCATCTGAGTTCGATCCCCAGCTCCAGCGCCGCGGCTGAAACGAATTCGCGCACACTGCGCTGTCTGCCCGTAGCGATGACGTAATCATCGGCCACATCCTGTTGCAGCATCAGCCACATCATTTCGACGTAATCACGCGCGTGGCCCCAATCGCGCTTCGCGTTTAGATTGCCGAGATAACAGCACTCCTGCAGGCCAAGCGATATACGCGCCAGCGCGCGCGTAATCTTGCGCGTAACGAAGGTTTCCCCTCTCAGCGGTGACTCGTGATTGAAGAGAATCCCGTTGCACGCATAAATGCCGTAGGCTTCGCGGTAGTTGACGGTAATCCAGTAAGCGTAGAGCTTGGCCGCGCCGTAAGGACTACGCGGATAAAACGGCGTCGTTTCGCGCTGCGGAACCTCCCGCACGAGACCATACAACTCGGAAGTGGAGGCCTGATAGAAACGAGTCTTTTTCGTCAACCCGAGAATTCGGATTGCTTCCAGAAGCCGTAGTGTGCCGAGCGCATCTGAATTCGCCGTGTACTCAGGCTCCTCGAACGAAACCGCAACATGGCTTTGCGCCGCCAGATTATAAATCTCATCCGGTTGCACCAGTTGCACGACATGGGTCAGACTCATCGAGTCAGTCATATCGCCGTAATGCAGAATGAAATGGCGCTTTTCTTCGTGCGGATCCTGGTAGAGGTGGTCTATGCGATCGGTGTTGAAGAGTGAGGCACGGCGCTTGATTCCGTGCACTTCGTACCCCTTATTGAGCAGAAACTCGGCGAGGTACGCCCCATCCTGTCCGGTCACTCCAGTAATCAGCGCTTTTTTCAGAATTCTCGCCACCGCGCCGATTAAAGGCGGTTCAGTACCGTGCCTACAACGTGCGCACCGTATCCGGACACCTTCTCCACCATCTCGCCGACGTCGGCGACGCGCGCCTTGTCCTGACGCGTCACAAGCAGCGCGCCTTTCGAGCGTGCGGCCACGGTCTGCGCGTCCGAACCGCGTTGACCCGCGGCAGTATCCACGAGAATCACGTCGTAACGGCGCGCACATTCGTCGAGCAGTCGTGGAAATTCGGAACGGCTCAAAAGCTCGAGCGGATTAGGCGGCACCGCTCCCGCGGCGAGCACGCTCAAGTTGCCAAAGTACGGAATGGGCTCGATCGCTTCCATCCCGGCTCGGCCGCTCAATATGGTGGACAGTCCGATCGGATTCGTGATGTTGAAAATCCGGTGCATTCGCGGCGCGCGCAAGTCGGCGTCAATGACGAGCGTATTCTCTCCGAGCTGCGAAAATCCGACACCAAGGTTCGCGGTCACGTACGTGCGTCCGTCACTGGCGTTGGGACTGACGACCGAAAGCGTTTTGTGGCCGCCGTCGAACCACGTGACGAGCAGTCGAGACCGCAGATCACGCAAGGCTTCGGCCTGCGCGCTTTGTGGGCGATACGCCGCGACAACTTCCGCGCCCACCGCGGCTTCTCCCGGGCGAAGGCACGGATAGTCGAACTGGACCGCCAGCGCATACTGCACATCGGCCGCGGTAATGAGTTTGAGCCTGACCGCGGCTTCGCCAAAGCGCATTCCCTTTTGCTTGTGCAGCGCGAACACGCGCTCCACGTCGCCTTTGTCGAGCTTGCCCGAATCCATGAGGATGCGGCCGATCGTGCGCTCAGTCGCGATCGGCTGCGGACGCTCCGCGCCCAACGTGCGAACGGCTTTCTCAATATTGCTCATATCATTTTCTCTCGGTCAATTGCAGATATTGCGTCGGCGCCGCCAATGCCGGACGCCGCATGCCAGGTCCCGCCAGCACTCCCAAAACAGGCAGGCCGAGCGTCAAGCGCAGATCTTCCGCCGATCTCACCGTACGGTTCGCGACCTCACGCCACAACGCGAGCCCGATGGCAAGCACAGTCCCGCCAAGGAGGCCGAGCGCCACGTTAAGTGGCAAATTCGGACTCGCAGGCTCTCTTGGCTGGACGGCGGACTTGAGAATGGATACGTTTGTCTGCTGCACTTGGCTTTCCATCTGGGTCTGGGCAAAGCGTTGCGCAGCGGTGTCATAGGCTTTTTGCGCATTGTCGAGATTGGTTTTCAGAAGCGCCGCCTGGGCGCGCTGCTTTTTCAGCTCAAGCACTTTGCCGCGCTGCGATTCGGCCTTGCCCTGAATCTGGGAGACGACCTGGCCCGTTTCGCGGGCGAGCGCCGCGCGGGCCTGCGCGACTTCCTGCTGCGCCTGCTGGAATTGCGGGTGCGCGCTTCCATATTGCGGCGGCAGCGAATTCAGTCTTGCTTCGGCCCGCGCTAGTTCGCTATTCAACGCCTGAATAGCGGGATGATTACGCGACTGCGCCATCACCAGCTGATTCGAAAGATCATTCAAACGCGCGGTCTCAACGTCGAGATGCTCGTCGGTTGCGATGATTCCGCTCTGACGCTGATACGAAGAATATTCGGTCTGCGCCTTGGCAAGCGCCTGGCGCAGCGATTCGATCTGATCATCGAACCATTTGGAGGATTGCCGCGCCGGTTTCACTTCGAGCTCGTTGTTGGTTTGCATGTATGCTCGCACCACGGCATTGGCCGCGGTCTCCGCGGCTTTCGCATCTGCCGCGATATAGGAAACGTTAAGCACGCTGCTGTCCTTGATCGGAGTTACCTTCAAATGGTCAACGACCGCTTCGGCCGTGCGAAAGCGTTGTAGTTCGGGAGAAGCAGGCTCCGGGGCGCGGAAGAACGCGGAAAACACCGTCTTCACCGTGGCGCTGATCATGCCCTTGATTTTGTCGAGGAGATCGGGCGGCAGGTAACGCTGCGCGGCTTCCTTGTCCTCCGCGAGATTGAGTTCGTCAACAACTTTCAGCGCAACCGCCTGGCTCTTGATGATATCCATCTGAGTCGTGAGGTAACCGGAAAAGAGCTGCACCGGCAAGATCGTGTTGGTCACCGGATTGGAGCCCCGGTAGTCCACGAGAATCTGTGCGCTCGACGAATATTTTTCTTCCATGAACGCGCTGGCGACAATGCTGACGCCGACGACGATGATGATGGTGCCAAGGATAAGACCCATCCTCGCTCTTAATATCCGCATCAGTTGATTGAAACTCATGATTGCTCCTCTCTAGAACCAGCTTTCCGCTACATTGATCACGTCATTTTCCTTGACCGTCGTGGCGGCGTTGGCGTCCATCGTCGACACCGCGCCATTGGCGACTTTGCGGTTGATGGTCATTCCCCGCTCGGTTCCGCGCACAGTCAAGCCGCCGCCGACAGAGAGCGCTTGGCGCACGGTCATATTGGGCTCGAGCCGGTACGCGCCGGGCTTGCGCACCTCACCATAGATGTAAAACAAAGGCGCTTTTGTGACATAAACGATGTCGTTGTTCTTTACCATGAGATTAGACCCGATCTCGCCGCTCGAGAGGACCGCATCGAGATTGATCTCCTTGCTGACCTGTTTGCCGTCAGGAGTCTGCTGCACCAACGTCACGACGCGGGAACCCTCGGGAGTAATTCCCCCCGCCTGCGCCAAAAGATCGGTGATCGTGCTGCTCGGAAAGATCGTGTATTTTCCCGGCGCTTTCACCTCGCCCAGGACTGAAGCTTGTGTCGCTCGATACGTGGTAACCAGCAAATTGACTTGCGCCGTATTGAGATATTTTTTCTTGACCAGCTCCCGCGCGATCATCTTTTCGGCTTCGACTTTGCTCAACCCGCCGATCTTGATGTCGCCAAGCAGGGGGAAATTGATCGTTCCGGATTCAGAGATCTGCGCCTCGGTAGTGAGATCGGGATTGTTATAGACCGTAATCTTGAGCGTATCCCCCGGACCGAGCGGGTATTCATTGGATGAGGTTGGGGCCGCCGTATTCGGAGTCGGGGTTGGGGTGGGAGTTTTAGGAGCAGCGGCTTTAGGCGCGTCGCTATCCGCAGGGGCGGGTCTCGGACCGACGGGTTTTGGGGGAGCGGTATCGAACGGACCGGCTCTTGAACCTGGAGTCGTCGGCGTGTCAAAAGCTGATGCGAACTGCACCGTTACACAGGCAAAAAGTATGGTCAGAAGGATCTTCATTGACTTCATCGCTTCCTCCTATCGGCTTCGATCAGTACGCATGCCGGTCTCGCCACACTGTAAGTGTGGTCCGCCAGATGATTTCGAGATCGAGGGAGAGCGACCAATGCCGCAGATAATCGAGGTCGTACTCGACGCGCTTGCGCATTTTTTCGACATTTTCCGTCTCACCGCGAAAGCCGTTGACTTGCGCCCAGCCCGTGATACCGGGGCGGACCTTGTGGCGCAGCATATAACCATCGATCAACTTGCGGTAGATCTCGTTATGCGCAACAGCGTGCGGCCGCGGCCCGACAACGCTCATTCTTCCTTGCAGCACGTTGATGAACTGAGGTAATTCATCCAATGACGCAGCGCGCATAAATCTCCCCAGTGGCGTCGCCCGGCGATCGTGGCGAGTGGCCTGCGCGATTTCGCTACCGTCCTCGCACACACGCATGCTGCGAAATTTGTAGACCACGATCTCCTCGCCGTCCAGGCCATAGCGGTGCTGTTTGAAGATGACCGGGCCGCGC
>JBOIGA010000204.1:0-5540 GCA_050741875.1 Burkholderiales bacterium
CTCTCCGCCTAACTCTGGACCCCATTCCCTACCCACGATTAGAAACGCGACGGTACCAGATGGCAATGGACGTGTCAAGACAACTATGTCTTGCAAGTCACTCTTTAAATATGAGGTTTATGGACTACCTTGGACTACCCTGGAGGCTATCCCGGCAGACTCCCTCTCCGCCAACCAGATAACTGATCAGGTGCTCTCGCTATTTGGAGTTTTCTTCGACGTTACCGGAACTCTTAGGCGGCGATTCCAGTGCGCGATCGCGGCCTCACGAGTAAAGTTGTGCGAATAACTGCCGCTTTGCGCGGGGCACTCAGTGCACGCGACAAAGTAGCCATTGGCGACGCTGACCAGAGCCGGTTTACCTCCGCAGTGCGGGCATCGAAGCAGTTGTGTGGGTTTTGTCTTTGTCATTTTTATTCCCTGCTTCAGGGTTACGACTCGGCGCAAACTTTCGCGGTTCACCCATACGGAAAAAAAGGAGTTAGTCCGCCAGATGACATCGTGCTTCTCTGACGTTGTCATCGGACAACTTCTGATTCCAGATGTCGGCTTCGTCCGATAACTAAGGACCGCAATTTGAGTATGCGAGAGGCTCTTATCTCCTTCCTCCACGGTTGCTGGCGCGAACCCTTGGCTTCGCGTGCACGCGCCGCGGCAATTCCTGAGCGCGATCTTGATGCGCTCAGGCAGATTTTTGGCGCAAGCGCGGGGAGCGTGGAAGTCGTTGCCAACTCGCGCTTCGCGAAATTGCACGGCGCGCTTGCCACGACTCGACGTGATCGGATCTACCTTGCCTGCAGCCTTGAATGTTTTCTTCGTGATCCGCGACTGATGCTGCACGAGTACTACCATGTCATCGCGCAGTGGAACTGCGGCGAGCTCAGCACCGGACGTTATTTGTGGGAGTCACTCCAGAATGGATATCGGCGAAATTGCTACGAGATTGATGCGTGCCGTTTTGCCGATTCACATCTTGCCGAATTCAAAAGGCTCAGAGGAATTCTGGAACCTTGATGTTCGCCTCTACTGTCCTACCTCGCAAATGGCGCAGGGCTGCCCCAAGCCGTTTGTGGTGACTGTTCCTCGGCGCGCCCATGCTGTTCGGGCGCCAGTATCGTGTGACTTTTAGCTCGCGAAACTTTGCGCGACTCCTTTATAATTCGCGTCACGCGCCCGTAGCTCAGTCCGGATAGAGTACTTGGCTACGAACCAAGGGGTCGTGGGTTCAAATCCTGCCGGGCGCGCCACTTCTCAAACCATACCATCGCGGTCTCAAATCGTCCCCGGCGTTGATCGATTGCTGTCCGACTTCGGGGATGATTTTTCGCATTGAGCGGCGTACGCTCGATCCTGTTGGCGAACCGTCTCAACCCATGGCCCGCTTTTGTCACGCCAAAATCGTCGCGACGCTCGGTCCTGCGAGCTCCAGCCTCAATGTCATCCGCGCGTTGTTTAGCGCAGGCGCCGATGTTTTTCGCCTGAACTTCAGCCACGGAACTCACGAAGAACACGCGCAGCGGCTTGCGCTCATCCGTCAGATCGAAAAAGAAGTCGGCCGTCCAATCGGAGTGCTGATTGATCTGCAGGGCCCGAAGCTCAGGGTGGGCAGGTTCCAAGGCGCACCTGTGACGCTTGTGCCCGGCGCTGTCTTTCGGCTCGACCTCGATGATGAGCAGGGTGATGCGGGCCGCGTTGGAGTCCCGCACAAGGAAATCTTCGTTGCGCTCAGGCCGGGTATGGATGTTTTGCTCGATGACGGCAGGATACGTTTGCGCGTGGAGGAGTGCAGCGACAGCTTTGCCAATACGCGAGTCCTCATCGGGGGCGAGTTGTCGGAACGCAAAGGAGTCAACGTACCCGACGTGGTGTTGCCGGTTGCTGCCCTTACCGAAAAGGACCGGCACGACTTGGAATTTGGACTCGAGCTCGGCGTCGAGTGGCTCGCACTCTCCTTCGTGCAACGTCCGGAAGATTTGGACGAAGCGCGAGAACTGACGAAAGGACGGGCATGGATCGTCGCCAAGCTTGAAAAGCCTTGCGCCGTTGATCGCCTCGAAGAAATCGCGGCGAAGGCAGATGCGATCATGGTGGCGCGTGGCGATCTTGGAGTCGAATTACCCTCGGAGCGCGTGCCGCCCATTCAGAAACGCGCAATCCGCGTGTGCCGCAAGCTCGGCAAGCCGGTAATCGTTGCGACCCAGATGCTCGATTCGATGGTCACCGCTCCGGCGCCCACTCGCGCCGAAACTTCAGACGTTGCGACCGCGATCTACGATGGCGCCGATGCGGTGATGCTTTCCGCCGAATCTGCGATAGGCAAGTACGCGGTAGAAACGGTGAAGATGATGGACAACGTCATCGCGCAAGTGGAGAGCGATCCGCATTACCGAATTCTAATCGAGGCTTCGTACACGCCAGCTGAATCGAACTACAGCGATGCAATCTGCGCCGCACTGCGCCGGGTAACTGGAATTTTGAATGTCGCGGCGACGGTCACATACACGAGTTCAGGATTCACAAGTTTGAGAGCTGCGCGCGAAAGGGCCGCTCCGCCGATCATAAGCATGACGCCCAACCTTGCGACTGCGCGCCGTCTTGCGTTGGTATGGGGAGTTCATTCCGTGCAAACGCGAGACATTACGCGTGTGAGGGACATGGTGGACGACGCGTGCGAAACCGCGTTGCGCGATGGCTTCGCCAAGCCTGGCGATACGATCGTGATCACTGCGGGGATGCCCTTTGGGACGCCCGGCGCCACCAACCTTTTACGGATCGCGAAGGTCCCGCCGCCGAACTTCAACGTTCCTGGGGGCGAATGATCTGAGCACTCTCCCCACTACTCATATCCAACACTACCGATCATAGTGGGTTCAAATCCTACCGGGCCCAACATGACAGTTCGCAAGGTTTTCATAGGTAGCACCAGCCGCGATCTCGCAGAGTATCGCAAAGCGGCAGAGAGGGCATGCATTGATTTGGGCTTCTATCCCATCGGGATGGAACATTTCGAAGCGATGGGAGTGGGCGCTACTGTGGGAAGCAAGAGGAAGCTGGATGATGCCGACCTCTATGTTGGTATCTTCGCGCACCGCTACGGTTACATCGAGAATGGTTATGACAAGAGCGTAACCGAGATCGAGTTTGATTACGCCGCCGAGCGGAGATTGGATAGGCTCTGCTTCAAAGTCGACCCCGAGTACGCTTGGCCTCTGGAGCACTGGGACTACGAAAACTACGAACGGCTAAAGGAGTTCAAGCAGCGCATCGACCAGCTAATCCGCGCTCAATTCACAACGGTCGACAACTTCGAAGGCCAGCTTATTCGTGCTTTGTTGCCTCATCGTCCTTCCTCTGCAGCGGAAGAGTCACTAGAACGAGATCCCGAGGTTGCGCGGCTCTTGACGATTCTAGAAGAGAAGGAGAAAGCTGAGGCCTTCTACCGGGGACAAATCCTGACCGTCCAACAGGAAAACCAGGAGCTCAAGCGCGAGATGCAAGCGTTGGCCGTTGCTCAGGTGCTCGATGAAGCTCGACGAATGAACGCGTCGCACGAAGCCCTTGAAGCGAAACGCGGTTTGGAGGCCGGCAATACCTTAGCAGCGGAAGCGCTATTTCGTCGGGAGGAACTGGCTGCTGTCGCCTTCGGTAGAGAACACTTGCGTCGTGCCGCCAAATTGGCACGACAACAAACGGCGCTGGCATTTTTGCATGACACCAACGCGGCACTGGCCGCCTCCCGGCGTGCCGCCGACTACGAGCCGGACAATCTATCCAACTGGTGGTTCCTGGGTGATCTGTTTATGCGCGTTGGCGACTTGGACGATGCGAACCGAGCCTATAGAAGGATCTTCGAGCGCTTAACAGAGCTCACTACGCACGATCCGGCGAACACCGAGTGGCAACGCGATCTCGCGATCAGTCACGAAAGAATCGGCGACGTGCTGGCGGCGCAGGGCGATAGCGCCTCGGCTTTGCATGTCTATCGCACGAACCTCGCGATCCGGGAAGGCCTCACCGCGCGCGATCCGGCGAACACCGAGTGGCAACGCGATCTCGCGATCAATCATGAAAGAATCGGCAACATGCTGGCGCTGCAAGGCGATAGCGCCGCGGCTTTGTCTGCTTATCGCACGAGCCTCGCGATCCGGGAAAAGCTCACCGCGCGCGATCCGGCGAATACGGACTGGCAACACGAGCTCTCGGTAAGTCATAACCAAATTGGCGATATCCTGGCGACGCAGGGCAACAGTGCCGCGGCTCTATCTGGCTATCGCACGAGCCTGGCGATTCGGCAAAACCTCGCCGCCCGCGATCGGGCGAACAATGCTTGGCAACGGGAGCTCTCGGTCAGTCACGAAAGAATCGGCGACATGCTCGTGGTGCAAGGCAATAGCGCGGCGGCTTTATCTGCCTATCGCACGAGCCTCACGATCCGGGAGAAGCTCACCGCGCGCGATCCGGCGAACACGGACTGGCAACGCGATCTCTGGGTCAGTCACGGCAAAGTTGGCGACACCCTGGCGGCGCACGACGATAGGTCCGGGGCGCTGGCAGCGTATCGAAAGGGTCTGGAGCTTGCGGAAAAGTTCGCTGCGCGCGATCCCGCGAACATGAACTGGCAACGCGACCTCTCAGTCAGTCACGAAAGAATTGGCGACATCCTGGCGGTGCAGGGCGATAAGTCTGGGGCGCTAGCAGCTTATCAAAAGGGTCTGGGGCTTGCGGAAAAGATCGCTGCGCGCGATCCCGCGAACATGAAATGGCAACGGGATCTCTCGCTCAGCCATGAAAGAATTGGCGATATCGTGGCGGCGCAGGGCGATAGTGCTGCGGCGCTGAGTGCCTATCGCACGACTTTGGAGATCCGGGAAAAGCTCGCCGTGCGCGATCCGGCGAACATGAAGTGGCAACGCGATCTCTCAAACAGTCATGAAAGAATTGGCGAAAACCTCGCAATCCAAAGCCATGACGCCGCGGCGCTGACTGCCTATCGCACGAGCCTGGCGATCCGGGAAAAGGCTCGCCGCGCGCGATCCGGCGAACGCCGAATGGCAAATGGGCGTAGTCATATCCTGCTGGAATGTCGCAAGGTTGCTGAGCCAAGGGGAAAATCGCGAGGAAGCCCTACAGCTACTACAACGGGCGAGAGCAATTCTGAGCCAGCTAAGCAGCCAAAAAAAAGTGCTACGCAGTTATCAGCGTGGTTGGGAAGCTGACATTCTTGCTGAAATTGCAAGACTGCAGAACAAGAGTTGAATCATCTTGGCTACACAATGCAAAGACCAGTATGGCGTAGTTCGGAAAATCTAACACCGGTTCCGCTGTCAATCGGAAGCCAGCTTTTCCTTTGCACGGAGCATGTCCGCTAATTGAATCTGTTCGCGGGGCTCTCCGATTAAGGCTGAAATAGCGCACCCTTGGCCGCTTACGGACCGTACAAGCCATCCTTAAATGCCTCATTCAACGGTACCTGGTAGCCATTGGCCAGACGGTTGGTTTCGTTCGCCATGCCGATGACCGCCATCAACTCCGCGAAGATG
>JBOIGA010000205.1:0-5521 GCA_050741875.1 Burkholderiales bacterium
GGACAAGAATGTCGATATCGCCGCCTTTCGCGCGGTCGTTGGCGCGCGAGCCAAAGAGATAAACTGCGTCGGCTCTTATTCCTTCAAGGGCGGCTTCTATCGCCTGCTGCTCTTCGGCATCCAATCGCATTTAATTCCTCAATAATTCAGCGGTACGAAACCCGCCGACCGTCGCGCGCCGAAATGTAGCTCGCGATAAGCAGTTCCAGTGAGCGCAATCCCTCGCGCCCATCTGTTTCGGCTTCCACCTCGCCGCGCAGGACCCGCATGACGTTGTCGTAATAAAGCGGATGGCCGAAACCGTAGAGCGATGTCGTGCCGTAGCTTGCGTCTTTGACTTTCGCGTCATCCTCGTCGCGATCGGCAAATTCCCAGTGCTGGATTTCGTTGACTGCTATTCCGCCGAGGCGAACAGTGCCTCTCTCGCCAATGATGGTGATCGAGCCCTCGTAATTCTTCGGGTAGGTGAGCATCGTCACGTTGATTGAGCCGAGCGCGCCGGAGCGCCATTTGACGCTCACCACTCCGGTGTCTTCGACCTCGATATCGCGTTCCAGCGTCGCCGTGTACGCCTGAACGCTTTCCACCGGTCCGATCAGCCAGTCGAGTAGATCGATGTAATGGCTCGCTTGATTCATCAGCGCGCCGCCATCGAACTCCCAGGTGCCGCGCCACTCAGCACTGTCGTAGTAGCTTTGCGGGCGCGACCAGAAAACATTCAGCGTCACCATATAGATCCGGCCGAAGCGTCTTTTTTCGACGGCGCGTTTGAGCAGCTGGAGGGTCGCGTTGTGGCGGTTTTGCTTGACCACGAACAGCCGCACTCCGGCTTGATCGCAAGCTCGCACCATTCGCTGACCATCTTCCCAACGCGTCGCCATCGGTTTCTCAGTCATCACATGCCGTGATGCGTCGGCGATTTGAATCGCTTGTGCCGCATGAAGACCACTCGGCGTCGCCAGCACGGCGACATCAGCGTCTGACTCCTTTAGCAGCGACCCAAGGTCTGAAAATCCACGGGCGCCGGTGCGGGATACGGCGGCAGCCAGCGCGGCGGAATCAACGTCGCAGACCGCAACCAATTCGGCGCGCTCGGTATGCTTGGCCAGCGCATCGAAATGATTCTTGGAAATACGGCCGCATCCAACCAAAGCAAACCGAATCTTGCGATCGGTGATGACTGGTTTTGAGACGAACAGGCTCATGGGTTCAAGCGCCCGCGATTGGAACTGGCTTTTGTCACCTCGCGTTTCAAGTCCTCGATTTCGTCCTTCAGGGCTTCGTATTCCGCGATCTTGTATTTCAAAAACCGGAACGTCACCTTACCTTTTTCTTCGATTCCCTTCGGAGTTAAAAAGTAAAGGTAGGCTCTCTTATTCTCGTTGTTGCGAAAGTTGTTGGCCTTGACCAGTCCCTTTTGCATGAGCGCCTTCAGACAGTAGTTGACTTTGCCGACGCTGATACCGAGCTCAGCCGCCAATGTACGCTGGCTCACATCAGGATCGCTTTCCAGCCGTTTCAGAATTTTGTACCGGTACTCGTCGCTCAGCATACAAAAAGTACTCGTTTGCCCGCGTGTTCATGCGTTGAACAAACCGCATTAAAGCCTAATCTGAGGGCTGAGACAAGCGAATGGTGTAGAGTGCGCAGGGTCATGAAGGAACAGAAAAGCACGGGATTTCACGCCCAGCGATACATCCTCACCGGACTTTTGACGATCATCCCGCTGTGGGTGACGTGGCTTATCTTCACTTTCGTCCTCGGCCAGCTCATCACCATTGGCGCGCCGTGGGCGGGGGCGACGGCGAGGCAAATCGAGGAGCATTTTCCCAAGCTCGCGAGCTGGCTGCTCGAACCGTGGCTGCAATTTGTTCTCGCGGTTTTGTTCACCTTGATCCTGCTTTACCTGATCGGCTGGGCGGCAACGCTTGTCGTCGGCAAGCGCGTGATCGCGTGGTTCGAGTCGCTGGTCGAGCGCATTCCCTTCGTCAAAACGATCTACGGCGCGACCCGGAAGATGCTGGAGACGCTGCAGCAAAAGCCGGAACGAGTACAACGCGTGGTGTTGATCAATTTCCCTTCTCCGGAAATGAAGGTGGTGGGATTTGTCACAAGCACTTTTTTCGATGAAGGCACCAGCCAACAGCTGGCCGCGGTTTACGTCCCCACCGCCCCCAATCCAACTTCCGGGTACATTGAAATCCTGCCTGTGGAGAGAATCACTTCCACCAATTGGACGGTGGACGAAGCGCTTACCTTCATTGTCACCGCAGGCGCGATTGCTCCCCAAAATCTCACCTACAGCGGGAGCGCCAGCGCGCCGAGCGCGGCGGCTCTCGCAAAAACCGAACAGCGCTCGGGAAGCAGCTAACGCGAGTGTGCTGCAAGAGGTTTCCCGGGCGAGGCGAAGTGCGGCATCGCCGTTTCCTGTCGCTTGCCGGTTTTCAGCGATTCGACGACGACCGTGCCGCTGCGCGAATGTCCCGCCGAGGGTAAAACGTAGCTTGCGAAAAGATCGTGCAGCGAGACAAACTCGAGGCTGTAGCCAGATCGCGGATCGCAGAAATTAGCGTAAGGCATCTGGTACGCGTGGATGTCATAACCGCCCTTCGCGGCCTCGCGAAAATAGGCGTTGGCGGGGAGCGTGAATGGCCGTTTGCCCTTCTCGGTGTATTGCTCTGCCGGATCGAGCGTCTGCGTGTCGAAATTGAACAGCGCGCTGGCCGAATCCACGGTCGAATAGAACCGGCTGTAGGCTTGGCCGTAGAGCGCGCCGTAGAACGGCGTGAGCAGCGCGAAAACGGGATGAGGATGAGCGGAACGTACTTGCGCGCGCTCATTTTTGGTTCTCTCGTAAGGCTGGTGAAGCGAGTCGCGTCAATCACGCGAGCACAACGCGAAACGTTGCGAAACTTTGTTGCCCCCGCCCGAGGGCCATAGCACGAACGCCGAGGTCAGGGCCTGATGCTCGCCTTGATCGACCCGGCCTGCGCGGCGAATTCGGGCATGGCGACTTCCTGTAGAGCGTCGTTCTTGAGCGATTTCACTATCACTCTGTCGTGGCTCGCGCGTTCTGAGACAGGCGCTACGTAGTTTGTGAAAAGATGTTGTAGCGAGATGAAGTCCACATCATAGCCGGGCGCAACTCCGGGTTTTCGGATGGCGAACAATGTGGCGTGATTGGCTATCATGTCCTCGGCGGACATGTATTCCACATAGTACGATCGCGCGATCCGCGAGCCATGATCGCCATGAATGATAAATACCGCATCTCCAAATCTTCCGGACACATCCAACATCCGAAATAACCGTCCAAGTTGCTCATAAACACACAGCGTTTGATTGTAATACCGCTCGTTATGATGACTACGAAAAGCAGGCCACGCTTTCTCATCGAGCGTATTCTTGCCATGATAATGCAGACGCACACGTCCTTTGTATTCACAATGTTCGCCTAGGACGAAAGGCGCGTGCGGCACGAGTATGTGCGCGAAAATCATTCTGCCGCGCGGAGCGTTAACAATCTCGTGGCTAAGCTGTTCGAACCATAAAGGAAAAGCTTCCGAGTCGAACCAGATTCCAAACCCACCCAATCTGTTCAGCACCGATCCTATGATTCGCGCGAGGGTGCCTCCGTGAGTGCCAACTATCGCCGCCAGATTTGCAGTTCGATAAAGGAAATTCTTTTCAGAATAGTGAACAAACCTCGAAACCGGGCTGAAAGAATTCAGCGTCTCGCAGCGGGTAACGTGAGAAGACTGGCAGAAATCGAAATGCTTGGTCTGGTATACATGGATCTCGTATCCGGCTTCCGTGGCTTGCCGAAAATAGGCATTGGTGTGAATCGCCTCGGGAGAATCAATGTCATCGGTATATTTGGCGTTGGGATTTAGTCCCGAAGTATCGAAGTTCACCAGTCCCGACAGAGACGGAAAGGTCCATGAAAATCGGCTGAAGGCGTGGCCGTAAAGTCTGAATCCATGCGCCGAATAAAAATCGAGCGTACGCTCATAGAGTTTCCTCCCGTTCTCTTGACTTTGGTCAATCGCTTCAGGCGCGGTCATTTCATCAAAAATAATGTGAATCCATGGAGGGGGCTTTGGGCCGTCCACGCGGGGTTGACTCTTTCGGTCAAACGCGGTCAGGGTCGAAGTACCGGTATCAATCGGCGGAGAAGTCACCGCTATTGTCGTGACGAACATCACCCCGAAGGCTACAGCCAGGATTTCGGCCGCGTGTTTGCGGATGATCCAGAGGAGGACATACAACAAAGCAACAGTGCCTACGATCGCGACAAACGCCAAGGAATTGTTAACCCATCCGATGGGAGTGAAGTCTTCCATATGACGAAAGAAATCGAACTGCGCGGAAATATCGAAGACGACATAGGTCAACAGCGCAAGCAGTGCGATTCGTGTTTTTCCCCCCGCGACAACGAGAAATCCGCCAAGTGCGAGGCACACGACAACGAGCAGACCCGCCAAGATCAGGGTTTCGTTGTGAAAAAGTGAAATCCGCAAGTGGCCCAGCACGCCGTAGAATTGCGTAAACAGCGCGAAGAACGGGATCAGAATAAGTAGCAGCCGCTGCTTCACGAGACGCTCCTACCTTTCATACCAGAACAGCTGGCGGCCACTTGTAGAGACGGTCTGCTCGCGCACGATTCTCGCCTCGTTCGCCAGCGCTGCCCTGAAGTTATCCTCGGTATACTCGGTAAAGATGTCTTCGCGAAGCTCGAGCATGCGCTGGACGGTGGGATCGGTCTTGGGCACAAATTCAATGACGCCCGAGGGCGCGAGCGAAGCAATCCACGCGATCACTCCCTCAAGCGGCGCGTTGCGCGCAATTGCAAGGTGGTGCACGAAGGCAAGCGCGATCAGGCAATCCGCACGCGCGCGGTCGGCAAAGCCTTTGCGCTCTCCTTGCCGCCAGCCCTGGTCGGGGCTGGGATTCGCGGCATCAAGAAAGAGTGGCAGAAAATCGAGCCTTTTCGCTTCGGCGCGCGCAAACGCTTTCTCGAGCGCGCGCTGGTCGAAGTCGAAACCGATAACATGCTTCGCGCCGCCTTCGATGAGGGCCTCTGAATAGTCGCCGGTGTTGCATCCCAGGTCCCATGCGAGACTCGGCTTGCGCTGCGCCGCGAATTCGCGCACAAACTCGCGCTTCGCGGCGTGGTCTTCGTCGGAATAAGTGCATTTGCTCTTGGCTTCGTAATCTCCCCATACCGTCTTACCGCTGTCCGCCGGGTGCAATTTTTCTATCCAGCTCTTGAGCTGGCGCAGCATGTTGATGAGCGCGGACTTTGGCAAAGTCCGTTTTTTGATTTCGCCGACCTTGCTTCCCTCGTTGCCCAAAGCCGCGGATTGCAGCTTCTGCGGCAAAACAACGTGCGTGAGCAGATTCCACGAAAGCTTGCGTCGAAGCGGGAGCAAACGCGCGAGATCTTGTCCGCTGATCCCTTCGAGCGCACCGCGGTACCAAGAGTTGTGGGCGATGCCGAAGAGGGCGCGCAGCAGCAGCG
>JBOIGA010000206.1:0-5519 GCA_050741875.1 Burkholderiales bacterium
TGTAGTCATAGTGCTGCGAGACTGTGGTTTTGAAGCGCGCTTCCTTGATGCTGGTGACGGGAACGGAATAAACCCCGTTCCCTCCACCGGAATAACCGACTATTTCTGCGGTGCCTGCGTACGCCAAGCACGCGACCGTTGAACAAACAGCCAATGCCGCAATCCGCATAGTGCCCCCGCTACTGGAGATTCAGATGCAGAATCGTCGAGTTCTGAATGACGACGTTGTTGCCTGTGTTTTGCACGACGAGCGGGAAACCTGTCGTATTGCCGAAAGCTCCCGTCGTGATGAAGTTGCTTCCGGTCACATTGTCGACTGCGGCGTTGTCGTGCAGTGCCGCGTCAAGCTCGTTTTCGTTGACCTGAATCACCTGCAGTTGCTTGCCCCGATTCTGGTCAAGGTCGCGGGCTGAAACGGCAGCTCCGAACATTTTTTTTACTGCGGACTGATCGGCAAAGGACGCCGGCATCCATGCCACAGCCACGAGACTGAGTGCTGCCAAGAATGATCGCATGGCGAAGTCCTTTCCCGGAAAGAAGATGCTGCGGAAAGGACAATCCTCTCCGCAGCGTGTCTCCAAATTACGGGCGTGGCCCGCCTCCGCCGATAGACAGGTTGGCCTGAACGTTGACGCTTTGCTGCACCAAGCTTGCATGTCCCGTGTTCATGCTTGAGACGGTGATGCCCGCGGCGTTCTGGAACGCGTGGTTGCCCACCGAGTTGTAGGCATTGTAGGTGCCGGCGTCAGCCTTGTTCTTCGCCTTTCCGCCTTGGCCGCCTTCGCCAGTGCCCCCATTGCCAGTGCCGCCTGGACCACCTTGGCCGGCACCGGGTCCGCCTTCGGCTGCGTCAGCCGCAGCAGCCGCAGCGGCTGCGCCATTACCGCCGTTTCCGGCTGTCGCGCTGCCGTTGGTCGCGCTGCCGTTGGACGCGGAACCGCCATTAGCATTGGCATGGCCGCCGTCCCCGCCCTTCGACTTGGCTTTCGCGTGAGCCTCGCCTTCGCCTTTGCCTTTGCCGCCCTTGCCGCCGTCCCCACCGTTGCCGTTCGCGCCATTCGCATTGGCGCTGCCGGTCGAGTTCTTGCCTTTGCCGAAACCGCCATTGCCACCGTTGCCGTCGTTTCCGCTGCCGCCGCCAGCATTGTTGCCGCTGCCGCCGTCACCACCCAGACCAGCGCCGATGCCGATCGGAACTGCCGCGTTGGTGCCGCCTTTCCCTTTACCGCCATCACCACCATCACCACCTTTGCCAACGCCGACACCCACGCCGATCGCAACAGCCTTGGCATCGCCGCCGTTGGCTTTGGCCTTGCCGCCTTTACCGGCATCCGCGCCACCGTTGGTCGCGCTGCCGTTGGTGGCGCTGCCTCCGCTACCCGCGGGAGCAGCAGCCGCTGCGGCTGCGGCTTCGGCGTCGCCATCGCCGCCCTGACCAGCTCCGGTGCCTCCGGTTCCGCCATTGCCGGTTCCGCCTTGTCCGCCTTGACCGCCGCCTGCCGCGGCAAATCCCGCGACTGCCTTGTTGCCAATGTCGTACACCGCATTGCCGCTAACGCTCGCGCTCAGCTCACTCTTCGCTACAGTCACGATCTTGGTGTTGAACGAATCCTTGTAAGCGTTCGCGTGGGAGTGGTCGGCCGCTGCCGCACTCCAGTTTTTCGCCGCCGCCGCGTCCGAAAACTCGGCAGCATTGGCTTGTCCTTTCTGCTTGATCTTTACCGAGTTATCTTGAACCTGTTTTGATTTAATCAATTTATTGTCTTTCTGCTCATTTTCGTTCGGATTTGCCAGTGCCCCTGTTGCGGCGAACGCAAAGGCAATCGCGCTGGCAAGCAAGGTTTTATTCATATTTCCTCCAAGCTTAAGCGATCTGGCGCCCGCCAAATCTTCGATTGCGTTAAAGCAAACAATACGCCCGTAATGCCAACCACTTATTTCTGAGAGAGATTCTTGTACCGCGGCGCAATAACCGCGGGCAATACAGTGAGTATTGTCACAATGCTGTGACAAGGCCGTGCAATTATTCGCCTAAGACTAGTGAATTAGGACAAATTCCCTTGTGCACTTCTAGTTTCGTGTTCTATATTCATAAAAACAATTCGAAAAATAAGACAGGCGATAACCGTGCGAAGCATTTCTGATACAGTGCAGCAGCGACATTCGGTTTACCTCGATGTGACCGGGTCGATAACTTTGCCAGCCTTCGTGAATGGCGGGTGGCTGATCAAGGCTGCGGCCGACATGGCGCACGCAAGGGAGCTCGTTCTCTCCGGCAAATTTTCTGTCGGCATCATCTCATTCGATTCGCGATCCGACGGCCGGCTGAAGTGCATTCAGGATCTCATTGTTGTTGGCAGCGAAATGGAGTGGATTGCGCTCGTACCACCTGGTTTATGTGAAAACAAAAGGATTCGGCGGCTTATTTGTAACAGCTTTTATGACTACCACACGCTGCCCATCGATCCTGATCGGCTTGAGATTACGCTGGGCCGCGCATTCGGAATCGGCGCCTTGAGACACCAAGAAATGGCTTGCGAGCGGGTCCAGGAGAACGAAGCGGATGGTTCAAGCCCGGCAATCGTGGCGGCTTTTCGCGCGATTCGCAAAATCGCTCTCAGCGATGCGTCGGTGTTGATCACGGGAGACACCGGGACGGGAAAAGAGCGGGCTGCCCGCATTATTCACGCTCGCTCAAGCCGGGCTTACGGTTCCTTCGTCGCGGTGAACTGCGCCGCGCTGCCAAGGGAGCTAATACAAAGCGAACTATTCGGGCACGAGAAAGGGGCATTCACCGGTGCTCATCAGCGCAGCATCGGAAAAATTGAAAGCGCGGCGGGAGGCACTTTGTTCCTCGATGAGATTGGAGACCTTCCGCTTGAACTGCAAGTTAATCTGCTCCGTTTCTTGCAGGATAAAGTGATTGAACGGGTCGGAGGTCACGCGCGGATTCCGGTTGATGTGCGCGTGATTGCGGCTACGCACATCGATCTGGAGGAAGCGGTCAAGAAGAGGCATTTCCGCGAGGATTTGCTCTATCGGCTCAATGTAGTCCGTGTCAACATGCCTCCGCTTCGTGAGCGCGAGGGCGATGTGGAACTGCTTGCGCGTTTCTTTTTTGATCATTTTACGAGATCCAAGCGTAGCAGCGTGAAGGGGATTTCAATCGCAGCAATACACTCCCTCAATGCCCATGACTGGCCGGGAAATGTGCGCGAGCTCATTAACCGAATTGAGCGCGCGGTCGCGATGTGCGACGGCCCGATCATTTCTCCCGAGGACTTGGGGCTTGAGCGGCGTAGAGAGCACAACCAGGTATTGTCACTTGATCAGTTTAGGGCGCACGCGGAAAAAGAAGCGATTACGAAGGCGCTCCGGCGCGCTGGCCACAACGTTTCCAGAGCCGCGGCCGAACTCCAAGTGTCGCGAATCACACTGTATCGGCTGATGGAGAAGCTTGGCATGGGTGCCGGCCGCAGGTGACGAGCGGGCTGTGCTCGGTTAAACCAAGCCGCACCTCGCCAATCTAAATGGGAAGTTTGATCGTGACTGTCACGCCTTTCCCATCTTCCCGATTGTTCGCGAAGGCCTCACCTTGATGAAACTCGGCGATCAAGCGAACGACGTAGAGACCCAGCCCCAGATGCGGCTCGCGGCAGTTCTTATGCGGTCGAATGGACACCATGGATTCGAACAGCCTGCCTTGCATCTGCTCGGGCAAGAGCGGGCCTTCGTTGCTCACTCGCAAGGACGCTGAAGCGAAATCGCGTTCGAGTATGAGGGCGATGTCACTGCCAGGAACGGCAAAATCCATCGCGTTGTTCACGAGTTTATCCAGAAGCTGGGCGAGAAGATCAGGGACACCGTCGAGCATGACAGGTACATCGGGCATCGAAACAGCGAACTTCTGCTCGGCATACGCGGTGCGATAGCCGGCTATACAGCCCGCGACGACGTCGCGAAGATCGAATTCCTCACGCTCGGCGTTTTGCAGGATCTGCTCGAGCCGAGTCGCTTCGCTCATGTTGGTCAGAATCGTATTGAGCCGGGTTAAGCCTTCGTCGGCGCGCTCCATATAGACTTTAGCCTCCGTGGGCAGAGGCTGCGTCTTCAGATTGTCCAGCGATGAGCGCACGACCGCGATCGGCGTGCGCAGCTCGTGCGAAAGCCGTGTCGCCATGGTTTCGAGATAGTTCGTGTGTTGCGATAGCTTTTCGAGCATATTGGAAAAACTCCGCGACAAGTCGCCGATCTCATCACGCGCTTTCGAGCCCGAGCTGATTTTTCTCACCCGGCCTTGCGGGTCAATTGCGCGTTCGGTTTCATTGCGCAGCCGGCGAATGCGTGAAGACAATCGCGAAGCAAACAAAAACAGCGTCAGCGTGCCAAGGGCGAAGACCGCGAGAATGATATTGAATAGCCGCTCGAGCGCGCGATTGCGTTGCGTCAGAATTCCATTCGTCGTCTCTTCGACCACGACCGCGCCCATCACTTCATCGTCTATCCAGATCGGGTGCGCGGCAGAGAGGATGACGGCGCGACGATCGGGAGTGAGCCGCCATTGAGTCGAAAGCCTTCCTGAAAGGGCGCCTTCGGTCTCGCGGCCTTGGAGCATTTCGGCGTTGTCTAGATCGTCCAGGAAATCTTCGGATGGCTGGCGCATGATCTGCGCGTAGAGCGGTTTCAATACGATGTTTTCGATCCGCTTCCAAAGGCTGACAGAAGCCTGCGGTTTTGCCGCTTCCCGCGATTCGTCCTTGAGGCTGCCCGCTTGCGCCAGCACTTTGTTGTGCCGGTCGACGACCCAGATGCGTGATGTAGTGCGGCCCAGGCCCTTGAGGATCAGCTCGATCTCGGATGAAGGGATGAAGATTTTTTGCAGCTCGTTGGCCTTTTCCATCGGCGACGTCCCCATGAGCGCTACGACTTCGCGTGTCGCGAGGTCATCCACATCGGCGATGGCGAAGGCGAGTCGCGGACCCATCAAGCTGAGTGGAATTCGAATCTCGAGCGCGTAACCGGTTTCAGTGTTCCGCCATACGCCCTTGATTCGAGTTTCGGGATGAACCATCGCGATGTCGTCGGTCTGCTGCACGAGCGAATATGCATGCACCCACCCGGGCTCGGCCGGGGCCAGGTAGTAGCGGATGAAGCTGCCCGCGGCACTCGCGATCGAAAGTCGCAAATGATCGCTCTGGTCGAGCCTTATTCGTTTCGGCGAACGGAAAACGACGTGGTCATCGGTCACTTCGAACAAGGCGTAAAAGTATTTCCCGTGTTTGCCGAGGCGATGTTCGAAAGACAGGGACTCGGGGGAATAGAGCCCGGCGTTGTACAAAAGATGTTCGCCGGCGAACATCTGCGGCGCGTCCGGATGCTGGAACCAGTCTTCCATGCGGCCGTCGAGCTTGATGGGAGAAGAAAGCGAAGGAACGTAAAGGCTGTTGTCGTCTTTGAGCGAGACCAGATAGCTCGGCTGCAATTCGAATAGCTTCGGACGATCGTGCAGCGCCGTGGCC
>JBOIGA010000207.1:0-2099 GCA_050741875.1 Burkholderiales bacterium
CGCCGAGATCGACAAACTTGAGTCGGAGGCCGACCACGTGATGCGCTCAGGGAGGGCCAAGTTGTTTCGCGACGAGCCCGACGTGCGTCAGCTGATCAAGCTGCGCGCGATCTATCTTTTGCTCGAGGACGTAACCGACACTGCGAGGACGTCGCCGACATCATCGAAGGCGTCGTCCTCGAAAATGCTTAAACCTTAACAGGAACGGTAGCAGGTCAGCCTTGGAAGCCATTTCGATCAGCTTCGAGATGCTGATCTTCCTGATCCTGGTCGCGCTCGCTTTCGACTTCATGAACGGCTTTCACGACGCAGCGAACTCGATCGCCACGATCGTTTCGACGCGAGTATTGCGCCCGCACTGGGCGGTGATCTGGGCCGCTTTCTTCAATTTCATCGCTTTTCTGGTATTTGGCCTCGCGGTCGCGAACACCATCGGCAGAGGCATTATCGATCCCCTCATCGTCGACCGTCACGTCATCTTCGGAGCACTTGCGGGCGCGATAGTCTGGAACCTGGTTACCTGGTGGTACGGCATTCCCTCCAGTTCTTCGCACGCTCTGGTCGGAGGATTGGCCGGCGCGGCTGTGGCGAAAGGTGGCGTCAAGGCTTTGGTCGCGAGCGGCTTCCTCAAGACGGCGTTCGCAATTGTCCTCGCGCCCGCAATTGGCTTCGTCCTTGCGATAGCGCTGATGTTTCTGGTCTCATGGCTTTTTGTGCGCGCAACGCCGCATCGCGTGGACCGTTGGTTTCGCCGATTGCAATTCGTCTCGGCGTCGCTCTACAGTCTGGGGCACGGCGGCAACGACGCGCAGAAAACGATGGGCATTATCGCGATGCTGCTGTTCGCCGCGGGTCTATCGGGACCGACTTTCAACGTGCCGTTTTGGGTGGTGATCACCTGCCAGGCGGTCATCGCGCTCGGCACGCTCTTCGGCGGCTGGCGAATCGTCAAGACCATGGGACAGAAGATCACCAAGCTCAAACCCGTCGGTGGATTTTGCGCCGAAACCGGCGGCGCCATTACCTTGTTCTTCGCCACCGGTCTCGGCGTGCCGGTTTCGACCACGCACACTATTACGGGCGCGATCGTTGGCGTCGGGTCGATTCAGAAATTGTCGGCGGTGCGTTGGGGAGTCGCCGGCGGAATCGTCTGGGCGTGGATATTCACCATTCCATGCTCCGCTTTTATCGCAGCGGTTGCGTGGTGGCTGGGACAGCGCTACATGTGATCAAAACCGTGCGCTATTTTTGCCGTAGCGATTGCAAGGTCTCGATAGCGCTATGGCGCTGCGCAGGGTTTTCCGCGCGCGGCTTCAACGCGGCAGTCTGCCCTAGAAGGGCGTAGACCAGACTCGATTCGCGCCGGTAAAAACCTTCCGTGTGAAAAGTTTCGGCGAGCTGAAAAAGCTCGTAGTCGAGATGGTGACAAAGCTCATGGATCAGCGTTCGCAAGAACGTCTTGAACGCCACGACCTGTTTTCGCTGCACCGTCCGCATCCAGATCGAAATCCTTGCGAGCCTGCCATCTTCCATCGGCTCGTAGAATCCATGCAGTTCGCCGCCGCTGTTGTTAGGCCTTACGGCGAGCACCACAACATTGAGATTCGGAACCTTGAACGCGCCGGTGAGACGATCGATGAGCGCCTGGCAAATCAGTTGAATCTCCAAGCGCCGCTCGACCTTTAGCGCGCGTTCGAGCTGCTTGATCAAATCGGCCGCTTCGACTTCCGCAGGCAAGGTCAGCCTGATTTCGTCGCTCTTGCGATACGTACGCTTGCGTTTGGCGGAGAGGCGCTGGTAGTAGGAAAAAACCATTACGAGAATTTTAGCTTGAGGCCGTGTACGGTCATAACTGCAGCTCAATCTTTGCAAAGACTGAAACCGGAGCGCCGGGAAAGACCGCGTCGGAGTCAATGCTATTGACGTAATCTTTATCGTTCAGGTTTTCGAAATTGAGCGAGAACTGAATGCGATTGGAAAAGCGATAACCGAGGAAGGCGTCGAAGCGGGTGTAGCCAGGAACATTGAAAGGCTCGAAAAGGTCGCCATTTCGGTTTCCGACGAAAGTGGCGCCCCCTCCAACGATGAAACCAGTAAGC
>JBOIGA010000207.1:2109-5445 GCA_050741875.1 Burkholderiales bacterium
CGGTCCTTGGCGAAACCGGTAGGTGCTCCACAATCGGCCGCTCCAACGAGGCGCATTGGGAAGATCGGTTCCCTCGACGATTAGCGGATCGTCGGTCACTTCCGCATCGGTGACGCCGAGATTCGCGATCACGCTTAAGCCAGGCAACACTTCGCCGGCCATATCCAGTTCCAAGCCGCGGCTTCGTTGCTCGCCTGTTTGCAAAACGAAGTTGCTTTCATCGGGATCGGTTGCCAGTACGTTCTTTTTAGTGATATGGAAGAGCGATAAGGTCAACGTTGCGGCCTGCTCGAAAAGATCGAGCTTGAATCCGGTTTCGTATTGCGTTCCTTCTTCCGCACCTACGGGGCTGCCGCCTTGCTGCAAACCGATCTGGGGGCGAAACGATTCGGCGTAATTGGCATAGAAAGACAACGTTTGCGAGGGTTGGTAAACAACACCTACCCGCGGCGAAAACGCGCTTTCCTCGACTCTTACGTTCACGGTACCCACATCCGTGCCGCTCAAGCGATCTTTTCTTTTGTAGCGGTCAAAGCGCCCGCCAGCGACAAGGATCCACGCGTCCGAAAATCGAATCTGGTCCTGAATGTAAAAACCAGCAGCGTTGAGGTCTTGATCGGATTCGATGCCCTCGACCGGATTAAAAAGATCGATTGAAGCAAGTTCAAAAGTATTGTCGCTGGCGCGCTGATCGTCCTGTGAGTACTCGATTCCCGCGAGCAGCGTATGGCGGACCGATCCGGTCGCGATCTTACCCAAGACCTCGTTTTGGATCGAGTAACGGCGCTCTTCATTGTTCTCGATTCGAAATTCCCGATTCAAGGTTTGACCATCGTCTTCGACGCCGTTGAAGTCCACCTTCCCCAACTCGTCGTCGGCTCTCTGTGCCGCAGCGAGCGAGCGAAAAGCCCAGTTGTCAGCGAGTCTGTGCTCGAAGACGTAGCGCAACTGATAAACGGGCACCTGGAACGTTGCGAACCGTTCGCCGTAGTACCGGCTGAACGGAACGTCGGGAATGTCGCCGCCTGGCAGTATCGGGATCCCCGAGTCAATCTGCGTGTCCTCTTTCTGGTATTCCGCGAACACAGTCAGCTCGGTGCTAGCGCCCGGGCGCCAGGCGATGGTCGGCGCGAAAAAAGTGCTTCTCGGATTGACGAAATAATCGCGGAAACTGTCGGTGCGCTCATGGGCCGCGTTGAACCGGTACCGGAGTGTGTCGCTGAGCGGTCCCGAAAGATCGGCTTCGGCGCGGTAGAAATGAAAACTGCCCGCGCTCAGCGCCGCCTCGTAGAATGGCTCGGCCAAGGGACGCTTGGAGACGAGATTGACAAATCCTCCCGCGTCGCTCGTCCCGTACAGAACCGACGCCGGACCTTTGAGCACCTCTACGCGCTCGACACCGGCCATATCGGGCGCGCCTACCGATCCGCTGACCTTAAACCCAACACCATCCCTGGCCGGAGCGGTATCGATATCGAAACCGCGAATGACGAAAGTTTCGTCGCTGTTGTCCGAATCCTGCGAGCGCACATTGCTCGCATTCTGCAAGGCTTCGAATAGGTTGAGCGCATTCTGATCTTCGATCACATCGCGCGAAATGACCTGTACCGAAGCGGGGATGTCACGAATGGCGGTGTCGGTCCTGGTCGCCGTGGCGGAGCGACCCGCTACATATCCGTCCACAGGACCATAAGCGGATTCCCCCTCAACCTCTACCTCCGGCGCCTGTAGCTCGATGGGAGACTGCGCAACGGCGCTCGACAAAAGGCTGAGAGTCAGCGCGACCGAGCCCGCCATGTTTGCTTCTTTCATCGGCTTCGATCATACCGCGAGCCGCAGGGGTATCGGCCATTCAACATTTGACGCATGCGTCCCCGCTCCTTCGCCTGATTACAACGAAACGTGAATAGACGCGCGTGTCTGTATCACACAAATATGCCGTCAGGATGGCGTTGCCATCCCATGACAACAGGAGATGAAAGATGATGAACGAACGTAACCCGGAGTCCGTACTCGGAACGATCACCGAGAAAAGTCTGCTGTCCGTTTTGGCCATGATCGGTCTTGCGCTCGGATCCGCGCCGGCTTCGGCCGCTGAACTCACCGAAACAGAGCTGTTCTTCGAACTCAATAGCACCGATGGCGACCTCGGCATCCACGCTTCGATCGACGGCGGACCCTATTCGCGGTTGGAAATCGAGGATCCAATAGAACGCCCGATACTCATCATTCAAGCCAACGGACGCTTGGCACGCCAAGGCTTGACTCAGCTGTTTCTGGAAAGCGCCGAGCCTCCGTTCGATGAATTGGCGCCGGAAAAATTTTTCCGCCGGTTCCCGGAGGGAGCTTACGAGATCGAGGCCAAAACGCTTGAAGGAGAGGAGATCGAGGCAACGGTCGAGCTCAGCCATGTGCTGGCAGCGCCGGTGGCCAACGTTACCGTTTCGGCCATGCCGGCCGCGGGAAACTGCGACTCCGTTTCCCTTCCGGTCGTGACTGAACCGGTCATCATTGACTGGGACCCCGTGACAACGTCCCATCCAACAATCGGCAAACCGGGCCCAGTCGAAATAAGCCGTTATCAGTTTTTCGTCGAGCAGGATGATCTCAAGCTGGCTATCGACCTTCCGCCGACGGTCACTCTGTTTCAGGTGCCAACCTCGATCACTGCGCTTGGCGGAACTTTCAAGTTCGAGATCATCGCGAGAACCACGACCAGCAACAACACGGCAATTGAAAGCTGCTACATCGTCCCGTGATTGCGTAGATTGAGCAAGGCTTGCCGCGGCAACTTGCTGGTTCGCGGATGCTGCGTCACGGGCAAGATCGCGACGAGGTTGCCGCGGCAGAATGCCATCCGGCACGCCGGCCTTCCAGGCCGCGCCGCCTTGTCAGCATTTTTTCTCGAAGATCTCCTGGCGCCAACCAGCGAAAAAGAGAAGAGCTCTCGCGCACAGGTGCATCCGTTTTCCCGCCCGTTCTAAACCGCGACGGCCAAGGCGGTTTTCAAAGCTCGCATACTACATTCGATGCATGGCCAGTCCCGCATGCTTGGGGTACAACATGCAGTGAATAGACGCTTTTCCGTTTCCTCTCGACGATGGGGTCGAAGGATGGCGCCGCCATCCGCCAAAGAGGAAGGAGAAGCATATGAACCGTAAAGCGATATGGGCCGTTGCGCTGGTCTTGACGCCCGCCGCCGTTTTTGCCGCTGACACTCGCCCGTTCACCAAGGAGTTTCCGATCGGGAAATGCGAATTCGAGACCACGCAGTTCGAGGCAGAGGAAGCCAACCCGTTCTTCATCCTGAAGCCCGGGCGGGAAACCAAATATGAC
>JBOIGA010000208.1:0-5435 GCA_050741875.1 Burkholderiales bacterium
GTACCGCCGTTCCTTCTGCTATTACACGGAGGAAAAACTTTTGCTGTCGTCTTTTTTCTACGGCATATGTTCGGCTTTCTTCGGCGCGATCTTTCTCATCAAGTATCGCGTGGAATTTCTGCTGAGCTTTCCGCTGTTTGCCTTTCTATTCACGTGGTATCTCGCCATCGGCATGAAACCCCATTCGCACGCGCAAGGACTGGAGAAACTTTATCGTGAAGGCAAGTTCATCGCCTTCGTTCTTTCGCTCTCGGGCATCGTCGCGCTGTTATTCTTTGTGGATATCCCCTCCCTGGAAGTCATCACGCGGCGCTTGGATTATTGAAGAGTGTCTCGAAACGACTGGGCGAGCAACGAGCTCAACATCTTCATCCGCTATGTGCTTTCCGGCGGTGCCGCAGCGGCCGCGCATTTTCTTATACTTATCTTGCTCGTCGAAGGGCCGCGGCTTAACGCGACGTTCGCCAGCGCACTCGGTTTCTGCTTTGCTTGCGCGGTCAATTACACCTTGCAGTACCACTGGACCTTCAGCTCAACCGGAATGCATCGGGTGATCGGCCTTCGTTACGTCGCCGTCACCCTCCTCATGTTGATGCTCAACACTGCGCTGTTCTGGGCGTTGCACCAGAAATTAAGCGTCGCCTATCTCTTGGCGCAGGTAATCGCGACCGCGGCCGTCGTGATCTGCAACTTCACGGTGAATCGCCTCTATACGTTCACCGCGGGCGTCGCGAAAAACCTGTCCTAGCGCATGCCGCGCAACACCGCTGTCATATTCGACCTCGACGGCACTATTACCCGCCGCGATACCTATGCCGCATTTTTGCTGGGCTTTTTACGCCGTTACCCGCATCGCGCCTTGCGAAGCGTCTGGCTGCCGGCGGCAGCGCTCCTCTACATGCTGGGATTTCGCGACAACGCCTGGCTCAAGCAAACTTTTTTGCGATCGATCGCGGGCGGCGCCACCGAGCTCGAAGTCAGCAATTACACGAAAGAGTTCGTCGCGCGGCTGATAAAAACCGGCGTTCGGCCTGGCGCACTGCGAGCCATTCGCGAGCACCGCGCAAAAGGACACCATCTTATTCTGGTCACGGCCAGCTTCGACTTTTACGTGCGCGAGCTTGCCGATCAACTGGGGATCGAATCGCTTATTTGCACTCGCGCGATGTGGGACGGCGCTGGAAAGCTCAATGGCAAAATCAACGGACATAATTGTTACGGCGCCGAAAAACTCAAGCAGCTCGTTTCCCACTTCGGAGATCAACGGCATCATTGGCACCTCATTGGCTATGCCGACCACCATTCCGACAGTGAATTGTTGGATTGGGTTGACCGCGCGGTCGCGGTGAATCCCACGAGAAAACTGAAAGCGGCGATCGTCGCTAAAGGCTACGCAACCGAAGACTGGAACCATCCGCACGCTGGCCAACTTTTCAGATCGGCGGTGAATTAACTGGTGCAACAGATTGCCGGGAGAACGGCGCAACTTGCGACGTAAGCTCGGCCACGCCAGCCATCGAATATTGGACTAAGGTTGAAACGATCCTCGGTCATAGCTTTGTTTCTGTTTGCGCTGGCCTTCATATCGTTCCAGTACAACGGTCTCTTCGCCGTCAACGATTTCAAATTTCGCGACTTCGACCTTTACTCCGACCAGTTCGTGCTCGATGGGATCCTGCGGGCCAAAACCGGGGAGCCTGGGTTTATCCTCGGCATGTACGTGAGAGCTAATTTCGCGGGTCAGGGTCGTCTCGCTCACGAGCTATTTAACGAGGGAAATGTTGCCGGGGAGTTTTGGAAATACCGGAGTTCGTTCGGCTTGCAGGGCTGGCTTTTTGGCGTCTTGCATACCCACTTCGGACTCAGCATCCAGCAAATGTACGCGGTCAACGCTCTCGCGCTCGCGCTGGTGGTGTCGGCGTTGTTTGTTTTCCTGAGCAAACATTTCTCGCTCGCCGCAAGCGCTGGTTTTGCTTTGACGCTGATTATTTCTCCCTGGGTCGTCGCGTTCGCGCGAAATCTTTTTTGGGTCGAATGGACTTGGTTTCTTCCGCTGCTTGCCGCAATTGCCCTGGGAAATCGGGCAGCCCTCGTTTCGCGCGATCGTTATCTGTTGGCAGCCGCCTTGTTCGGCGCTTTTTTTCTCAAGTCGTTGTGCGGGTATGACTACGTCACCACAATTTTTATCGCTTCGCTCGCTCCTCTCCTGTTCTTTCTCACCGAAAACCAAAAGGGGTTCAAGGATTCCCTACAGCTCCTGACTCTGGCGGGAGTTGCAATGATAATGGGACTCGTGTGCGCACTTTTGCTTCACGCGGCCAGCTTCCCCGGCTCGTTCAAAGAGGGATTCGCACAGATCAACAAAACAGCCCACAAGCGCTTGAGCAGTGACAATCCGGCGGCAATTATTGATTCCGTCTGCCGCGATTCAGTCGACAAAGCGGTTTGCGCGCAGAGTCACTTTGAATCGCTCACGTCCTCGCGCACCAAGGTGGTCGCTCGTTATTTTGCTTTTCGCGACTTCCTTCCATGGCTCGGAAACATCGAAGGCGAGCTAGACGAGCAATTTAAAGCGGACCTCAAGTCAATCTATAACAGCGGCGAGGTTTCTCGCGTCAAAACACTGTTCCAAAAATACCCGCTTTCCAATCTCATGGCGATTTTTACGCTGGCTCTATCGACTGTCGTTTTTCTCGCGTTCTTATTGACGCTCGCGTGGCAAACCTACCGGTTGAAGTTCGAGCAATTTCCATTGGCGGTGCTGGTCTGGACGTCGTTTCTCGCGCCCCTCTCGTGGTTCATCCTGTTCAAAGGCCACTCGTACGTTCATACCTACTTGAACTATGTATTGTGGTTTATCGGATTCGTTCCATTCGGCGTTTTGTTCTTAATTCAGCAGCGATACGCCAAATCCCAAACATTTGCCTTTAACGCGCGAGAAGTCCGGCCGCTCGATTTCGGCGACAGGGTGAAGCCTGCCGGTTGGCGTGCAAAGGGTCAAATCAAATAACCTGGCTAAGTATGTAGAACTGTTTGTGTAGGGCTTGCGGACGGCGGTTCGATTCCGCCCGCCTCCACCACCGACCATTCCAGCCGGAACTAAAAAGTCCAGCAATCAAACGTCAAAACGGGACTCTTACTTGCACGCGCCGGTCGACGTTGCGGGTCGAAATCGCACGCGCGGCTGGCTTAACAAGCTTGGCTTCGACGCCATGCAGGCAAAGGTCGTAACTCGCAAGCCATATCACAGCGCCATCCGTGAACCCGACGCCGCGCTGATTCTAACGGCGCTGAATCGGTTGTTCGCAGAGGTTGTCTAACTTTGCAGTTCGTCCACAGCGGCCCCGACATTTCAGAGCGTTTGTTACAGGCGCACGAGGAGGGACACCTGGTGTTTTTCTGCGGCGCCGGCATTTCCTCTCCGGCAGGCTTGCCGGACTTCCAAGGTTTAGTGGATCAGCTCTATGCGAGGTTGGGCACTGAGCAAACCACCATCGAGGAACAGGCCTACCAAAACAAGCGGTACGACGCGACGCTGGACTTGCTGGAACGCCGCTACCCCGGTCAGCGTCATGCCGTCCGGAGCGCCGTGGCGGACGTTCTCAAACCAAAGTGGCGCAAAAAAGGAGCGACCACTACCCACGAGGCGCTGCTGCAGCTGGCCAGGGATCGCAAGGGCAAGGTTCGGTTGGTCACCACCAACGTCGATCCCATCTTCCAGCGCCTGATATCGCGGCACCGGCCCTCGATTCCCTCCTTTGCTGCGCCACTGCTACCAATCCCAAAAACGAGCCGGTGGCACGGGGTAGTTCACCTTCATGGTTTGCTGTCGTCTACGGACGAAACGGCGCTCAATTGCTTGGTACTCACCAGTGGTGATTTTGGTCTGGCCTATCTCACCGAGCGCTGGGCGGCGCGGTTCGTTTGCGATGTCTTTCGATTACACGGTGTGCTTTGTTGGCTACGGCATCAACGACCCGGTCTTGCGCTACATGATGGATGCTCTCGCTGTAGATGAGATGCTCGGCGAAACCCGACCAGAGGCCTATGCGTTCGGCAGCTTTCCCGACGGACAGCACGATCAACAACTGATCGAATGGAAAGCCAAAGGTGTCACGCCATTGCTGTATCGAGTGCCAGCGGGCACCCATGACCATTCTTCTCTTCACCGTACTCTTAAAGAGTGGGCCGAGACGTATCGCGATGGCGCACAAGGCAAGGAGATGATTGTTGCCCAGCATGCGAGCACGCCGCCGCTCGCGCCGTCGCGATCTGACTTTGCCGTAGGCCGCGTGCTGTGGGCGCTGACCGATGGACTCGCCGCGAAACATTTTGCGGACCTCGATCCCGTCCCGCCTTTGGAATGGTTGGAGCTCTTGGCGACATCGCAGTTCGGACATGCTGATTTGCCACGCTTCGGCGTTACAGCGAATCCAAAAGTGGACGACAGGCTGGCCTTCAGCTTTACTCGACGACCAGCACCCTACCACCGTGCGCCTTGGATGGCGTTGTTCGAGACTGGCTTTGCGGGCAACCACTGGGACGACGTAATGTTTCATCTAGCGCGATGGCTCACGCGACACTTGGATGATCCCAAGCTTGTGTTGTGGCTGGCGAGGCAGGGTGGTGAATTAAATCCGCAGTTTGTCCGGTTAATCGAGCGTCGATTCGCGGAGCTGGATGGGCTCGAACGAGATGGGAGTCACGAAGAACTCAACCGTATTCGAGCCACCGCACCACGCGCGATCCCGCGCCCAAATATGCGCATCATGTGGCGGCTGCTGTTGACCGGCCGTTTAAAGCCGTATGTCTGACTTCGACCTATACGACTGGCTGGATCGCTTCAAGCGCGAGGGCCTCACACCGACATTGCGCTTAGATCTTCGCCGTATACTGTCGCCGCGCGTCGTCCTTTGCGAACCGTTCCGCTGGAATGAAGACAGTGATGAGTTTGACGGTCCAGAGCAAATCAAGGACTTGGTCGAATGGGAGATCGTGTTATCCGCAGATCATGTCCATTCCACTCTGCACGACCTGCATGGCAACCCAAACTGGAACGAGGCCCTGCCCGATTTGCTTCTCGACTTCAGCATGCTGCTGCGCGACACGCTCGACCTAATGAGAGAACTCCGGGGGACTGAGGAGAAGAGTGATTTGTCCTATCTTCATCAGCCCTCGATCGGCGACCACCCCCAGAACAACCACTTCCAAGACTGGACGGCACTAATTGAGCTCGCCCGTGATGCTTGGCTGGCGAGTGCCGAACGCAACCCGGCCAAGGCGCGGCTCTCCGCCGAAAGCTGGTGGCAGACGCCGTATCCTCTCTTTAAGCGGCTCGCCTTTTTTGCAGCGGCGCAAGGCATTGTAATTCCACGGCGCCAGGCACTTGACTGGCTGCTCGCCGACGGTCGCTGGTGGCTGTGGTCGGTGGAAAC
>JBOIGA010000209.1:0-5416 GCA_050741875.1 Burkholderiales bacterium
GTTCAGCGGCCGAGCGCTTGCCGGCAGGCTGGGCGTGGCCCCATCAACTTTGAATCGGGTTCTAAAAGGCACTAGCGGCATCAGCCCTGAGATGGCTCTCCGTCTTTTCAAGACTCTTGGCCGTTCACCTGAAAGTTGGCTGGCTATGCAGTACAACTATGATCTCTGGCAGGCGAAGCAGCACATAGACTTGCGTAACGTAAGTAGAGTCAGGCTTACGGCAGATTAGGGTCAGCTCGGCCTGCCCATTTATGCAACCTCTTATGGGAGGTGAAGCATGGTGACATCGAAAGAGAAACTGATCATTCGAGATATCCGCGCTCGCGCCGTGTTTGTTCCTCTCGGCCGGCCCGTCGCGACCAAGGTCGGCGAGTTCGCGGAGTGGCCACTGATTCTGATTGACCTCTATACCGAAGAAGGCATCACTGGCCGCGGCTATCTCGCCCCCTACATCAAGCAGTCAGCGGCCTACATCATTTCCGGCGCTGCACGATATCGCCAAGCTCATGAAGGACGAGCAGGTTGCTCCTGTTCAAACGCACAAGAGGGCCCGTGCGTCTTTGGGGCTGGTCGGCTATCAGGGTGTTTCGACGATCGCCGTGGCAGGTTTCGATATAGCGTGCTGGGATGTCCTTGCCAAGGCGGCTGGCGTTCCTTTGGTCACGCTGCTTGGCGGAACGATCGCGCCCGTGAAAGCCTACAACAGCAATGGTCTTGGTTTGATGCCGCCGGACAGGGTGGCCGACGAAGCGCTGGAGCTGCTGGCGGAGGGCGATTTCAAAGGGTTGAAAGTCCGAGTCGGCCGGGAAACGCTGACCGAAGATCTTGCCGCCGTGCGCAACGTTCGCAAGGCGGTCGGCGATGACGTGATCCTGGTCTGCGATTTCAACCAGGGACTCACCTTGGGAGAGGCGATGCGGCGCTGCCGCGCCCTCGATGCCGAGAATATCTATTGGATCGAGGAACCCATCGCCTATGACGACCTCGAAGGCAACGCCAAGCTTGCGCGTGAGACCGCAACTCCTATCCAGATTGGCGAGAACTTCTACGGTCCGCGAGCCATGTATCAGGCGATCGCCGCAGGCGCCTGCGATTATGTGATGCCCGATCTCATGCGTATCGGCGGAGTTACGGGCTGGCTACGTGCGGCGGCGATTGCGGATGCGGTTGGCATGGACATGTCTAGCCATCTTTACCCCGAAATTTCCAGCCATCTGATGCGCGTCACGCCGACAGCTCACTGGCTGGAGTGGCAGGACTGGGCGCACCCGATTCTCGCCGAACCGTTCAAAGTGGTGGAAGGACATGTTCGCATCCGTGACGTGCCCGGCAACGGTCTGGAATGGGACGAAGACGCGGTATCGCGCTACGCATTTGACGTCTGATACTCCGAATAACAGCCCCGTGCAGCCATGTCTCAAGACATAAAACTTAGATTGGCGACCGGCTCTGATGCTTTTCAGATCGCGTTGTTATCGCGCGATGTCATCGAAACCGGTTTGGGTTGGTCGTGGACGCCGCCACGGGTGATTCGAAGCATTCGGTGCCCGGATGCTACGGTATTGGTGGCTGATGCCAGATCTCGGGTTGCCGGTTTCGCGATCATGTATTTTGCCGAGGAAGAAGCGCACCTCAATCTCCTCGCAGTAAGGAAAGACTACCAGCGCGCCGGACTTGGACGGCGGCTCATCAAGTGGCTGGAAGTGTCAGCCCTGGTTGCGGGAATTTCGGTGGTTTATTTGGAGGTGCGTGCGAACAATCGAGGCGCGCAGACTTTCTACGAGAAGCTGGGATACCGGAAGATTGCACACGTCCCGGGTTATTATTCTGGTCGCGAGTCAGCTCTCTATATGGCGCGAGACCTACAGTGCTCGACCTCTACGCGCGCGGCATAGAATTCGTTTCAGAGCGGTGTCGTAATCGTTTCCGGCTTCACAACTTGTGTGCCCCGATCATCAGCCGCTTGAAGACCTGATAGTGTTCGTCAAAGCCCTCGCCGTCGGCCTTGGGGGTGCGCTTCACCGTAATCCACGTGTCGGCATTGAAGCTTGCACATAGATCCGCGGTGTAGGCGACTTCTTCTTCCGCGACTTTCCGCGCCGCTGCTTCCGAAGGCGCATGCAAGTCTTCGAGAAAATGCCGGGTCAGGGTTTCAATATGCTCCCGGTAAGTCGCCTCGTCGATTTCCACGACTTCGGCAAGGGTGCAGCGCCCGTGGGTCTTGAGACCGATGAATGAAGTATCGCAATGGCAGTTGGGGCGGAAGTGCGCGCCGCTTGCCAGATCGCACACGGCATAACCGCCGGAGACCAGCCATTCGCCATCTTCCGCAGCGCCTTCCTGCGCATAGACATGGCTGTCGGAGACATCGAGGCGCACTGCCTTGAGAAATTTCATCGTCAGGCTTGGGTTGAGATGAGAAAAGCTTACCGCAAATGCAATAGCTTCCTAAGCGGCAAACTGTTTCTTGCAGTAATATCGCCAGCAAACAAAGAGCCTTCGAGAGCGGAAGAATGCTGGTGGAACGAAGAAATATGGTGCCTGACCCCATTTTTTTGACCCCATTTTTTCTCAAGGAACTCGGTCATGACTGCCGTAGCTCGTCTGGGGATCCAACGTTGCCCGATGCTGATTGGAGACCTGCTGGTATCGGGTCCGGAGTTTCCCGGCTCGACGGCGTTTATCCCGACTACTGACGAGTTTTCGGCCATCTTTCCACCGGGATGTGCATGGGTACCAAGAGGTCTCCGTCAAAAGATAGCCATCGTTGACGACGGCCTCGTCGTCGGCTGGGCTGGTGACCTGGCCATCGCCACTGATGTGATCGCCGACCTCGTGCAAAAGAGCGCGTCCGTTCCATTCACGAAAGAGTCGCTGCGACATTACTTCGATGGACTGAGCGAAGCCGTCTGGAAAGAAATCGAGCTTGTCGGGTTCATTGACGACCACACGGGCATGACTCCGTTCTGCTCTGAATCGACGATCGAGTTTCCCACGCAGCTCTTCGGGAAAGTGGGGCTGCTTGGCTCGGGCGCGAAGGATCTCGAGAAAATCCTTCGGGGACTCAGCCAACTGCCTCAAGGGGACCGTTCTCTCAACCCAGTCGAACAATCCGTCGGGTTCGGACTGCAGCTGACTGGGATTCTCCTGAATGTCGAGATTGCCACGTTGAAGAATTTGAGCAACTTCTACGGTGGCGGGTACGAGATTGCCACTCTTCTGAATGGCAAGTTTGCAAAACTCGACGATGTCACCTATCTGTTCTGGACGGCATATGTCGAT
The DNA here is from genome assembly GCA_050741875.1 of Burkholderiales bacterium. Classification (GTDB taxonomy): domain Bacteria; phylum Pseudomonadota; class Gammaproteobacteria; order Burkholderiales; family JBOIGA01; genus JBOIGA01. The sequence continues at coordinate 3,283 of JBOIGA010000209.1, forward strand.
AGCAAGGAGGTCCGCATCAGCCGGTTGCCAGTACGAGCGTGTCGCTACGCTTACCACGAGGACATGCTCCTGATCCGGTCGGCGCGGTTCGAGGACAAGGGCGAATCCAGGGCGATCGATGAAAGACTGTTCGTCATTTCTCCCGTGTACCGGGAGGCGCAACCTCGGGAGCTTTCGAGCATCACGCCTCCGAGCTTGAACGCTCGGCATCTTTGCAATTACTTCCTGATTCCGATGTCGGCGAAAGAGTTGGCGATATTCGCGATGGTATGCCTTAAGGAGCGGGCAGAGGACGAAAAGTGGGTGAAGTTCACGGAGACGCCAGCCGAAGTGACTGCTAGTATCGATGGGCAGTTCATCACGGAGGTGGCTAGAGAGACAGCTAGGAAGAAGCAGCCGTCGTGATGATCAAGCACACTGAAAAATCTTCAGCGATCGCCGGAAGGTCAGATACCAAAAACTTTCGAGATGAACGAAATCGCCTTGGGTCATCGCTGCTGCGAGGCGAGGTCCGGTCACGGTTTGTCCGCCTGACGACAAGTCTTCCCACCCTTACTCCGATTTGCTTCCGATCAGCCTGCGATATTGCGCCATGTGCCGGATGGCTTCCTTTGGCTTCTAAGCGCGAGGTTATAGTGCAATCCGCGAGCGCCGGATTGCCACAGCCGCGCGTGACACTCAAACTTCAAGTCGCCTCAGCTGGAATGATCTCTTTCTCGATGCGTTTGGCATTTTCGATCTCCGCCACTCGCAAGTCATACGCCGCCTGCAAGTTCAGCCACGAGCGCGCGTCCCCGCCGAAGTAGCGCGCGAGCCGCATGGCGGTGTCCGCTGTGATACCTCGCCGCTCCCGCACGATGTCGTTGACGCGTGGCGTAGGTACATTCAGAGCTTTTGCCAAGGCGTTGGCGCTCATGTTAAGCGGGACCAGATAATCTTCCCGAAGGATTTCGCCGGGGTGCACCGGCCGCATGCCATTCTTGAACATTGGTAGCTCTCCGTCAGTGATAGTCCACAATCTCGACGTCTTCTGGGCCGTCTTTTGTCCAGCGAAAACACAAGCGGAACTGATCGTTCAACCGGATACTGTGCTGGCCTTTTCGGTCGCCCTTCAACGCTTCCAGTCGGTTGCCCGGTGGCGCGCGTAGGAACTCTAACGTGTGCGCCGCGTCGAGTTGGGCAAGCTTGCGAACCGCTACGATTGCAATTCCCGCGAACCGCTTGGATCTCCCCGTCTCAAACAGGGCCTGAGTCTCCGCGCAGCGGAAGCTCTTGATCATGCAGCAGCGTATAACGCTTAACGTTAAACGTCAATCGACGCTACGACTCCTCTCACTCCGACTTGCTCCCGATCAGCCTGCGATGCTGCGCCATGTGCCGGATAGCTTCCTTTGGTTTCTTGAGGTCTTCAAACAACAGCGCCAGGTTGTAGTAGCAATCCGCGAGATGAGGATTGCTGCGCAGCGCTGCTTCGTACGCTTCCATCGCTTCTTTCTTGCGGCGCGGTTCTTACCGAACGCCTCCCGAAAAGCGATTCCCTATACTCTCGCGAGATCAGGGGCGCTGGAGCGTCATCCGGATCCAATCACTTATGCACTTCAATGCATCAGGATTGGAATACGTATAGCTGTGTCGCATCGAGCGCCCATGTTGCGGCGTGTTCCAGTCCAGATGGTGCAGCGGTATCGCTCCCAATGGGACGGGCTCGATGGCGATTTCCGTGAACAGGCCATCTTTGATCCCGGTCCATCCTGCTGCCCACAGGGCCAGCAGGCTGAGCAGAATACCGCTCACCAGCAAGAACATGAATCCGAGCGCACCAACGAAGAGCAAAGCGAACGGAGACGACAGGTAGAGAACGCCGCTTTCGACGAACGCGTCGAGTTGTTGGATTCCAGTCGGAATAGCATGTCTCGCAATTATTAGATCCTGAGCTTTCAAAGAGCCATAGGTATATAGATCGGCGACAACTCCGCCAACCCAAAGTGCGTAAAGCGCGATCACGAAGGCTCCCACAGCCCAGCCAATATATGAGCGCCAGAGCCCATTCCACGCCCGAACGACAACTCGGCTCGCCGCGAGATTGAGCACGCCGATAGACCACATTGCATATTGTAATCCATGAAAATCTTGC
>JBOIGA010000210.1:0-5102 GCA_050741875.1 Burkholderiales bacterium
ATCTCGTGCGCGGCAGCCACCTCGTTTTCGCCGAGCCGCTCGAATTCGGCTTTGTTCTCGAGGCGCCCTCCGACAAGCGAATCTGTTTCGCCCTCCCATACGAGAATCAAACTCTTCTCGGCACGACCGAGGTTCGCCAGTCTTTGTCCGAGCCTGCACGCTGCAGTGCGCAAGAGACTTGTTATCTTCTCGGCGCCTATAACCGTTATTTCCGAGAAGCGAAGACCGAGCGCGATATGGTCGCCAGTTTTGCTGGCCTGCGCCCGCTGGTTCAGGGCGGACACGACCCCACGCGGCAGTCGCGCGAATGCACGCTCGAAATGAAAGGGCGGCTCATCACCATCTATGGCGGAAAATGGACAAGCTCGCGCGCGTTAGGGCAGAAAGTGACGCGCTCGATACTGGAACGAAGCCGCCTCTTGGTATAGAGTGATTCAACGATTTTAGAAGAGAGCGAAAGCTGAACGAAAGCGATGTCTAGAAGGTCTATGCAATTGGAAAGAGGAAAAAATAATTCGGCACAATTTTTGCAAACGGAGCAAGGGACGAGAGGCTTAACCGCAGAGGTGGATCATGAGCATCTTCAATGATTATGCATTTCGCTTCGGAGCGCGCAAGGAAGAAGACTTGTCGCTGCAGGAGTACCTGGAGATTTGCAAGCGCGATCCCTCCGCCTACGCCAGCCCGACCGAGCGGATGCTGATGGCGATCGGCGAGCCGGAGTTGATCGACACGCGGCTCGATCCGCGTTTGTCCCGGATTTTTTCCAACAAGGTTCTGAAGATCTATCCCGCCTTCAAGGAGTTCTACGGGATGGAGGAGGTGATCGAGCACATCGTCTCTTTTTTCCGCCATGCCGCGCAGGGTCTCGAAGAGAAAAAACAGATACTCTATCTGCTGGGTCCGGTCGGCGGCGGCAAGTCTTCGCTCGCGGAGAAGTTGAAGACGCTGATGGAGAAAGTGACCTTTTATGCGATCAAGGGCTCGCCGGTAAACGAATCTCCGCTCGGACTTTTTTCTCCCGAAGAAGACGGGCCGATTCTTGAAGAAGACTATGGCATCCCCCGCCGCTATCTGACTGGAATCATGTCGCCGTGGGCCGTCAAGCGCCTGCACGAGTTCAACGGCGACATCACCCGTTTTCGTGTCGTTCGCATGCTGCCCTCGGTGCTGTCGCAGATCGGCATCACCAAGACCGAGCCGGGAGACGAAAACACGCAGGACATTTCCTCGCTCGTCGGCAAAGTCGACATCCGCAAGCTTGAGCAATTCGCCCAGAACGATCCCGACGCCTACAGCTATTCGGGCGGCCTGTGTCTCGCCAATCAGGGCATGCTCGAATTCGTCGAGATGTTCAAGGCGCCGATCAAGATGCTGCATCCCTTGCTCACCGCCACCCAGGAAGGAAACTACAAGGGCACCGAAGGATTTTCGGCCATCCCGTTCGAAGGAATCATCCTCGCGCACTCGAACGAGGCCGAATGGATGGCGTTCAAGAACAACAAGAACAACGAAGCCTTTCTCGATCGCATCTACATCGTCAAAGTACCTTACTGCCTGCGGTTCGCCGAAGAAGTCAAAATCTACGAAAAGCTCTTGCGCAATAGTTCGCTCTCCGACGCGCCTTGCGCTCCCAGCACGCTCGACATGATGGCGCAATTCTCGGTGCTCTCGAGGATCAAGGAGCCGGAGAATTCGAGCATCTATTCGAAAATGAAAATCTACGATGGCGAAAACTTGAAGGACACCGATCCCAAAGCGAAGTCATATCAGGAGTATCGTGACGTCGCCGGCGTGGACGAGGGCATGACGGGATTGTCCACGCGTTTTGCCTTCAAGATTCTGTCGAAAGTGTTCAACTACGACCACACCGAAATCGCCGCCAACCCCGTGCATCTCCTCTACGTGCTCGAGCAGCAGATCGAGCGCGAGCAGTTTCTGCCGGAAATCGAGGAACGCTATCTGTCGTTCCTCAAAGGTTATCTCGCGCCGCGCTACGCGGAATTCATCGGCAAGGAAATTCAAACGGCGTACTTGGAATCGTATTCCGAATACGGCCAGAACATTTTCGACCGCTATGTGACCTACGCCGATTACTGGATCCAGGACGAGGAATATCGCGACCCCGATACCGGCGAAATCTTCAATCGCGGAACCTTGAACGACGAGCTGGAGAAAATCGAAAAGCCCGCCGGAATCAGCAATCCCAAGGACTTCCGCAACGAGATCGTCAATTTCGTGCTGCGCGCACGCGCGCACAATCAAGGTAAGAACCCGGCATGGACTTCGTACGAAAAACTGCGTGGAGTGATCGAGAAGAAAATGTTTTCGAGCACCGAAGACTTGTTGCCGGTGATCTCGTTCATCGCGAAATCGTCCGCGGAAGATCAAAGCAAGCACGAAGACTTCGTCAACCGCATGATGACCAAAGGCTATACGCAAAAGCAGGTGCGTCTGCTTTCCGAGTGGTACTTAAGAGTCCGCAAATCGTCGTAATGCGCAATCCGGCCTTCCTCGCTTTTTTCGCCGCGAATCGGCCGGCTTTGCCGGCGATTCGGCTGTAACCTTTCGCCGGGCCAAGAGTAGGTTTTTACTTTTGGCCGAAAAACCATGAGCCAGATAATCGATCGAAGGCTGAACGGCAGGAACAAGAGCGCGGTCAATCGCACGCGTTTCATCCGCCGCTTCAAAACGCAGATCAAGAAAGCCGTATCCGACGCGGTCGCGCGCCGCAGCGTGACCGAGATTGACCAGGGCGGAAAAGTCAACATTCCCGCGCGCGACATTTCCGAACCGGTCTTCGGCCATGGCCCGGGCGGCAGGCGAGGCATCATTCACCCCGGAAACCGCGAGTTCGTTACGGGCGACCAGATTCCGCGCCCGCCGAAAGGCCAAGGCGGCGCCGGCGGACGAGCGAGCAACACCGGCGAGGGCGAAGACGATTTCATCTTCGAAATTTCGCGCGAGGAATTTCTCGAATTTTTCTTTGATGATCTGGCGCTGCCGAACCTGGTCAAAACGCAACTCAACGCCATTTCGGAATTCACTCGCGTGCGCGCCGGCTTTACCCAGACCGGCTCGCCTTCCGATCTGAACGTCATCCGCTCGCTCAAAGGCGCGATGGGACGCAGGATCGCACTCCGCTCTCCGTATCTCAACGAACTCGAGGCGCTCGAGCAGGAGCTGGAGAAGCTTGAAGAACAGGAAAGCGCAAGAGCGATCGAGTTGCGGGAGCAAATTCATCGGCTGAAGCACAGGATTCTTTCCATCCCCTTTCTCGACAGCTTCGATCTTCGCTTCAACAGCCGGATCAAGGTTCCCAAACCGGCGACCCAGGCGGTCATGTTCTGTCTGATGGATGTGTCGGGCTCGATGGACCAGATGAAAAAAGATCTGGCCAAGCGCTTCTTCATGCTGCTGTACCTGTTTCTCAAACGCAGCTACGAAAAAATCGAGGTTGTTTTCGTTCGGCACCATACAATCGCGTCGGAGGTCGGCGAAGAAGAATTTTTCTACGCGCGGGAAACGGGAGGTACCGTTGTCTCGAGCGCGCTGAAACTCATGCGCGACATCATCCGCGCCCGATTTCCCACCGCCGACTGGAACATCTACGCCGCGCAGGCTTCCGACGGCGACAATTGGGACGACGACTCACCCTTGTGCGAAGACCTGCTGATCACTTCGATCATGCCGTGCCTGCAGTATTTCGCTTACATCGAAATCGCCAGCGAAGAAGAACAAAACCTCTGGCGCCGCTATTTGAACGTCCATCGCGCATACAAAAACTTCGCCATGCAGCGCATCTCGGGGGTTGACGATATTTTTCCGGTATTCCGCGAGTTGTTCAAAAGACAGGCCGTTTGAAGCCGTGGGAGCACGACCGCGTGAAGCCCTATTGGTTTACCGCGCATGAAGCCGCTTTATAGGATGAGCGCATGAAGCCGCTATCCGAGGGCTCCGAATGGACGTTTGAGCTGATCAAACGCTATGACGAAGTCATCGGCAGGGCGGCCGAGCACTTCGGTCTTTCGACTTATCGCAATCAGATCGAAATCATCGGCTCCGAGCAGATGATGGACGCGTATTCGTCGGTGGGCATGCCGATCGGTTATCACCACTGGTCTTTCGGCAAACACTTCCTGCAGACGGAAAAGCTTTATCGCCGCGGCCACATGGGTCTCGCTTACGAAATCGTCATCAACTCCAATCCGTGCATTTCGTACCTGATGGAAGAAAATACGATGACGATGCAGGCGCTTGTCATCGCCCACGCGGCTTACGGCCATAACTCTTTTTTCAAGGGCAACTATCTTTTCAAGACCTGGACCAACGCCGACGCGATCATCGACTACCTCGTCTTCGCGCGCAATTTCCTACGCGAGTGCGAAGAGCGGCACGGCGAGGAAGAAGTCGAGCTTTTGCTCGACTCCTGCCACGCGCTGATGAACTACGGGGTGGACCGTTATAAGCGTCCGTCCAAACTTTCCACCGAGAAGGAGAAACACCGGCAGAAGGAGCGCGAAGCGTATCTGCAATCGCAGGTAAATGAATTGTGGCGCACTTTGCCGGCGCGCGACGCCGCGAAAGGTACTGCAAAGGAAGAACTTTTTCCGCCGGAACCGCAGGAAAATCTCCTCTACTTCATCGAGAAAAACGCGCCGCTGCTCGAACCGTGGCAGCGCGAGATCGTCCGCATCGTGCGCAAAATCGCCCAGTATTTTTATCCGCAGCGGCAGACGCAGGTGATGAACGAAGGTTGGGCGACTTTCTGGCACCACACGCTGCTCAATCACCTGTACGACGAAGGCTATCTTTCCGACGGTTTCATGATGGAGTTTCTGCAGTCGCACACCAACGTCGTTTACCAGCCGCCTTTCGATTCGCCGCATTACAACGGCATCAACCCTTACACGCTCGGTTTCGGAATTTATTCAGATATCCGCAGAATTTGCGAAGACCCGACTGAAGAGGATCGCCGCTGGTTTCCCGATCTCGCCGGATCCGATTGGGTGAAAGCGGTGGATTTCGCCATGCGCAATTTCAAGGACGAAAGCTTCATCGCGCAGTTCCTTTCGCCGAAACTCATCCGCGACTTGAAGCTT
>JBOIGA010000210.1:5112-5407 GCA_050741875.1 Burkholderiales bacterium
TTTTTCAGGTGGTTGACGACGACCGCGAAGGGCAATTACTGGTTGCGGCGATACACGACGAAGGGGGATACCGACAGCTTCGCGCTGCGTTGTCCGAACACTACAATCTGGGAACGCGCGAACCGAACGTGCAGGTGTATCGCGTCAACAAGAGCGGAGACCGATCGCTTACTTTACGGCACACGCAGCACGAGCGGCGCCCGCTTTCCGATTCCGCGCAGGAGATCATGAAGCACTTGGCGCGTTTATGGGGTTTTACCGTGCGACTCGAAACGGTGTCGGATGACGCCAAAGC
>JBOIGA010000211.1:0-5401 GCA_050741875.1 Burkholderiales bacterium
GGTCGGCGATGTCGCGGCGCATCGCATCGCCGGTGCGGGCCGGGATTTCGTTGCCTGGCAGAGAACTTTGTTCAGCAATTTCGCCGCCGCCGGAGCCGAATTTTTCACTTTCGAGCAGCCGCTCCTCGCCAATCCAAAGCGCGCACGCGAGTTCATGGCGGAGGTGGACGAGTTAAGGGACGCAGTGGCGCGGCTCGAGAAAAGGCTGGAGAAACTGGGAAGATCGAGTAACTGAATGTCATCGCGAGCGCCGTCAACCCCCGCGAAGGCGGAAGGAAGCAATCTCATGCGCTCGCCGCGGGCTTCGCGACAAGGATTGCTTTGTCTCTCGTGTCAATTCCGAGGTTGACGAATTGATCAGAGGTTCCCCGACAGCGCGTGCGTCTTCCTGACCCATGCGCATTCTAAGACTGATCAGAATTCTGACTGTGGCGATTCGTTTCGGTCTCGACGAATTCGCCTTCAGTCACGCGCGCGTGCGCTGGGCCCAACGCGTCATTCGCCCCGCGCTTTTCTGGCGCCGATTGACGAGTCCGCGCGGTGTCCGTCTGCGCGAAGCCTTGGAAGACCTGGGTCCGATTTTTGTCAAGTTCGGCCAGGTGCTGTCAACGCGGCGCGATCTCTTGCCGCCCGACGTCGCCGACGAGCTCGCGCTCTTGCAGGATCGCGTCCCGCCGTTTTCCTCCGACCTCGTTCGCGCGATTCTCGAGCGCGTTTACGGCGTCCCGGTCGCCGCGGTGTTTCCCGAATTTTCCCCGGAGCCGGTGGCGAGCGCTTCGGTCGCGCAAGTTCATTTCGCGCGGCTTCCGAACGGCCGCGAAGTCGCGGTGAAAATTCTGCGGCCGGCAATCGAAAAAACGATCGCCAAGGACCTGTCGGTATTGAAATCCGCCGCCGCGATCATCGAGCGTGCGTGGCATGAAGCCCGGCGCTACAAGTTGCAGGCGGTGGTCGAGGAGTTCGAGCGGCATTTGAAAGACGAGCTCGACTTGATGGTCGAGGCAGCCAATGCGAGCCAGCTTCGCCGCAACTTTGCCGGATCCGAATCGCTTCTCGTTCCCGAGATTTATTGGGACTACTGCACGTCCGAAGTCATGGTGATGCAGCGCATGCACGGCACGCCGATCGGGCAGATCGAAACGCTGAAAGCGCGCAACATCGACATCCCCAAACTCGCGCGCAAAGGCGTCGAGATATTTTTCACGCAGGTTTTCCGCGACGGTTATTTTCACGCCGACATGCATCCGGGAAACATTCTGGTCAATGATCAAGGGCAATACATCGCGCTCGACTTCGGCATCATGGGAACGCTGAACGATGTCGACAAGAGCTATCTCGCGCAGAATTTTCTGGCTTTTCTGCGACGCGATTACCGGCGCGTCGCGGAAGCGCACGTCGAAGCTGGCTGGGCTCCGGCGAACACTCGTATTGTCGAATTTGAGACGGCGATTCGCGCCGTGTCCGAACCGATCTTCGATCGGCCGCTCAAGGAAATCTCGTTCGCGTGGCTGCTGCTGCGGCTCTTCCAGGTCTCGCGCGAATTCTCCATGAACATTCAGCCGCAGTTGACCATGCTGCAAAAAACGCTGCTCAACATCGAGGGCCTCGGACGCCAACTTGATCCCGATCTCGATCTGTGGGCGACGGCACGCCCGTATCTCGAGCGTTGGATGTCCGAGCAGGTCGGCTGGCGCGGAATCGTGCGCCACTTCAGGGAGGAACTTCCGCATTGGGGCGCTGCGCTGCCGCAGTTGCCGAGGCTTCTGCATGAACGCCTGAACGAGAATGCGCTGAAATCGCTGCAGGACAGCCTCAAGGAAATCACCCGCGAACAAAGACAGCGAATCCGCTGGCTAAAGTTCGTCGCGCTCATCCTGTTTGCGATCCTGTTCTGGCTCGTTCTGTCGGATTCGGCAATCTCGCTCTAAACTTCCGGTGTTGCCGTCAATACCGCGGTCACAATAATTCATCCTTCATCCTTGCTACGTGACTCCTGAAATCGCGCTCCTGCTCGTCATCATCGCTGTCGCGATGATTTTCTTCGCGTTCGAGTGGTTGCCGGCCGATCTGGTCGCGCTCGCGGTCATGCTGTCGCTCATCGCGACAGAGCTCTTGACTCCCGCCGAAGCTTTCGCCGGATTTGGCAGCAATACCTTGATGATGCTTCTCGGTCTCTTGATCCTCACCGCCGCGCTCAATCAGACGGGGGTCGTGGAATTGGCCGGCAGGGCGATCCTCGATCGCGTGGGCGGCAATCAGCGGCTGCTATTGCCCGCGATCACGGGATCGGCTGCGTTCCTTTCCGCCTTCATCAGCAACACCGCCGCCGCCGCGTTTTTCATTCCCATTGTTATCGGTTTCGCCGCGAAGATAGGGTCGTCCCCAAGCAGGTTCCTCCTGCCGGTGGCGTTCGCCACGATTTTGACCAGCTCGGTAACACTCATCAGCACATCGACCAATCTTGTCGTCAGCGAACTCATGACCTCGCATGAACTCGCCCCAATGGGCATGTTCGAGCTGGCGCCGGTGGGGATTCCGATCGCCCTCGCGGGTCTGCTCTATCTTCTCACCATCGGAGTGAGGCTCATGCCAGAACGTGGCCAGCAAAAGCAGGAGGTCGATATCGGCGATCGCGCGTATCAGGCCGATGTCCTCGTGCCGGCCAAATCCCCGCTCATCGGCAAGACGCTCGCCGAGTCGAAGCTCGGCAAGAACACGGGCCTGAGGGTCATCAATATCGTTCGCGGAGATGAATCCCGCATCGCGGCGCGTTCCGACAGCGTCCTCAAGGAGGGAGACGTTCTCGTGCTCGAAGGATCGCGCGACGATGTTCTGAAAGTGAAGGACCTGCGGGGTGTCGAGCTCAAAGCCGACGTGCATTTGGCGCACCCCGACGTCAATCCCGAAAATTTGACTGTCGTCGAAGGTGTCCTCCTTCCAGGCTCGCCGCTCATCGGCCGCACCTTGAGCCATATCAGTTTCAGCGAACGCTACGGGCTGCAAGTGCTCGCGATCAATCACCGCGGAAGAAAAATCGCGGAAAGACTTTCGCGCGCTCGATTGTCCCTGGGCGACGTGCTGCTCCTCCAGGGCACACCCGAGAACGTGAGAGCGCTCGAGAAAGGAAACCTGTTCAACATTTTTGGCGGGGTCGATTCGAAGCGCCTGAAAACCTCGCGCGCGCCGCTAGCGGTTGTGATTTTTCTACTCGCGCTCGCTGCCGCGACCTTTAATTGGCTGCCGCTGCCGGTGGCGGTGTTGGGGGGTGCGCTCATCGCCATGGCGACCCGCTGTATCGCGCCGGAGGAAGCGTACCGGCAGGTGGACTGGAAAGTCCTTATCCTGATCGGTTCGCTGCTGGCGCTGGGCGCCGCGATGGAAAAAACCGGAGCGGGCGAATTTTTCGCCGCCCAGCTGATTGCGGTTGCCGGCACGGATTATCCGTTCGTCATTCTTTCTTGCTTCTTCTTTTTGACCGTCGCGCTGACGCAGCCCATGTCAAATCAGGCCGCGGCGATTCTGCTCGTTCCGATAGCGATCCAAACGGCATTGCAGTTGGGATTGGATCCGCGCCCATTCGCGATGATGATCGCCGTCGCCGCAAGCACCTCGTATCTGACCCCGCTCGAACCCGCGTGCCTGATGGTTTACGGTCCGGGAAATTACCGCTTCGCGGATTTTTTCAAAGTCGGTTTGCCGCTTACTTTTCTGATCTACGCGATCGCGATTTTGCTCGTGCCGAAAGTGTGGCCGCTTTGAATGAAGGATGAGGGATGAAGCCTGCCCTGAGCAAAGTCGAGGGGGATGAGGGATGAAAGAATGGCTATGCCTTTCCATTCCCCTGTCTTCATCCGTTGTGCATCTACAACATTACCGCTTTGCCGTACGTCAATGAGTTAGCACGCTCGCCTGGGCGCGATGTTGGGCGGCCACAACAACAGCGGATTCCCTGCTTTCTTCGAAAACAACGCATCATTTTGATTGCACGCGCGGTTATTCCTTTGGCATTGCCTTTGCTCAACACGCCCTTCCGAAGCGGGCTGATCCTGCTCGCAATGTGCTTGGGAGGAACAAATGGGCAGACTCGAATTCAGAATGGAGTTGCCGCGCGCGGCCGCAACGTTGCCGCCGCCGCCGATTATCGTTGCGTCGCGGCCGCGGCTCGATTCGATAGACCTCTTGCGCGGAATCGTCATGGTGCTGATGGCGCTCGATCACGTGCGCGACTTTTTCGCGGCAAGCAGCTTCAATCCGCGCGATGTGGCCGAACCCGCGCTGTTTCTAACTCGCTGGATCACGCACTTCTGCGCGCCGGTGTTCATTTTCCTCGCTGGCGCTTCGGCATATCTCTACGGCGCGCGCGGCAAGAGTCAGGGCGAGTTAAGTTGGTTTTTGTTCACGCGTGGTTCATGGCTCATATTGTTGGAATTGACCGTAGTGCGTGTCGCCTGGACCTTCAGCTTGTTTCCCGACATGCTGGTCCTGCAGGTGATCTGGGCGATCGGCGTTTCGATGATCACGCTCGCGGGCTTGGTGTATTTGCCGCGCTGGGCGATCGGCGCCTTCGCGTTTGTCATCCTCGCGGGCCACAATCTGCTCGATGGAATCAAAGCCGAGCAGTTCGGCGCGGCTGGCTGGATCTGGAACATTCTGCACGAACCCACGCTGCGTCATCCGACGGCGGAAATCACAGTGTTCGCGCTTTATCCGCTCATTCCCTGGATCGGTGTGATGGCCGCGGGTTATGTGTTCGCACCGCTCATGCAGTTCGAGCCTGCGCGGCGAAGACGCTATCTTGTCGCGCTTGGCGCTGCGATCACGCTCGCTTTTATCGCATTGCGTGCTACCAATGTTTACGGCGATCCGGCCTCGTGGACCATCCACGGTACCGCTGTCGCGACCACGCTTTCCTTCATTAACAACGAAAAATATCCGCCTTCGGCGCTTTATTTGGCGATGACCTTGGGACCGACGATCATTGCGCTTGCCGCGCTCGAAATGGCGAAAGGCAAGGTCGCGAAGTTTTTCGTCACCTTTGGACGGACACCGCTCGCTTTCTATGTCGTCCACATCTTTTTCATCTATACGCTCGCCGTGATTTTCGCGGCCGTCACAATTGGCGAGGTGGCGTGGCTTTTCGGCGGACTTTCGCTTGAAGCGAAACCGGCGGGATACGGAATGCGTTTAGCGGGCGTGTATATGTTGTGGTTGTTTGTTGTTGCCGCGCTTTATTTACCATGCCGGTGGTTCGCCGCGGTCAAGCAGCGCCGCAATGACTGGTGGTTGAGTTATCTCTAAGGAACCTAGTGTCGTGTTTCGGAAATAAGTGACGAAAGTCGGCGTAGTTTCGCAAGGATCGAGTCGGCCGTAGCGGTCCATACGAATGGGCGCGCGTGATCGT
>JBOIGA010000212.1:0-5399 GCA_050741875.1 Burkholderiales bacterium
ACTCTGCGGAGAGAAGCTGCTCACGTCGTACGGCTTGCGCTCGCTCGGTTCGGAGTATCCCGAATTTCGCCCGCACTACATCGGCGGCGTGTCGGAGCGCGACGGCAGCTACCACCAGGGGCCGGTGTGGGCTTGGCTGCTCGGGCACTACGCGCTGGCGGAATATCGAGTGCACGGCGACGCCGAAGCCGCGCAAAAACGCCTCGAACCGCTGCGCGATCATTTGCTCGACGCGGGGCTCGGGACCGTGAGCGAAATTTTTGACGCCGCGCCGCCGCATACTCCGCGCGGATGTCCTTCGCAGGCCTGGTCGGTCGCGTGCGCGCTCGAAGCGTGGTTACGTCTGGAACAAGCGAAACGCAAAACGCAGACGGAATCCGGCGTCGCCGCCGAGAACGTGGCATGAAGAGATCGTCATTCCGGACAGCCTGCGACCCGGATCGAAGTCCGGGGCGGGCGCAGGCGTGATCCGGAATCCAGTGATTATCAACGAGGAGCGTAAATGAATTCAAAACTGAACGCCGAGCGGCAGCGGCTCGAAAATCAGCGCGAAGGCAAAGAGAACTGGCGCTTGTGGGGGCCGTATCTCGCCGAGCGCGGGTGGGGCACCGTGCGCGAAGACTACTCGCCTTATGGAAACGCGTGGGAGCATTTCGATCACGACCAGGCGAGAAGTCGCGCTTACCGCTGGAACGAAGACGGAATGGGCGGAATATGCGACGAGCAACAGCGCCTTTGCTTCGCTCTCGCGCTTTGGAACGGCAAAGACCCGATCCTGAAAGAGCGCGCGTTCGGTCTGACCGGCAATCAGGGCAACCACGGCGAGGATGTGAAGGAGTACTACTTTTATCTCGACGCGACTCCCAGCCATAGCTATCTCAGGTATCTCTACAAATACCCGCAAGCCGAGTTTCCCTACCGGTGGCTGGTGGAAGAAAACGCGCGCAGAGGAAGAAACAATCCGCCTTTCAACTTGCTCGACACCGGAGTGTTCAACGACAACCGCTATTTCGACGTTGAAGTGCGCTACGCGAAAGAGTCGCCCGACGAAATCCACATTCGCATCGTCGTCACCAATCGCGAACCCGAAACGGCGACGCTCCACGTTTTGCCGACGCTGTGGTTTCGCAACACATGGTCGTGGGGACCGAATGGTCAGCAACCCCGCCTAAAAGAAGTCCTCGCGCCAAAAGCAGCGAAGTACGCGGTCGAGGCATACCACCCCACTCTCGGCCGCTATTTTTTGTACGGCCGCCACGCGGCGACTCCGCTTTACACCGAGAATGAAACGAACTCGCAGCGTTTATGGGGACAAGATAACCCATCTCCTTTTGTCAAAGATGCGTTTCATCGCTATGTGATTCATGGCGAGCCGGGCGCGGTCAATCCGGAAAAAACCGGAACGAAATTCGCCGCGCATCACGTCATCACCGTGGATTCCGGACAAAGCGTCAATATCGGACTTACCCTGTCAGCCCGCGCGCTCGAATCGCCTTTCGCCAAACGCGAAGTTATTCTGGCGAAACGCGAGGCGGAAGCGGGTGTGTTCTACGACGAGCTTCTGCCCAACTGCGCCTCCGAAGACTCGAACATCCTGCGCCAATCGCTGGCCGGAATGATCTGGAGCAAACAGTTTTTCCACTACGACGTCGAGCGTTGGCTCGATGGCGATGTGCTAAGTCCTCCCGAGAGCCGCAAATGGGGACGCAATCGGACGTGGCGGCACATGAAAGCCGCGCACGTGATTTCGATGCCCGATAAATGGGAGTACCCGTGGTTCGCCGCGTGGGACCTCGCCTTCCACTGCGCCGCTCTGACTCTGGTGGATGTGGATTTTGCCAAAGACCAGATCGAGCTTCTGCTCAAGGAAAATTTTCTCCATCCCAATGGGCAGATTCCCGCTTACGAATGGGCTTTCGGCGACGTCAATCCACCGGTGATCGCGATGGCCGCGCTCAAAGTTTTTCGCGCCGAGCGGGTGCAGCGCGGAAAAGCCGATCGCCGCTTCCTGCAGCGAGTCACGCATAAGCTCCTCATGAACTACACGTGGTGGCTCAATCGCAAGGACAGCGATGGCCAGAATGTTTTCGAAGGCGGCTTTTTGGGGCTCGACAACATTTCGGTCTACGACCGCTCACAGCCGCTGCCTGCCGGCTACTCGTTGAAGCAGGCCGATGCCACCGGCTGGATGGCGATGTTCGCGCTCAACATGACGATGATGGCGCTCGAGCTTGCGCACGAAGATTCGGATTACCAAGACGTTGCGATCCAGTGCTATTCGCAGTTCATGGCCATCGCCAACTCGATCGCGGGATACAACAATCAGGGATTGTCGTTGTGGGACGAGAAAGACGAGTTCTTCAAGGACGTGGTGGTCACGCCGGATGGACAAAGGCATCACGTTGACGTGTTTTCCTGGGTCGGGCTCATCCCTCTCTTTGCGTGTGAAGTAGTTGACGAGCGGCTCTTGAAGAGCGTACCGCGCTTCCGCACCGCGCTCGAGCAGCACTATCGAGGATTCTTCCAGGGGCATAAGGTCACGCACTGCCCGATCCAGACCAACGCGCGCGGTGAGCACCTTTTGTCGCTGCTCGGGCCGCATCGACTCAAAGCCGTGCTCAACCGAGTGCTCAACGAGCGCGAGTTCTTGTCGTCGTATGGAGTGAGAGCCGTGTCGCGCATTCACGCCGAGCGGCGCGACCTCGGCGTGCTTCCCGGAATCGGTCAGGCGCTGATCGAGTATGTTCCGGGCGAATCGAACTCGGGCCTCTTCGGCGGCAACTCCAACTGGCGCGGCCCGATCTGGATGCCGACCAATTACGTGCTCGTGCAAGCAATAGAAAAATTCCATCGCTACTACGGCGAGGGCTTCAAAGTCAAAGCGCCGTGTCTCAACGATCAGGAACTCTCGTTGCGGGAAATATCGAGGCTCATCGCCGACCGGCTAGTGAATATCTTCCGGCGCGGATCCAACGGCCTCGTTCCCGCGTTCCCGGCCGACAGTCCGTTTCAGAACGACCCGGCGTGGAAGGATTTGCTTTTGTTTAACGAATACTTTCATGGCGAAACGGGACTTGGGCTTGGCGCGATGCATCAGACTGGATGGACTGGACTCGTCGCTAACCTGGTCGAGCGTCGCTACCGCACCGATATTCCGATGTACTGGAAGAAGAAGGCGGACAGAAAAGCCGGAACGGAAAAAGAGGCGGTGGAAGCGTGATGTCAGGGCTGAGGACTGAGGGCAGAGGAGGGGCGTTTGAATCGTCATTCCGGGCAGCCCGCGGAGCAGGCGTGATCCGGAACCCAGACATGCGCCGACATGGATTCCGGTTTTCACCGGAATGACGAATCAGGAAGGGCACGAATGAACCATTCGCCAACTCTTGCAATCCGCCCCGCGCTTACCGGCGGGAGCGTCGCGATCGCTGCGGTTTATCTCTCCGCGCTGTTGCAGGGGCTGACTCTTGTCAGCTTTCCCGCGTTGTCCACGGTGCTGAAAGGGCTACACGATTTTTCCGACGCGCAGTACGGCGCGATATTCTTGCCGCAGGTCGCGGCAGCGATCATTGGAGCGGTCGCTGGCGGTGCGCTGGCAAAAAAGATCGGGCTCAAAGCGCTGCTTATTCTCGCGCTCGCCGCGAACCTGTTGTCGCAAGCCGCGCTCACCGGAAGCACTGCCGTGCCGCACGCCATGGCATATGTGGTTGTACTGGTTGGAACGGGATTTCTCGGTTTGGGATTCGGTCTCGCGGGCGCGCCGCTCAATAGCTATCCGCCGCTACTCTTTCCTCGCTACAGCAATAGCGCGTTGGTTGCCGTACACACGGCGATCGGATTGGGATTGACGCTCGGACCGCTTTTCGTTGCTGCCGTGATGGGAACGTGGCTTGCGTATCCCATTTCGCTCATGGCCTCGTGCGCCGTGCTCATGCTCATCGCGACGATCGCGCATCTGCCTCGGGTCGAGTCGCGCAATGCGGTGAAGGAAACGAAGGAAACCAGTGGTGCGAGGAGCGCTGCATTCTGGCTGTTGGTTTCGATCGCCATTCTCTACGCTTTCGCCGAAGGTACGTTTTCGAGCTGGGCGGTGATCTATCTCAAAGAATCGAAACATTTGCCCGAAGCGATCGCAGCACTCGCGCTCTCGGTGTTCTGGGGCGCGCTCGTCGCGGGAAGGTTTGCAACCTCGCTCATCGTGTTGCGAGTCCGCGCCGAATTAGTATGGAGCGCGCTCCCGATTCTGATGATTGCGGCGTTCGCGCTCTTGCCTTACGCAAACGGAATAATGCCGGCGCTTTTGTTGTTCGCGCTCGCCGGGCTGGGTTGCTCGGCCTTCTTCCCGCTGACGATCGCGCTTTCTTCGAAGCGCTTCGATCCCGCATGGGTATCGTCAATGCTGACCGCGGCGCTTATGGTCGGAGTGGGTCTCGGCTCTTTCGCCGTCGGATTTTTGCGCGAAGTTCTCGCTTTCGAGAATTTGTATCGCCTTTCCACCGTGTACCCGCTGCTGGTTTTGGCGCTCATATTCGCTTTGAAAAGAGCAAAATGAAGATTGAAGACGTGACAATGCAGAAAGAAAACACGCTGTCCGAGCGCATGCGCCCGCTTGCCTCGGTCATGGGCGTGACGAGCGATGTTTTCTATTTCGCCAAGAAATCAGCGGGCCCCGTGATTGAGTTCTTGATCCGGCTTTGGCTCGCGCAGATTTTCTTCGTCTCGGGCGTTCTCAAAGCGGCGAACTGGGACAACGCGCTCTATTTGTCAGCGAACGAGTATCCGGTCGCTTGGATGAACCCCGTCACCGCGGCGTACATCGGCGCGGCAATCGAGTGTCTCGGTTCGGTCATGCTTGCCGCCGGCCTCGGCACCCGCATCGCCGCTGTCGCGATGCTCGTTCTCTCGCTCGTGATCCAGTTCAACTACCTCGCGCTCGACGTGCATCTTTTTTGGGCTGCGCTATTCGGATGGTTCGCGGTGCGCGGTGCCGGAAAATTTTCGCTCGATCGCTTGCTCGCGCGCGGCGGCGCCGATTCCGCGCTGCCTTTTGCCGCGGCAACGCTGCGGATATTCGCCTGGATAACAAAGAACATAGGCCCGTTCTATCAATTGCTTTTGCGCGTTTGGGTTGCCAGCGCGCTTTTTATCGCGAGCGCGATTCGTGTTTTTGGCGCCGACGCCTTGTGGGAGCAGATTCCCCGGATCGGACACATGCTGCCGCTGCGCTCGGCGTCCGATCTCGCAGGACCTTTCGCGCTCGCGTGCGCGCTGCTTCTTCTCGTCGGTTTTGCGACACGCCTCGCCGGCCTTTCGCTCGTCGTCGCTTTTTTCGCCATGGCGGTGGTGAATCCATGGCACACCGAAACCGGCTACTGGATCGCCGCGCTCGCTTTGATCGCGAT
>JBOIGA010000213.1:0-5349 GCA_050741875.1 Burkholderiales bacterium
GTTCAACACGGTTGTTTCAGCCGCAATGAAAATGTTGAACGGCCTTCAGAGCGAAAATGTCCAGATAGCGCACTACCTGGACAATGAACCGGCAAGGGAAAAGGCACGAGCTAACCGAGCTGCTGTGATGTATGAAGGGCTGAGCATCCTCTTGCGTGTAATCGCGCCGATTACGCCCCACATCGCGGCCGAGCTGTGGCGGCAACTCGGATTCGACGGCGATATTATCGATGCGTCTTGGCCAGAGGTGGACGAATCGGCATTGACGCAAGAGGAAATCGAATTGGTGCTGCAGATTAATGGCAAGCTGCGAGGCAACTTGCGCGTGGCCAAGAACGCTGGACGCGAGATGATCGAGCTACTTGCGAGTAATCACGAGCAAGTGAGGAAGTTTTCCGCCGAGGGGACAATCAAAAGAATCGTGGTCGTTCCAGGACGTCTAGTGAATGTCGTGGTTTAAAGGAACAACAATGAAGGAATTCGGAAGGGGAATCACGGGAGGTGGATGGAATTCTTTCATCCCTCATCCCTCATCCCTCATCCTTCTCGCGACGATTTGTGTCGCGAGCTGCGGTTTTCACTTGCGCGGTGCGGCCGACCTGCCATTTCAAACCCTGCTCATTACCGGCGCCGCATCGGATTTCAGGGATGAATTGAGACGCGTGATCGAAGCTCGAAGCGATACCAGTGTCCTACCGACTGAAGAAGGCGCGCAGGCAACGCTGCAGATCATCAGCGAGGAGCGCGAAAAGTCGATTCTCGCCTTGAGCGGCGCCGGGCGCGTGCGCGAATTCGAGCTGCGCTACCGCGTCTCCTACCGCGTCCTCAACGCCGAAAAAAGAGAGATTGGCCCAGTCGGCGAAATTTTGCTGCGCCGGGATTTCACCTACGACGATTCACAGGCGCTGGCCAAGGAAGCCGAGGAAGCCGAGCTTTATCGCGACATGCAAAGCGACGCCGTGCATCAGATCCTGCGCCGGCTCTCAACGCTTTCGCTGAGCTAGTTTTCCTTCACGCAATGCGCGTCGCTTCCGAACAACTCCCCGCGCAACTCAAGCGAGAATTGAAATCGCTTTATGCCGTCGTTGGCGAGGAAACGCTGCTCGCGATTGAATCCGCTGATCGCATTCGCGCCGCCGCGAGAGCAAAGGGATTCGCCGAGCGCGAAGTCCTGACCGCGGAAGCCGGTTTCAACTGGGATGGAATTGAAGCCGCGATGAATTCGCTTTCGCTTTTCAGCGCGAAAAAAATTGTCGAGGTCAGAATTCCCTCGGGCAAACCGGGAAGCGAAGGTGGCGAAGCGCTCAAGCGAATCGATCTTCGCGACGATCTCCTTCTGCTCATCATCATTCCCGCGGCGCTCGACCGGCAGACCCAAAACGCGGTCTGGTTCAAACATCTCGAGCAAGAGGGCGTCATCGTCACCGCCAACCCGGTCACGCGCGAGCGACTGCCGCAGTGGATTGCCGGACGCCTCCTCGCGCAAGGACAGGAACTCGAGCCCGCGGCTTTGCAATTCATCGTCGACCGCGTTGAAGGCAATCTCCTCGCCGCGCACCAGGAAGTGCAAAAGCTCGGTCTCCTTTTCCCCGTCGGAAAGTTGCTCTTTGACGATGTGAAAAAAGCCGTGGTCGACGTCGCCCGCTACGATGTTTTTAAGCTCGGCGAAGCGCTGTTCGAAAACGATCTTGCACGCTATGCGCGTTTTCTCACGGGCTTGCGCGAAGAAGGCGTAGCGCCTCCGCTCGTTCTGTGGGCATTGGCCGAAGAGATCCGCACGCTGTTGAAGATGAAATCCGGGATCGAAGTCAGAGTCTGGGGCGCGCGCGAACAGCTTCTCCGAAGGGCGGAGAAACGGCTATCACTCAAGAACCTTGAAGACGCGCTGCTCGAATGCGCGGCGATCGACCGAATCGCCAAGGGACTCGACAAAGGCGACGCGTGGCAGCAGATGCTTGCTCTGGGACTGAGTTTGCGAACGTCTTCGGCTGTCGCGGCGTAGAATAATCGGCCTCAACCAAGGAAGGAGAATAACGATGCCAGTCACAGTTAAAAAAGCGACCTTGTGGCGCAACGAAGTTGCCAACCAACCTGGAACTCTCGCAAAAACGCTCGGGCCGCTCGCAACCGCGGGCGCGGATCTGCAAGTTGTGATGGGTTACCGCATGCCCGGCGATGAAACGAAGTCGGTAATCGAGGTGTATCCCGTCACCGGAAGAAAAGCGATGAACGGCGCGCAGGACGCTGGGCTGGGCGCATCAAAGATTCCCAGCCTGCTGGTCGAGGGCGACAACAAACCCGGACTGGGTCATTCGATTGCAAAGGCGATCGGCGACGCCCGAATCAATATTGCCTTTCTGGTCGCGCAAGTCGTCGGCAAGAGATACTCGGCGATCATCGGCTTCGACAGCGAGGACGATGCGCGCAACGCGACCACATTGATCAAGAAAGCTTCCGCGCCTGCGAAGAAAACGCCCGCGAAGAAAGCAACTGCGAAGAAACGGTAGGCACGGCAGGCTACTCACCCCTGCTGTCTTGCCGGAGCTTTTAAATGGCTGAGCGTTCTTCGCTAAACTTGCGCAAGTTCAGCGTCGACGCGATCCCCCGCGTGTTTTAAGTTCGCGCAAGGACGTGAGAACCGGCATCTCCTCCAGCGCCCGTGCCGGAAGCCGTTCCCAGTCCACCCCTTTCGGAGATGGCGGCGGATTCGCGACTTCGATCACCTCTTCAGGGGTTGCGATAAGGGAAACCGGCAGATCATGGGGATCTGTTGGGAATTCGTTAACCACCTGTAGCCGATGCACGGTAGTCACCACCGCCACAAGGGGGTGTCCAAGTTCTCTATAGATCGCATACTCCAGGTCGCCGTAACCATGTCCTTTTCCGCAGCGGCGTCCATCGCGGGTAACCGCGACTGAGCCGGTGACGATGAGATCAATGCCAGGCAAGGCTTTGAGCGGCACTTCCTCCGCCCAGCGTTCGCTGGTGCCCAAGTTCGCCGCTTCGGCGTATTTATCTGGAGGAATCTTTGCCGGGTCAAATTTTTTGAACCCACCTTTTAGTCTGGGGGTGGGCACGATAACCATAACCCCGCGTTTGAGCGCCTCTTCCCGCACGTAGCGCTGTGGCGAATCTGGGTTGACCTTGATGCATTTAACATTCTTGAAAATCGGATGGGCCATCAACCGCTCGGCCGCCTGTTTTGCGCCAGCAAAGTTGGGAATTCGACCGTGCGCAGGGAATGGAAAGCGCGCGGCTTTGTTCTCTGTGAGCGCATCCCAAACCGCCTGGCGCGCTTCGGCCTTGGTGGAAAAGCGGCTGACCTTGGATTTCACGTTCTTATCATAGAGCGCAATTGGCTCTCGCGAACGCAGTTCGTTTGATATGAGACGATTGGTTGGTGGCTCGCGCTGGTTGGCTGGCGTGGATGGTTGCCGCGGAGGATGGTTCGCCGTATTGGGGCGTTGTGCGACGGGTATTGCATTCCACGAAGTGCGGTTCGCACTCTGCGAGAACTTTGGGCAAGTCCTGACGCTTCCGGAGCAGCCAGCGATTATCGCGGTGGACATCCCCATTGGATTGCTCGATTGCGCGTGCCCAGGCGGGCGTCTGTGCGATCGTGCTGCGCGGAAGATGCTCGGGCCCGGGAGAGCGACAAGTGTATTTTCGCCGCCCGCGCGCGCGGCGCTCTCGGCCTCTGATTATCGCAACGCGTTGCGTCTTAACGGCTCCGGCATGAGCAAACAGGCGTACAACATCACGCATAAGATCCGCGAAGTGGATCAGTTGATGCAGCCGAGGTTGCAGCGCAGGGTCTATGAAGCCCATCCCGAACTGGCGTTTTGCGCGCTGGCTGGGGAGCCCCTAAAGCACAATAAGAAAACCCCTGTTGGACAGCAGGAGCGCCTCGAATTGCTTAGAGCGCATTTCGGTTTTCTCGAACCCGCCGTATTGAGGGAACGCTTCGTACGGTCTTTGCTTGCGCCGGACGATATTCTCGATGCGTATGCGCTGGCGCTAACTGCTCTGCGTATCCAAAGGCGAGCCGCGGAGAAATTGCCTCTGGCGCAGCCGGAATGCGATACCAAGGGTTTGCGTATGGAGATCTGGTACTAGCCTTGATCCAAGCCGAAGCAATTTACGTCGGCTGCTGCGGTTTCCCGATGGCCAAGCCTGAATACTTCAAACGTTTTCCCACCGTGGAAGTGCAGCAGACGTTTTATCAGCCGCCACGTCCGGAGACGCTGCGCAACTGGCGCCGCGCTGCACCCCCGGAGTTTCAATTCCATCTCAAGGCTTGGCAGCGCATCACGCATGAATCCAGCAGTCCTACCTACCGCAGATTGAAGGCGCGCATCCTGAGGATAAGCGCAACTGTTACGGAAGCTTCCGTCCGACCGACGAAGTGTTAGCTGCTTGGCAGGTGACGCTGGAATCGGCTCAGGCAGTGGAAGCGCGCGTGATCGTTTTTCAATGCCCTGCTTCTTTTTCACCGACGCAGGTGCACATTGAGAATCTACGCCGCTTTTTCCGCGCGATAGAAAACGATGCACGCGATTTTTTGCTCGGTTGGGAACCGCGTGGCGAGTGGCCGGAGGAAACAGTCCGCGAACTTTGCTCTGAACTTAGTCTGCTGCACGTCGTGGATCCGTTCAAAGCTAAACCTGTCACCGCCAAGATCAATTACTATCGGTTACACGGAATCGGCGGCTACCGTTATCGCTACACGGATTCCGACTTGAGCACATTACTTTCAACCTGCTACGGTACGACTTATTGTCTTTTCAACAACGTTTCGATGATTGAGGACGCACGGCGCTTTCTCGCGTTGATTCGGTCAGCGCGCGGGGTCGCCGAAAACCATTGCCTGTCGCCATAGGTTGGAGTAGATATTTACGGGAAAGCAACCTTCCCCAAGAAAGCGAGGGAAACTCATTCAGAGCTGGATTCCGGAATGTTGCATCAGGCGGATCCAATGTTGGTTTGTGTTTTTCGAAGAGGCAGAATGATGCCGACTTACGAGTATCGTTGCGAGAAGTGTAGGAAACGGTTCGAGCGGACAGAGCATGTCGCCGAGCACGAGAAGGCGAAGCTGCGCTGCCCGAAATGCGGGAGCCAGAAAGTTGACCGTATCTTCTCAACGTTCTTTGCCAAGACCTCGAGAAAGAGCTAAAGATTCCTACCTGTCAGTGGATCAGGCGGATGGCCGCCGGATGAAAACGTGCTAGTGTCGTGTTTCGGAAATAAGTGACGAAAGTCGGCGTAGTTTCGCAAGGATCGAGTCGGCCGTAGCGGTCCATACGAATGGGCGCGCGTGATCGTTGTAATGTTGCACGTAGCGGTTGATGT
>JBOIGA010000214.1:0-5348 GCA_050741875.1 Burkholderiales bacterium
AGATACGCGCTCACGCAGAGTGCGAGCGCGTAGCCGACGACGCTGAAACGCAGAAACAAACTCCACGGCGAAGAGCCTTCTGGCGCCACCGCGCCGCCTTTGAACTCGACCGCGTAAACGAAAGCGTGCATCAAAGTCAACGACATTAATGCCAGCGCGATGGCGTGCCAAACCGTCGCCTGATGGACAAGAATGATGACCTCGTCGGTAGGGGCGATCGTGATCCCCAAAAAAAGCGCTCCGGCCAACATGAGAAAAATCTTGCTCAAGTATCTTCCTTGAGGGCCGGATGCCTGCTCTCGAAGGTCTTTCTTTTCGAGCAGGCTGCGGCCGAGCAGCGCGCCGATTCCCGCCGGAATCACTTGCAGCGAAAGCATGCGCGTAATGTGTTCGAAGGGCGCCGAGAGGGTGACGATGCTGATCAGCGTCAGTACCGTGGCGGCGGCGGCAAATGCTACAGCGTAGGCGACGCAGGTATCGCGCACGTCCTCCTTCCAGTCGAAGGTCTCCTCGAATCCGGCATGGTGCGAAAGCCCGACGAAGAGCGGAAAGGAAAGCACAAGCAGGACCGCGAGTTTGAGCGGATTGACGTAGAGGCCGAAATTCCACATCTCCTCGGTCATCAAGAGCGGCAGGGCGAAAATAGTCGCGCCGCCAAAAGCGCGGGCGAGTCCGCGGGCGAAATGACGGCTTTCCGAAGTCACGACCGGGCGAGACCTTCGTGGACGGTTGGATAGTGCAGGCGCACTCGCAGTTCGCTCCGCATTCTCGCATTCGAGAGGCGCCGTGACTCGCGCATGAACGACAGCAGATTCTCAGGAAGACTCGATTGCGCTTCGGCGAGCGAAATTCGCGGCGGCGCGGGAAATCCATGCGCTTGCGCGACGAGGTCGAAATATTCGGCCATTTTCAATTCGCTGTCATCGCAGACGTTATAAATCCTGCTCGCGCTGCCGCTCTCCAGCGCGGCGATGACGATTCGCGCGAGATCATCGGCGTGAATGTGATTGGTATAAACGTCGTCTTCGTCACGCAGGACTGGGGTTTGCCGCCGTATGCGATCGAGAGGAAGCCGATCGGCAGCATAGATTCCGGGCACGCGAAGGATGATCACCGCGACGCGATTGCGTTTTCCCCAGTCCCGTAGCCGGCTCTCCGCATCGAGGCGCCGAATCGCGCGCGCCGTTCGGGGCGCGGCTGGGTGCGTTTCAGGAACCACTTCGCCGCCGCAATTGCCATACACTCCCGTGGTACTTATGTACAAAAGACGCCGTGGTAGACTGCCGCCACTCGACAATACCGCCAGCAGATTTCGCGTGCGAGTGTCTTCGGCGCCGCTCGCCTTCGGCGGACAAAAATGCAACACATACTCTCCGATTCCAGCCAGACGGGCGAGGCTTTTCGGCGCATCGAGGTCGCCGATGAGCGGCGTGATTTTTCGGCGCCGCAGCTTTTGCGCATGTTCAAGATTTCGACTCAAACCAAAAACACAATAACGCGATTCGAGCAGCGGCAAGGTTCTCAAGGCAATATCGCCGCAACCTACGATCAGCAGACGCCGCATGTTTCAAGTCAGGATTAAACCGAGCGGTCATCAGTTTAGCGCGGATGCCGATGACAACGTGCTTGCCTCCGGGCTGAAGGCGGGTTACGCGCTGCCTTACGGCTGCCGCAACGGCGCCTGTGGTTCGTGCAAGGGAAAAATCCTCGAGGGCCGCGTCGATTACGGGCGCTATCAGGAGTCGGCTCTGTCCGAAGCCGAAAAAGCGTCGGGGCACGCGCTCTTCTGCCAGGCGAGGCCGTTAAGCGATCTCGTCATCGAAGCGCACGAAGTCTCGGCGATCAAGGACATTCCGATCAAGACCCTTCCATGCCGGGTGCAGAAGCTCGAACAGCTCGCGCCGGACATCATGGCGATGTATGTCAAGCTGCCGGCCAACGAGCGGCTACAGTATCTCGCCGGGCAATACATTGATTTTCTCCTCAAGGAGGGCAAGCGGCGAAGTTTTTCGATGGCCAATGCGCCGCACGACGACGAATTACTCGAGCTGCATGTTCGCCGCTTTCCCGGCGGAAATTTCAGCGAGCATGTTTTCACCACGATGAAAGAGCGCGATATCCTGCGCTTTCAAGGTCCGCTCGGGACTTTCTTCCTGCGCGAAGATTCAGACAAGCCCATCGTTCTTCTCGCCAGCGGCACGGGCTTCGCTCCGATCAAGGCGATCGTCGAACACGCGTTCTACAAAGACATCAAGCGTGAGATGGTCTTGTACTGGGGCGCGCGCATCAAACGCGACTTGTATCTCGCGCACCTGCCCGAGATATGGCAGAGAGCGCACGCCAACTTTCGTTTCGTACCGGTCTTGTCCGAGGCGCTTGCCGAAGACGAGTGGACCGGCCGGACCGGACTCGTGCACGAGGCAGTGTTGCACGACTTCGAGTCTCTAGGCGGGCATCAGGTTTACGCCTGCGGTGCTCCAATCATGGTCGAGGCCGCGCACCGCGATTTCATCCAACAGCGGGAGCTGCCGCCCGAAGAATTTTTCTCCGACGCTTTCACTTTCTCGTTTGAGCCCAAGCCGCTTTATTGAACGGGCGGCGGCAGCAGCGCGCGTTTCTGTTTCTTATCGTCACGCAGTTCCGAGAGCGCGATGGCAAAGCCTTTCTGGTAGTGCTGGCACGCTTTCTCCGGATTGTTGCGCTCATAGAGCTTGGCGAGCGCAAGGTGGGCCGCATGGCTGCCGTTCAGGGCGAGACTCGCGTCGAAATAACTCTGCGCCTTGCCCCACAAGCCTTGCTGTGCGCACAACTTGCCCAAAGTCAGGAGCAATTCCGAATCATCCGGGTGTGCGTTGAGCCAGGCTTCGGCGCGCTCGATGCGCGAGAGCGCATCGCTCCCCGCGGTTTCGGCGTAAAGCGGCAGCAGCGTATCGTCCCATTCTGAATCCAGTGATTCTTCGATGGCGGCGCGGGCGTTGTCATAGCAATCGAGCGCAATAAAACTCTTCGCCGCCGCGCCGGCAATTTGCGGATCGCGGCGCTCGGTCTTCGGCAGCCGCTTCCAGTATTCCATGAGCTGCGCGACATCGAGCCTTCGGCGATTCAAGTTTTCAACATGCGCTTGTCTTCGCATCTGTTTGAGCTCGGTCGCGCTCAGCGCCTGCAGCTTTTCGAGTTGCTGCAGCAGGGCAAGCGCGCGGTCCCAGTTCTTCGCCTGCTGCTGCGCTTTGAGTTCGAGCTTCAATGCCATCGTGTGTTTGGGAGTGAGCGATTGCAAAGCCGACAAAGCTTCGAGATGCCGTTCCTCGTCGAGCAATAGATCCACTTTGGTCACCGTCGGAAGCGTGCCGTCTTCCGGGGCTTCGGCAAGATAGCGGTCGCGCCGATCGAAAGCGCGCAAAGCGTGCGCCGAACGGGCCGCGAGGGTCGAACTTAAAGCCGGCTGCTCATTGAATTTCATCGCTTTGACCGCGGCCTTCTCGGCCTTGCCATAGCGCCCTTCGAAAAAGTTCTTCAAGGCGTCGTTGAGCGTGCGCTGCGCGCGTTCCGTCCTGCGGCGTGCGCGAAACTCGCGCACCTGCTTCGGCAATCCGATCGCGGTGGCGACAAAACGCACGCCGAAGTAGAGGGCGACGAAAACCGCAAATGCCAGAAGCAAAACAAGGTTGAGCGCGAGCTCGATTCTCCATGGCGTGACTACAACGAGCACGTAACCGTCGGTGTACCGGGTGATCAAGGTAAGTCCGACCGCGACTGCGAAGAGCGCGCAAATCCAAAGCGCGGTTTTCACGGTGCGATATGCGCGCTTTGCGCGGGTTTATTCCTGGCGATCGCACAACGGGTGTCGCAGGCGTAAATCACAAGCTCCTCAATCTCCGCGCCTGAGCCAGCGTTTCGGAGATATCGGGCACCTCGAATTCGATTTCGCGCGCCTGCAATTGACGCAGATTGGCCAGCGCCGCGGCGACGCTTTTGTTGTCAGCATCGTAATAGCGAAGCAGCCATTCTTCAGCGGCTTTGAGATCGGCCCTGTAGCTTTTTTCGTCGCGCGCGAGAAGCGCGTGCCGCGCCGCGAGGAGTCTCAACTTAAGATTCTCGCCCAGAAAAAACGCTTGTTGAGGGGCGAGCAGCGGAACGTCGGCTTTTTCGACGTGCTGGATGCGCACGAGCTGCTTGAGCTCCCCCCACGCCTCGAGCGTCAGTCTGCGCCACCACTCCTGTTCGGCTTCAGGGGTTCCCGAATCGCTGCCGGCATCACTGGGACGCGCTTCCATCTCGAGAGGGAAGGTCTCGATCGACGTGATCAGATTTGCGATTCGATTGCTGATGCCGATCGTGTCAACGTGCGGCAACGCGCGCAGCTTCTCGATATCGGCGGCGATTGCCCGGCGCAGCGGCACCGCCTGCGGCAGGTCAGTTCGCTCGAGCCTCTGATCGGCCGATTCGAGCGCGATGATCGCGGCTTGGATGTTGCCGGTCAATTGCAGTTGCTGAGTGGCGATCGACAACAGTTGTTCAACGTCGGCGAGCGCCCAGTCGTCGCTCGAACGCGAAAGCTGATCGTAGAGCGTTTCCAGCGCCTCGTGTTTCGTTTGAAATTCGGCGAGACGGCTTTCCAGCAATCCGATTTTGACCTGCGCCTCGCGCAAGGCTTCCGCCGAATTGGATGCAAGGAGCTTCGCTTCGAGCGAAGTCTGATCGGATTGGGCGAGCCTTCTCGCGAGTTCTTCCCGGGCTTCGCTTATTTCGCCTTTCGTCATCAGCCACTGCCAGGCAAGCGGAGCAGCGACGATAAGCGCCGCGACAATCGCGAGCAAAAAATAGCGGCTCATCCCGCGCCGCTCGGGACCGCGATAGCGTTCCGGCGGAAGCGCCGGGCTGTTCTCTTTTTCGTCCATGCTCATATTCTAGTTCCAAACCATTCGATGAGGCCCGCAATCAAACCGCCGTCTCCAGGCCGGGTTGTCGTAATCCGCGCGAACTCGAGTTCTTGTGCGGTCGCGGCGATACGCGGATGCGGGACGAAAAGCGGCGTGTTCCTGAGATCGCTCGGTTGACCAACCATCGCTAAAAGATTGCGCAAAGCCTCACTGCTCGTCGCGGTAACCGCATGCAACTGTGATTCTGACCAGAGCTCGACCAGCGGCGCCGGGTCCTGTTTGGGAATCGCGCGGCGATAGCATTCAGCGTAGGCGACCACTGCCCCTCGCTCGA
This sequence comes from Burkholderiales bacterium, assembly GCA_050741875.1. Lineage (GTDB taxonomy): Bacteria > Pseudomonadota > Gammaproteobacteria > Burkholderiales > JBOIGA01 > JBOIGA01. The sequence continues at coordinate 5,215 of JBOIGA010000214.1, forward strand.
CCAGGATGTGTTTGAGTAATTCGCGCCCTCCCTGCCCACGGAAAATCAAGACCTTTTTTCCCCGGACTCTTTTCAATTCGGCGGATTCGAGCAAACTTTCGCTGTCGGCGCCCGTTTTCGGCACGATAACTTGA
>JBOIGA010000215.1:0-5347 GCA_050741875.1 Burkholderiales bacterium
GCGTGATGAGCACGGCGGTCAACATTGCAATCATGATGCGCTTCAATTAAACCTCCTAGGTGATGTCGAGCTTTTTTTTCAACTCTATTAAAAAGTGGTGCCAAAAATAAACTGAAAAGCTTCGGTGTCGTCGTCGTCCTCGGCGTTGAGCGGCGCCGCCAAGCTGACCTTGAGCGGACCGAGCGGGGAAATCCACGACACCGCGAGGCCCGTGGAAAATCTCGCTTCTTCGAAACCGAAGCTGTCGTCGACCAGACCGCCGTCGACGAAAGCGCTCATTCTGAGCGCCTTTTCCTGCGTGAAAAAGGGCGCCGGGAAAAGCAGCTCGACATTGCCGACGATTTTCTTGCTGCCGCCCAGGATTTCGTCGTTGGTGTCGCGCGGCCCAATCGAGCTTGTTTCATAGCCCCGCACCGAGCTCGTCCCGCCGGCGAAAAAGTTCTTGAAAAACGGCAGCGGCTTGTCGCCGTAGCCGTCGCCGACGCCGATTTCGCCGTTCAAGAATAGCGTGAAGTCCTTGGTGATCGGATAATAGTATTGATGCTGATATGACAACTTGTAATACCTCAGATCGGCGACGGGAAGGCCAACTTCGCCGGAGAGCCGGAAGAGCGATCCTTCGGTTGGGTAGATGAGACTGTTGCGGCGATCGCGAGTGAATCCGACCGTACCGAGAACAGCGCTGTTATTCGGACCGAACTCATCGACGAAATTGATGAAGCGATCGGGGCTGTCCGCAAACACGTCGAGCTTGGTGTTTTCCGCCGCCACCCCATAGTTGATCGTATCTACCTCGGTGATGGGGACCCCGAAGCGAATACCGCCGCCATATGTGGTCGAACGATAGCGGCCGACCGAAAGCGAACTCGGGTCCACATTACGCAGATAGAGATCGAATCCGCGCGAAATTCCGTCGAGTGTGTAGTACGGATTCGTATACGAAACTGACGCGACGCGGTTGATTTTGCCGGTGTTGACTTGCAGCGACAGCGCGTTGCCCGAACCGAAAATATTGTTCTGCGAAATCGAACCGCTGATGACGAATTTCTCCGAGCTCGAAAATCCGGCGCCGATCAGTATGTTTCCGGTCGGTTTCTCTTCGACGTTCAGATCGATGTCGACCTGATCGGTGGCGCCGCTGACGGCCGGCGTCTCGATATTGACCGTTTTGAAAAAGCCGAGCTTATCCACGCGCTGCTTCGAGCGATTGATTTTTTCTCCGGAATACCACGCGCCTTCCAGTTGCCGCAGCTCGCGGCGAACGACTTCGTCGCGAGTGCGGTCGTTTCCCGTGATATTGATGCGGCGGACATAGACCCGCCTTCCCGGATCGACGAAAAAGGTAAACGACGCCGTCTTGTTTTCCTTGTCGAGCTCGGGCACGGCGTTGACATTGGCGAAGGCATAGCCGTCGTTGCCGAGGCGCTCACTCATGAGTTTGGTCGATTCAGTCAATCTCTCGCGCGAGAAAATTTCTCCGGGCTGGATTTTGATGAGTTTGCGCAAATCCTCCTCGGGAACGAGCAGTTCTCCGGCGAGCGCGATGTCGGAGACGCGGTATTGAGGGCCTTCGCTGACGTTGATTGTGATGTAGATATCGCGCTTGTCGGGGGTGATCGAGACTTGCGTCGAGTCGATAGCGAATTGCAGATAACCCCGATTGAGATAGTACGAGCGCAAGGTTTCCAGGTCGCCCGAGAGTTTCTGCTTCGAATACTGATCATTCTTGGTAATCCAGGTGATCCACCCCGGAGTCGTCAAGGTGAATTGCTCGAGCAGGGTCTTTTCCTTGAACTTGGTGTTGCCGATGATGTTGATTTGCCGAATCTTCGCGACCTCTCCCTCGTCGATGTTCAAGGTGATGCCGATGCGATTGCGCTCCAGCGGAGTGGTCACGATTTTGACGTCGGCGGCGTAGCGGCCGCGAGCGACGTACTGGCGTTTCAATTCCTGCTCGGCCTTATCGAGCAGCGCTCGGTCAAAGATCCGCCCTTCAGCGAGACCAATCTGCTTCAGCGCCGCTTTGAGATCGTCCTTGCTGATGTCGCGCGCGCCGTTGATCGTGATCTCGGCGACCGCCGGCCGCTCTTCGACGAGGACAATCAAGACATCGTCTTCCACTTCCAGGCGCACGTCCTTGAAAAAACCGGTGGCGAAAAGCGACTTGATCGCCTGCGCCGCTTTTTGCTCGTCCATGGTCTCGCCCACCTTCACCGGCAGATAACTGAATACCGTCCCCGCTTCGGTGCGCTGAATGCCCTCGACACGAATGTCTTTCACGACAAACGACTCGAACGCAAGCGCCGCGCGGCAGAACAGCATGGCCGCGATTCCGAGCAAAATTTTTTTGAAACGCATCAACTAGACAACAGACGGTTGATATCGTTGTACAGGGCGAACGCCATCAGGGTGAACAAAAGCGCGATGCCGATTCTTTGTCCGATCTCCATGACTCTCTCCGAGACCGGACTTCCCTTGAATATCTCGGCCGTATAATACATTAAATGCCCACCGTCCAATAACGGGATAGGAAGCAGATTCAGGACTCCCAAACTGATGCTGATCAGCGCCAGAAAACCGAGGTAATAAACGATACCGAGTTGCGCCGTCTGGCCGGCGAAGTCGGCAATCGTGATCGGCCCAGACAAGTTTTTCCAGGAGACTTCGCCGATCAACATGCGGCCCAACATCTTGAGCGTGAACACCGACGTGTCCCAGGTCTTGTAAAGCGCGCGGCTAAAACTTTCGACCGGACCATAGCGCACTTCGGTGAAAAGCCGCTCCATCGCGGCCCGATCGACCACCGGTCCGGCGCCCATTTTTCCGGTCGGCGCGCCGTGTTCCATTGCACGCTCCGGAGTAATGGCAAGCACGGCCTTTTCCCCGTTTCTCGAAACGGCGAAGGACAAGGTCTTTGCGGGCGATGCGCGCACGATCTCGACGACTTCACTCCAGTTTTTGATCGGTTCGTCATCGATGGCCAGGATTGCATCGCCTGAGCGCAATCCCGCGGTTTCGGCCGCGCCGCCAGTGATCACTTCGCCGATAACGGCGGCGACTTCGGGCCGAAATCGCGTCAAGCCAAGTTTCCCGAGAATGTCGCCTTCGAGCGCCTCGGGCGAATTTAACGCTGTCAGCTCGAGCTCGCGGAACGCGATATTCCCCGACTCATTCTTTACCTCGAATTGCGCGCGCGGCGCATCGCCACTCAACTTGAGCACGCTCCAGCGCACGTCCTCCCAGGTCTCGACCGGCGAGCCTTCGATGCCAGTGATAATTTCTCCCCGCTCGAAACCGGCTTGCGCCGCGGGCGTATCAGACGCGATCTCTCCGAGCAATGGTTTCAATCCCGGAACTCCGTTCATGAACAAGGCCCAGTAGAGAATGATGGCGAGCAGAAAATTCGCAGTGGGTCCGGCGAGAACGATAGCGAAACGGCGCCCGACGCTTTGCCGGTTGAAAGCGCGAGGCAATTCGCTTGCTGCAACCGGCGCTTCGCGCTCATCGAGCATTTTCACGTAGCCGCCGAGCGGAAAAGCCGAGATCGCCCATTCGGTTTGGTCCTTGCCCAAACGCTTGACCACGAGCGGCGCGCCGAAGCCAACCGAAAACCGCAGCACCTTGACGTCAAAAAAGCGGGCGACGACAAAATGACCGAACTCGTGGAAAACGATCAACAGTCCGAGCGCGACGATGAAGGCGATGAGGGTGATGAGAAAGTCCATGGTTAATGAGGAATGAGGACTGAGGACTGAGGACTGGGTCCTGAATCCTCAATCCTGGATCCTGACTTATTGATCCACTCCTCAGCGAGGGAGCGCGCCTCGGCGTCGGCCGCAAGTACGCGCTCGAGCGTTTCCGCTGACGCCATCTTCACCTCTTCAAGCACTCGCTCGATCACCTCGGGAATAAACGTAAAAGCAATGTTCCCCATCAGAAAATGGTTGACCGCGACTTCGTTCGCCGCGTTGAGCACGGCAGGCGCCACCCCGCCCAGCTTTAATGCGCGCTCAGCGAGCCGCAGGCAAGGGAAGCGCTCGTTGTCGGGCGAATCGAAAGCGAGATTTTCGATCTCGCTGAGATTGAGCTCGGGCGCGCCCGATTCGATGCGCTCGGGAAATCCGAGGCCGTACGCGATCGGCGTTCGCATATCGGGATTCGACAACTGCGCGATCAGCGACCCGTCGACGTATTCCACCAGCGAATGCACGATGCTTTGCGGATGGACGACCACGCGAACGCGCTCCGGCGGCAGATTGAACAGGAAACATGCCTCGATCAGCTCCAGCCCCTTGTTCATCATCGTTGCCGAATCCACCGAGATCTTTTTCCCCATCGCCCACTTTGGATGCGCGCACGCCTGTTCGGGAGTGACCGCGTGAAATGCATCCAGAGGCAGAGCGCGGAACGGACCCCCGGAAGCCGTCAGCCAAATCCTTTTTACCCCCGCCGCCTTGGCATCGCCGTCGTAGCCGCTGGGCAAGGCCTGGTAAATCGCGTTGTGCTCGCTGTCGATGGGAATGAGTTGTCCGCCGTTTTCCCTGACCGCGCTGACGAAGAGTTCTCCGGTCATGACCAGCGCTTCCTTGTTGGCGAGCAGAAGACGCTTTCCGCTTTTCGCCGCTGCGAGCGCGGGAAGCAGGCCCGCCGCCCCGACGATCGCCGCCATGACGATGTCAACCTGCGGAAGCGACGCAGCCTTCGTGAGCGCGCTCGCGCCGCAAAAGACTTGCGTTTCTGATTTCTTTTCACGCAGCCGCTCATTTACTGCTTCCGCCGCGCGCGGGTCAACGCAGACGGCGAATTCGGGTTGAAATTTCAGGCATTGTTCGATCAGCCGCCCGGCGTCCTTGTTGGCGGTCAGCGCCGTGACGCGAAAGCGATCGGGGTGGCGGGCGATGACATCGAGGGTGTTTACGCCGATCGTTCCAGTCGAACCGAGTATGGTGACGTTATGCATGCAGCGTGACGAAAAAAGCGAACAGCGGCAGCGCCGAAGTCAAGCCGTCAATGCGGTCGAGCACTCCGCCGTGTCCCGGCAAAAGCGCGCTTGTGTCCTTGGCGTGCGCGGCGCGCTTCATCCATGACTCGTACAAATCTCCGACGACGCTTGCTCCCGCCAGAACAAAGCTCAATCCGAAAAACAGCGCCTCTTGATTGTTCGCGTTCGGCGCGCTTCGCTGCATTATATAGCCGTCGAGTCCAAAGACGGTCCCGAGGGTGGCGTAAAGCGCGACCGCGCTGAACGCGCCAGCGACGCCTTCCCAGGTCTTGTTCGGACTGATGATTGGCGCAAGCTTGCGTTTACCGAAGGCCTTTCCGGCGAAATAAGCCGCGGTGTCGGCGA
>JBOIGA010000216.1:0-5291 GCA_050741875.1 Burkholderiales bacterium
TAATGGGCCGTCTACGTCGCCGAGCGTCTGAGGCCGTAGGTCCACTACTGAATCCTCAGCCGCTCGTCTCGTAGCCAACCCATTCTCGTTGAAACGCGATCGTGTGCGACTTGATCAGAGGTTCCTTAGTGTAAAGCATGGCGTTAGGCTTTGCCATTTTTCCGAGGACCGAGAGGGAAAACTGAACGCGACGGCTATCAAAACGATCGGAGCGCTCGTGCTCGTCGCGCTGACAACGTGGGCGGGTTTCTGGCAGCTCGAGCGGGCGCGGGAAAAAACGCAAATCGCTGAGCGGGCACGCGAGACGCTGAGAGCGCCGCCGCTGACGATCGCACCGGGAGAGATCAATCCCGGCGACTATAATTTGCGGCGAGTTGCGGCGCAGGGCGTTTTCGATCCCGAAAGCACGATTTATCTCGACAACAAAGTGCGCGAAGGCGTCGCGGGCTACGAAGTTTTGTCATTGCTCAGGTTGGAAGGCGGCCGTAAGCCGGTCTTGGTGAACCGAGGCTGGATCGCGCAAGGTCCGACCCGCGACGAGCTTCCCGGCGTTCCTCTGCCGCAAGGCGAAGTCACGATAGAAGGCGTGGCGCAGCTTCCGAGCGAGCGTGTGCTCGAGCTTTCGGACGAAACGATCCAGGGCAAGGTTTGGCAGAATCTCGATCTCGAGCGCTACCGCGCAGTCTTTCGCGGCGATGTGCAGCCCTTCGTCATCCTGCAGCAAAGCACCAGCGCCGATGGACTCAAGCGCGATTGGAAATTTCCGAACGCGGGCGCCGGCAAGCATCGCGCTTACGCCGTGCAATGGTTCGCGCTCGCCGCTCTGACCGTTACTTTTTATTTTGCCGTTGGACGAAGAGAAAAAACGTAGCGGCCGCGCGAAGCTTTTGCTCATGCTGGCGTTTTTCACGCTCCCGGTCGTGGCGGCGACACTCGCTTTCAAGTATTGGCAGCCTTCGTCGTTCAGCAACTATGGCGAGCTTCTTCCGGCGCGCGCACTCCCCGATCACGCGCTCCCTTCCATCGACGGCGGCGAATTTCGCTTGAACGACCTAAGAAATAAGTGGACGCTCTTGATGGTGGGTTCGGGGGTTTGCGAGGAGACTTGCCGCGAGAGGCTTTACAAAATGCGCCAGCTCAGGCTGACTCAAGGAAAAAACAAGGACCGAATTGCGCGTGTTTTCTTGATCCGCGATAACGCCTTGCCGGACGCTGAAATCAAGCGTGAGTACGAAGGAACATGGTTCGTGCGCGCGCAAGGAAGCGACTTGCTCGCCGCTCTGCCGGCTTCGGAGACCGACCATATCTACCTCGTCGACCCGAAGGGCAATCTCATGATGCGCTATTCCAAAGATGCCGACGCCTCGAAAATGGTCAAGGACCTGAATCGTCTACTCCGGCTTTCCGGATGAAGACGCTGACCTTCGCCGCCGCCGTCCTCGCTCTCGGCGTCGTCGTCTTCGGCGCTTTTGTTCGCCTCTCCGACGCGGGTTTGTCGTGTCCCGATTGGCCGGGGTGCTACGGAAACCTCGCCGTTACAAAAGACCAGGGTGATGCGTACCCCGAACGGCCGCTCGACCCCAAGCGGGCGTGGATCGAGATGACGCACCGTTATCTCGCTGGAATTTTGGGGCTCGTGATTTTCGCGCTCGCGATCGCCGCTTGGCGTAGGGAGACCCAACGCGGGCCCGCGACCGCACTCGCGGTACTCGTGCTCGTGCAGGCGCTGCTTGGAATGTGGACCGTGACCCTGTTGCTGAAGCCGGTTGTTGTCACGCTGCATCTTCTCGGCGGAATGGCGACGCTCGCACTCGCATGCTGGATTGCCATGGTGGAAAGCGGCAAGGCGATCGCATGGAACCGTACTCCGCTCCGCGCCGGGGCGATCATCGGTCTCGCGCTGCTTTTTGCGCAGATCGCGCTCGGAGGCTGGGTCAGCTCGCACAATGCCGGTCTCGCCTGCGCCGACTTTCCGCTCTGCGAGGGAAGCTTGATTCCAACCATGGATTTTGCCAGCGCCTTCTCGTTGGAGAATGGGCGCGCGAAAGATTCCCTGGTTGCGATCCAGTGGACGCATCGCATCGGCGCGTTCGTTGTTCTCGCTTACTTGAGCTGGCTATCGGTACGCGCGATGCACTTTGTGCCCGCGGTCGCGGCGGGCCTTCTGCTTCTCGTCTGGCTGCAAGCCGGAATCGGAATTGCGAACGTTTACCTGCGTCTGCCGCTCGTCCTCGCGGTCGCGCATAACGCCGTCGCGGCTTTGTTGCTTATCGCGATGGTGGTGCTAAACTTCCGCCTTCGGCGCCATCCCGCACGGCCTCCCGGCTCAAAATAACGCGGCGAATTTTTCCGAAATGCGCGAATTGATCATTGCCTCCCCGACCAGACGCACTCTGCGTGAGCGCATGCGCGAGTATCTTTCACTCACCAAACCACGCGTTGTCTCCCTGATCGTTTTCACCGCGGTGGTCGGCATGTTCCTCGCGACGAGCGAGATGGTCCCTCTGACGGCGCTCTTGTTCGGCACCGCCGGAATCGCGCTGGTCGCCGGATCGGCCGCGGCGGTCAATTGCCTGGTTGAGAGGCATGTCGACGGAATCATGGCGCGCACGCGTGGCCGCCCGCTGCCCAGAGGCAGGCTAACCAGCGGCGAGACGCTGATCTTTTCCGCCGTCCTTGGTGGCATGGGGCTCGCGATCCTGCACGAGCTGGTTAATCCGCTGACGATGTGGCTCACTCTCGCCACATTCGCCGGCTACGCCATCGTTTACACGATTTTGTTGAAACCGCTGACGCCGCAAAACATCGTGATCGGCGGCGCCTCCGGCGCGATGCCGCCGGTGTTGGGATGGGCCGCGGTGACCGGGGAAATCTCGTACGACGCGCTGCTCTTGTTTCTGATCATTTTCGCCTGGACGCCGCCGCACTTCTGGGCGCTAGCGCTCTACCGGCGCAAGGAGTACGAAAAAGCCAAGGTGCCGATGCTTCCCGTCACTCACGGCGACCAGTTCACCCGGCTGCACGTGCTGCTCTATACGGTGATCCTCGTCGCCGTGAGCATTTTGCCTTTTGCGACCCAGATGAGCGGCATCGTTTATCTTGCCGCGGCGCTCGTCCTCGGCGGGATCTTTGTCGGCTACGCGCTCGCCATCTATTTCCGCTACAGCGATCGCCTCGCGCAGAAAACCTTCAACTACTCGATTGTCTATCTTTCGCTTCTTTTCACCGCGCTCCTCGCGGACCATTATCTGCGCTAGTTTGGCTCTCGCCGTGCTTTCGTGCGGTGAAGCGGAGTTCAAAGCCACCGACGTCACCGGCGCGGCTTTCGCGCGTGACTTTCGCTTGACCGCGCACGACGGAAAAACACGAACGCTGGCCGATTTCAAAGGCAAGGCGGTCGTCGTTTTTTTTGGCTACACGCACTGTCCGGACTTTTGCCCGACGACTCTGGCTGAGATGGCGGAAGCGCTCAAGCGCCTCGGAGACGACGCCAAAGATGTGCAGGTTCTCTTCGTTTCCCTCGATCCCGAGCGCGACACGCTGGAAGTCCTTGCGCGGTACGTCCCCACTTTTCATCCATCTTTTCTGGGTTTGACCGGAAGCGCCGAAGACCTGGCCGCGGTCGCAAAAGAATTTAAAACCGTCTATCAGAAGCAGGGGGAGGGAGGGAACTACACTCTCGATCATTCGACGGGAACTTACGTCTATGATCAGGATGGCCGGCTCAGGCTCTATGTCAGTTACGGCCAGGGCGCGGACGTGCTCGCCCACGATCTGAAGATTCTTTTGGCCGAAAAATAAAAGCCGCCTCAATTGAGGCGGCTTGATTCAAACTTCTTCGTCTTACGCTACGCGTTCGCTTACGCTGCCGCGACCATCGCTGTCTTCATCTTCTGCAGCGCTTTCTGCTCGATCTGCCGAATGCGCTCGGCTGAAACGCCGAATTCGCCGGCAAGGTCGTGCAAGGTCGCCGTATCGTTCTCGCGCAGCCAGCGCGATTCGATTACCCGGCGGCTGCGCGGATCGAGCGAATCGAGCGCCAAGGTCAGCCCTTCACCTTCGAGCTTCGCGGTTTGCTTTTCTTCGAGCTGAGCTTCGGGCCCGGGCTCGGGGCTTTCGAGATAAGCAATCGGACTGACGAACTCCTCGTCCTCGTCGTGCTGCGGCTCGAGCGCGATGTCGCGACCCAGAAGCCGCGTTTCCATTTCAAAAACCTCCGCCGGCTTGACTCTGAGTTCGCGCGCGACCTCCGCTGCTTCTGCGACTCCCAACGTGCCCAGATGCTGTTTCAAGCTGCGCAAATTGAAAAAGAGCTTGCGCTGGGCCTTCGTCGTCGCGATCTTGACGATCCGCCAGTTACGCACAACGTATTCGTGGATTTCGGCGCGGATCCAGTGCACGGCGAAAGAAACGAGACGCACTCCGCGCTCCGGGTCGAAGCGGCGCACCGCTTTCATCAGCCCGATGTTGCCTTCCTGGATCAGATCGGCGTGCGGGAGTCCATAACCCAGATAGCCGCGCGAAATTGCCACCACCACACGCAGGTGCGAAAGCACCAGATTCTTCGCGGCGTCCAGATCGTCTTCGTATCTCAAACGTCGCGCGTATTCGGTTTCCTCCTCCTGGGTGAGGATGGGAAACCGGTTGGCCGCCTGAACGTAAGCTTCGATGCTGCCGACGACGGCGGGAACCGGAAAAGCAAAAGTGTTGGTCATGTTCAATCCTCTAAAACAGCAATTTTACTGTGCTGGATAGAGAGTGCCAATCGGTCCGAAAGTTCCGCTCCAAAACTCATCTCATTGGTCGCTGAATCAGTGGCTTGCGCTGGCTCTGGCGAGGTGCCGGCTGACCGAAATGAAAGCCCCCAGCCAACCTAGAATCGCGGCGATGGCGAGCACCGCGAGCGTCTCTCTCGCGCTCGGAAGCGCCAGCACGAAGGCCGAGCTATAGAGGGCATTGAGCGTGGCGATCTTGTCATTCAACAGAGCAGCGGCGAGCGCAACGATCGCAAGGCCTGTTGCGCCCGCCAAGAGTCCCTGTAACGCACCGAAGTAAAGGAAGGGCCTGCGGATGAAGGCCCGGGTCGCACCGATCAAGCTCGCGACCTCGATCTCGGTTTTTTGCGTCAGGACCTGCAGACGCACAGTGTTGAAAGTGATGGCAAGCAGGCCAAACCCCAGAAGCGCCGCAAGCAAGGTGACGGCAGTCTCGGCGGCTTTCAGGATCGCTTGCAGTTTTTTCACCCATTCGGCGTCCCAAATCACCTGGTCAACGTCTGCCCAGCCGCCGAT
>JBOIGA010000217.1:0-5283 GCA_050741875.1 Burkholderiales bacterium
GCTCAACACGGCGCTCACGGTATCAGCGAGCCTGGCGCAAATCGGCGAATTCTCGTTCATCCTGGTGGGTCTGGGGGTTTCCCTGAAGCTCCTGCCGGCGGAAGGTCAGAGCCTCATTCTCGCAGGAGCACTCATTTCGATCGCACTCAATCCTCTGGTGTTCCGCGCAATCGAGCCGGTGCAAGCCTGGATTCGATCCCGCTCGAAGCTCGCCCGCGCCCTGGAGCGGCCCGGCGACCCACTCGCGGAGCTTCCGATGACCGTCGATCAGACTCGCCTTACCGGGCATGTTGTTCTGGTGGGCTATGGTCGCGTTGGCCAGCGGATTGCCCAAGCCTTGACCGAGCGCGGCGTGCCGTTCGTTGTTGCCGAGCAGAACCGTGAGCAGGTCGAGCGGCTGCGCGAACACGGTATACCGGCTGTTTCCGGCGACGCTACCGATCCGGCAGTCCTCATCCAGGCGCATATCGCGCGGGCGCAGATGTTGGTGATCGCAACTCCGGATACATTTCAGGCGCGAAAAATGATCGAAATCGCGCGCACGCTCAAACCGGACATGGAAACCGTCGTGCGCACTCATAGCGACGAGGAGGCAGCGCTCCTCCGGAAAGAGAACGCCGGCAAGGTGTTCATGGGAGAGCATGAGCTTGCGCTCGGCATGACGCATCATGTGCTCGAACGAATCGGAGGTGGAGCCGCCAAACGCCGAGAAGTTGAAGAACATATCAACTGATCTCTGAAGCGATTGGCCGACTTTAATGACGCTGGCATTCGCTTTGACGTCGACGCCCCGGCGGATCTAAGTCTTAGAACTCGAGGTGCTTCGGCGTCCTCGGAAACGGAATCACATCACGAATGTTGGTGACGCCAGTAACTAGCATCAAAAAGCGCTCGAAGCCTAATCCGAAGCCGGCGTGCGGCGCGGAGCCGTAGCGGCGCGAATCGAGATACCACCAGTAGTCTTCTTCATTGAAACCAAGTTCGCGAATTCGCGCGCGCAACACATCGAATCGTTCCTCTCTCTGGCTGCCGCCAATGATCTCGCCGATTCTCGGCAGCAGAATGTCCATCGCCGCGACGGTCTGACCATCGTCGTTCTGCCGCATGTAGAACGCCTTGATCGCTTTCGGGTAGTTGTAGACGATGACCGGCTTCTTGAATTGCCGCTCGGTCAAATAACGCTCGTGCTCGGTCTGCAGGTCCGCGCCCCACTCCGGCTGATACTCGAACCTTTCATTCGATTCCTGCAGGAGCGCGATAGCATCGGTGTACGAAATTCGCTCGAATGCGTTGTCCGCAATGTTGGTCAGGTTCTCCATCAACTCCTTGTCCACCCATTGCGCGAAAAGATTGAGGTCATCGCGGCAATGCTCGAGCGCGTAGCGCACGAGGTAGCGAACGAAATCTTCCCCGAGATTCATGTCGTCGGTGAGATCGGCAAACGCCATTTCCGGCTCGATCATCCAGAACTCCGCCATGTGGCGCGCGGTGTTGGAATTCTCGGCGCGGAAAGTCGGGCCGAAAGTGTAAATGTCGCCCAAGCCGAGCGCGAACATCTCGCCCGAAAGCTGGCCGGAAACGGTGAGCTTCGCCTGTTTGCCGAAAAAATCTTCGTCGAAGTTGACTTGGCCGTCCTTCTTCGGAACCTCGGCGAGATCGAGCGTGGTCACGCTGAACATCTCGCCCGCTCCTTCGCAATCGGCAGCGGTCAGGATCGGCGTGTGCACATAGACGAATCCGCGTTCCTGAAAAAAAGTGTGGATCGCGTGCGCGAGCCTGGAACGGATTCGAAACGTTGCGCCAAACTTGTTGGTGCGCGGGCGCAGGTGTGCGATGGTGCGCAAAAATTCGTCGGAATGTTTCTTCTTCTGCAGCGGATAATCTTCGGAGCATTCCCCGATGATCTCGATCCGGTCAGCGGCAAGCTCCCATTTCTGCCCGGCTCCGGGAGAAGCGATCAACTTGCCTTGGACGGCGATCGCAGCGCCCGTGCCAAGCGATTTGACCGCATCAAAGTTATGCAATGCTGGGCCAGCGATAATTTGCAAACCACGCAGACACGAACCATCGTTCAATTCAAGAAAACAAAAATCCTTGGCGTCGCGCCGCGTGCGAATCCAGCCTTTGGCCAGCACCGATTCGCGCGGTTGTTCTGAGTTGATAAGCTCAACAACTTTGCTGCGTTTCATGTTTCCATAGCTTGGGGATCGGAACTTCTAATTAGCGCTCTTTGCGCGTTTCCTCCTGAACGGCGATTTGATAACCAGCGAGGATTCTATCCTCTGCCCATGCTGGAGATCTTCCGAGTAAAGAAAGTTCGCGCCTGAGGCGAGAGAAGCGGCGATGATCAGGCTGTCGTAGAAGGAATAACGATACTTTTCGGCGAGCCGCAGTGACGCCAGAATCATCTCTGGATTGACCAGAGTAACGTCGCATGCGGAGGTAATTTCGTCGATTACTTTCGCAATCTGCGCCTCAGGCAAAGTAAATTTCTTCTTCAACACATTCGCCAGTTCGCTCAGAACCTGAGTACTGACTATGGCGCCCGGTGCGGAGGCCAAGCCTTGGACGATCTTTCTTTTCCCGGGCTCGGTGTTGGAGTAAAGATAGACGAGAACGTTGGTGTCGAGAAAAAATCTATCTGGCATTCGCCTCATCGCGATCGAAACCGAAACCGCGGGTGTCTACGGAAGCTGCGTCCCACGCAACCGCTCTTTTTTCGCCAGTCAGCCGGTCGTACTCCCGCACCGACACTAGCCGCGCGACAGGTTTGCCGCGCCGCGTCAGAGTGACCGTTTTTCCCTTTTCGACCTCGTGAACGATGCCGGGAAGCTGGTCGCGCGCTTGCGCGATCGAGTACTGTTGTTCCATACGCAAGCTCCAATAGCTATATTGATGTACATATCTTACTGCCAAATCGCTCAATTAAGGATGAAGAAGACCAGGAATTTCGCGCTATACGGGGGGCGTGACGGATTACAAGTCGAGCGCGTAAATCTTACATAGCCTTCCAAAGTTTACTGGTCGGACGCGCTTCGCATACACCACGATGACCCGCGCACGCTCCGGCATGCTTGTTGCGTCGCGCGTAAAACGCCCCTACGGCGTTTGACCAAAGGAGACACAACATGCAACTCAAAGAGATTATGACCAGAAACGTCAAGGCCGTCCGTCCGAATGCGACGCTTACCGAGGCCGCGAACATCATGCTCGCAGAGGACGTTGGATCGCTGCCGGTCTACGACGACGCAAAAATCGTGGGCATCGTCACTGATCGCGACATCACCGTGCGCGGAACCGCGAAAGGTCTCGATCCGAAACAAACCAGGGTGAGCGAAGTGATGACCCGCGACATTCACACTTGTCCTGCCGGCTATGACGTGAAAGAAGCCTCCAAGCTCATGGAGGATAAGCAGATCAGAAGGCTGGTGGTCATGGATACCGACAATCGTCCGATCGGGATCGTTTCACTCGGCGACCTCGCGTTGCGGGTAAGCGACGAAGATCTCTCGGGCGAAACTCTGCGCGAGATCTCGCGGCCTGTGTAGCCTATTCGGACGGGCGCCAGGAAAGGAGAAAGTCATGCCTGAGAAAAAGACAATCGAGCGCGCGGAGAAGGACAAGCAGGAAGGAAAGTCCGCCTCAACGCAAGCCGGAGAGTTCGTGCGCGAAGAAATGGAACACATCCGCGAAGGCAAGCACGGTGCGCGCTCAACGAAACAAGCCATCGCGATCGGCTTGAGCAAGGCCCGACGCGCGGGAGTGAAGTTACCTGCGCCAAAGAAAGGAGAAACATCCGAGAAAACCCGCCAGAGCGCCAAGCAGGCCCTCAAGAAGGGACAAACGGGGACTCGCAAGACTTCGGCGAAGCGCTCCCGCGCAACCACCGCTGCTTTGAAGCAAGAGGGACGGAAGGCTGCTTCGTCCGCGTCACTCGCGAAGCAAGCGCGATCCGCCGCCGCCAAGAGGACAAGCGCACAGCGCTCGGCAGCGGCAAAGAAAGCCGCACGCACCAAGGGACCAACAAAGCGATCCGCCGCAGCGCGCAAGGCAGCCGAGACCCGCGCCGCGCAATAGTCCACAACCGCGCTACTCGCTTCAACCTATTCCTCGAAGCGGGTAACGCGGGCTTCGTTTACGCAACCGATCCAAGCCGTAAGGTTTTACTCAAGCCGAATCTGAATCCGAGTTTCCCGCGTGCGGGACAAACCGTACGGGCACAATGTCTTTCGTGCCCCGTTGCTGCGTTTTTATTCATGATGCGAGCAAGCGGGATGTGGAGCAAACGTCGCTTGCCACAAAATAGGATAGAGCGTTTAATCCGGTCGGCGTAAAACCTTCTTGATGCGGTTGCTCCAATGCCTCACGCGCGGTTTTCCAGCAGCTGATTTAGCAATTCGGAAGACTAAGGCGAGGGGCTTTTGGTTTCCATTTACGGTGCCCTAAAACGTGACAGCCCTGAAGGAAGAAGGACTTGTCGGCGTGCCGGCTGGGTTATACACCTCGCCGGTGCATATGCCGACAGAATTTCGGGTGTCTACTTTAAGTTGGTCGGCGCGCAGCGCCTATAAAGTGCAAGATGAATGAGCCTCGCGGTAAACAAACTCACTGGCCGGAGGACTTCCTTCGCGGTTAAAGCGCTGCGCTGGCCGACCAACAGGGCCGAGTTAAGCTGCTTCAACGCTCGTTGTCCGGCGCTGCGCGCCGTCCAACGAACGTTCAAGTCGGCACCGCAGGCACCAGGCCTGCGGCTTCGCCCCACTCGTCGG
Organism: Burkholderiales bacterium; assembly: GCA_050741875.1. GTDB lineage: Bacteria > Pseudomonadota > Gammaproteobacteria > Burkholderiales > JBOIGA01 > JBOIGA01. The sequence goes on from JBOIGA010000217.1 coordinate 4,770, forward strand.
GCGCGCCAGGCTGCACGCAGCCTGTCACGCTCCGCTCGGGGGTGCCGCTTAACTCGGCCCTGTTGGGCATCATGAAGGCACTCCCGACCGATCGCGAGATCTTGAGGTGCATCTTCGAGATGTACGAATCGTCTTATCCGCGAACCGAGGCTGGAGAAAAGCGAGACCCCTACGTGCCGATCGACATCCCAGCCCTCGCAGCCCGCCTCGGCTGCGTTCCCGAGATGCTCTTTGGGCGGCTTTACTACCACTTGGACGCCAAGTTCCGGTATACCCAAGACAACGGAGCTAACGTTCACTTGTTCTCTCTTGCCGTTGGGTCCGACCGCCACTGCGTGAACTTCCCTTATCTCGCCGCCGTTCTCTCGGAAAAGGACATCGAACACCGGCGACAACTCTGGACTCTCGTTGCAGCATTCGCGGCCCTGGCGCTCTCACTCGCCTCCATAATTGCTCAGGTGCTCACCGCGAAGTGAATCGAGCCATGATGCCCAACCACGCGTTCGAGCGGACG
>JBOIGA010000218.1:0-5255 GCA_050741875.1 Burkholderiales bacterium
ACTCTGCACCAACCGGACGGCGAGCAGATGAGCATCTACGACGCGGCGATGAAATACATCGCCGACGGTGTGCCAACTTTCGTCTTCGCCGGCGAGGAATATGGGACAGGCTCGTCGCGCGACTGGGCGGCGAAAGGCACACAGCTACTCGGCGTCAAAGCTGTCATCGCCAAAAGCTTTGAGCGCATCCACCGCAGCAATCTCGTCGGCATGGGCGTATTGCCTTGCCAATTCAAAGCCGGCGTGAACGCGCAAAGTCTGAAACTAAACGGCACCGAAGAATTCGGTCTCAGCGGAATCTCGGGAGGGTTGAAACCCCAGCAAGAGGTCACGCTCATCATTCGTCGCAAGAACGGCGCTGAGGAAAAAGTCCTGCTGCTGCTACGAATCGACACGCCGATCGAAGTGGATTACTTCAAGCACGGGGGAATTCTGCCGTATGTTCTACGCGACCTCCTCGCGGCGTAAAACACGGCGATCGCCAATTCTGCCGGCCGTTTGCTTATTGACACCTTCGTGAATGGCTAACGGCTCGGCACTGAAGGCACGTCATTCCGGCCACGGATCGGAGTCCGGGATAGGCTCCAGCCGGAATCCATCCCAGCATTTGAAAGCCACCGGGTCCCGGCATCCGCCGGGACGACAAAACTGTGTTAGTCAGTTCTTAATAGACAGTCTCGTGGCCACCGACATTAATGAGAATAATCTCCTTGTTCCGGATCAAGAGTTCGATGGTGATTCGGTAAGAGAGATTGATCGAAACCGAGTGCAGGCCTTCAAGGCGGCCTTTCATCGCGTGTAGCCGTAATGACGGATGCTGCGGATTCAGGGATAAAAGCTCGAGGGTCTTTCGATATTGGTGTCTTGATTCGGGATGGCGCTTAAGAAACTTTGCCGCTCTTCGGTTATAGCTTTCCGGAAAGACCAGCTCATACGCCATTCCGCCTGCCCTTGTTTACTCGCTTGACATGGGCAGCCGGCGATTCGCGGATGACGCGTCCGGCTGCAAGGTCAGCCCGCGCCTCGCGTAAAGCGCTCTCCAATTCGCATTCGCGCAGGCTGTGGTAATAGTCAATGTTCATCACAACAAAGCGCTCTTTCCCACGCACCGAGATTACCGCGTCAGGCTGGTCCTTGAGCGCGCTCTCCACTGCGGCTATCCCTTTGGTCTTCAGGTCATTCGCTGTAATCGCCGCCATTAGCGTCTCCTTAATCGTACTATCTGAGGTGCGATTATAAGTCCGGTAATGAGTGCCGTCGATCACTTTTTCTTCAAAATGAGGACAACCTGCTACATTGCTCTGTCGCCATCGCGAAGAGTAGAAAGTCACCAGACTGGTCGCATATCTCGAAAGAGCTTTGTAGCCGGGGACCTGGCGTCCCGGCCGGTGGCTTACCCTGACCGGACCGATCGCGAGGTCCTGTGTGGTGTTCTTCGGCGACTCCGCTCTACCGGCAGCAAGCTCGTGTACTGCTGATACAGCTCAAATATAAACGCGACGCGCTCAGCTTCAGATTTGAAATCACGGTTGCTCCTTCGAGCTGGCTCAGGGCTGGCGTAAGCAGCGTCAGCCGCGTGGTCGAGTTTTTCATGCGCGCGTCTCAACTCCCGCGGCATGGCAATGGGGTCGTAAAGATCGGCGAGTGAAGCATTCGGGAATTTCGCCCGCGCATCTAGCACGTCTTGCGCGGCTTCCTCGATTGTCTTCACTTGTGTCTCACTGGGATCGCGAGGCCAAGGGAAGTTGTTGTAAACGATGCCGGCGGAGTATTGAAAGTCGCTCTTCAGCCGACCCGCGACGCTCTTGATCCAACCCATGTGTATCGCGGAGGCCAATATTCCGAAATGGTAGAGGCTCGCGCCCGAAAAGGTGTACAGCTTGTTGGTGGGCACAACTGAGCGGGGTAAGAATCCAATCGGGATGTATTGGCGATTCTCGGATGAGACCTCTGGGATCACGAGGTAGTCCTTCCTTGGCTGCCGTATTTCGCCGAACAGGTGTAGGAGTGAGAGCAAGCTCACGCGTTGTTTCGCGAGCGCTGGATAGACGATGCCGCTTCACTTCCTCCACACGCTGCATCACCTCGGGCATCGAGCGCAGCTCCGTCGGTGTGATGCTTTCCAACCACAGACACCAACGCTCGCCGTTATTGATGAATTCGTCGCTTCCCATCAGCGGGCGCAGCCAGGCCTCTGCGTTGGGACACGCGTTCAAGAGGGCGTCGCGTTCCTCGCTCGACAGAAGCAGGTTGCCTCCGTCGTTGGGCATGTTCCCAAAAGCGATTTCCGCGACCGATGAGATGGGCGTGCGTCGCTTGATAACTAAAATGTCCGGGGCATTCACGAGATACGGATTAATGTTCGACGCTTGCATCGCCTGCGGCTCGCCGCGAATGTCGCTGTAGTCGTATATCGTCTTGCTTGCTGTGTCAAAAAGCGCGAACCCAACGATCACACAATGAACCGCCGCCATTCCGCGTCCTTCGTTGCTCCAGCGAAATGTTCGATGCGCGAAATGAATCTTCACGCCAAGCCTCAGAAGTTCACCCCACAACAAACTTACCTGTTCGCCTTGCGTAATCGAATTAGTCGAGACGAATGCGATTTTCACGCGTTCTTTTGGGGCAATTCCTTCACCAAACCCTTCGAGCATTGATTGCACCGAGTCTTTGCCACGTACATATCGCGCCGCCTTGATATACCAGGCGGTCACGTAGTCGAGCACACCCGCACCTCTTAAGCCCGCGAATATCTGTTCCAAGTCCTTCTTCTGCTCGTCGCTTTGGTACTGCTTTCCTACAAACGGCGGGTTGCCGAGGATGTAATTGACGCGCTCGGCTGAAATGACTTCGTTCCAATCCAGCCGCAGCGCGTTGCCGTGGCGAATCGTCGCATGGTGCTTGAGGGGCAAGCGAATAAACGGCTGACCGAATTCGACGGAAACCTGCATGTTCATCTGGTGATCGGTGAGCCACATCGCGACTTGCGCGATCTCGCGCGGGAACTCCTCGATCTCGATTCCGTAGAACTGATCCACGTTGACCTGCACCCATTTCAGGATTTCGAAATCGAGCGCGCTGGTCTTCTTGAGCTTTTGCATCGCGAGCAGGATGTCGAGCTCGAGGAGTCGCAGTTCGCGATAGGCGATTACTAGGAAGTTCCCGCAGCCGCAAGCCGGATCGAGAAAACGCAGGTTGGAAATCTTCTTCAGGAGATCGAACAGTTTGCGCTCGCTGTTCTTCGCGTTCTCGAATTCACCGCGTAGTTCATCGAGGAAAAGCGGCCTGATCACTTTGAGGATATTTTTTTCGCTCGTGTAATGCGCGCCGAGATTGCGCCGCAGCTTGGCATCCATCACCGATTGAAACAGCGCGCCGAAGACTGCCGGGCTGATGTGGCCCCAATCGAGTCCGGCGCAATCGAGCAAAGTCACACGCATTTTCGAATCGAAGCTCGCGAGCGGCAGCGTTTCTTCAAATAGCTTGCCATTCACATGGGGGAAGCCCGCCAGATCTTCGTCGAGTGTCGTTTGCCGCTTCTCGTTCGGCGTATTGAGAATCTGGAAAAGAATGGCGAGGTGGTAACCGAGATCGGCGCCATCTTCGCCGGTTCTTCTTTCGAGGTACTCCTGAAACCTAGCGCGCGGCTCGAAGATTCCGCTATCGTCAGCGAAGAGACAAAACAAGAGCCGCACCAAGTAAACTTCGAGCGCGTGACCGGTGTAGCCGCTCGCCTTTAGTTGATCGTGCAACCGCCCCATCCGTTCAGCGGCGACGATGTTGACCGGATCTTCTTCGCGGATTTTTAGAGGCTGGTATCCCGCGATAAAACCGAACAGCTTGATGTTCTTGTGCAGCTCCTTGAGTGGGAACTCGTGCTCGTCGCGGGTTTCGAGGTTGTAGAGCCGGAAGCGGGCGAAATCGGAGACGAGCACATACCTCGGCAGATCGCGCTCGGGAATTTTCCCGAGGTAGTCAACCGCCTGACCGTACGCTTTGGTCAGGTCTTTGCCGCGCGACTTGTGCTCGACTATGAGCACCCCTTTCCAGAAGAGGTCTATGTAGCCGCGCGTTTCATCGAGCCGTTTTGCGGGCTCTTCAAAAAGAGCCACGCGTCTGCGCGTGATGCCGAAGACCGGGAAAAACGCATCCCAAAACGATTTCGCTTCAGCACTCTCGGAAGACTCATCCGCCCACTCGCGCGAGAAGGCGAGCGCGCGATCCTTGATCTCGTTCCAGGAAAGCGGCATGGTCAGACAAATGGGTTGATGATTTTGAGACCATCAATGACTTGACCGTCTTGCATATCTTCACTGAATAACACACTCGCGCCGCCTTCGCTGACGACAGCGCAAAGCATCGCATCCCAAAAGGCGAACTGATAACGTGCAATCAGTTGGATTGCCCTGTCCAAGGCTCGAACATTCGGCAGGCTGATCTCGAACGCCTGTTTTAACTCTTGCAAGCGTGCTTCCACCTCGGGTACAGGCAGTCGCAGCTTCTTCACGCCGACATTGGCGAACTCGCAGACTGCTTGCAGCGTGAGAAAGCCGTTTTGCGAGACAAGAAAAGACAAGAGCTCAGCGGCGACGGCATGCTTCGCGGTTTCCTGGCCGGCAACCGCATAGATCAGAATATTTGTATCAACACTTGCCCTTCGTCCCGCGAGTGATTCTTTCCAGGCGCTCCTCATACAACTCCTCCCTGTTGAACTTATAGCGACCGAGCTTCCAATTGGCGGAAAAAAGACTTTTGAGCGCCGCTTTCTGCTCCGGTGTGACCTTCTTGTTCTTAGTCACGCCGATGAGCCTGGCGACTGGGGTGCCGCGTCTGGTTATGACCACTTCACCCCCCCGCTCGACGGCCTGAATGTAGCGTGACAGATGCTGATTAGCTTCGCGCAAGCTGATCTGCTGTTTCATGGGGGTCTGCTTTCGCGGCGATTGTAGTACCTCCTACATTTAAAGCCAATCACGCTTTTCGCACGGAGTCCGAAAAATTTGCGGCTAGAACAGACCGGCCACGACGCGCCTCACGAGCAAGTTGCTTCTCAGTGAGCGGCGGAACATGGCCGACGCGATTGAACCCGCACTCGTCGGCACTTGGAAGCTGGAATGGCAGCGGGCGGATCTCTTCTGGGACGCCGAGTAGGTGTCCCTGACGGGTTGCGGGTTGGGGTGCGGTTCATTGCAGAGGTCATGAGCATTGAACGCGAAGGACGCTAAGGGCGCGAAGGCAAGCCAACCAGCGTGCGC